>NZ_JAFEUF010000021.1:5663-53766 GCF_016901035.1 Streptomyces durocortorensis
CGCGGGCGGGCCTTCTCATAAAAAAAAAAAAAAACCACCAACAAAAAAAAGTCCACCCCCCCCCCCCCCCCCCCCCCCCCCAATTCTCCATTTGACCGACCCGGACAAAGAGTCAGTGGTCATCCCAGTGGCCTTGGTGGGCGGCATGGCGGTGACCGTCGTGCACATAGTCCAAGTGGTCACCGTGAGGGACCGCCACATGCCCGCAACTCTCACCGTGGGCATGGTCGTGACCGGCATGCTCGTGATGCTCAGCGGCCTCGCACTCGTCCACGTGACCTTCATGCTCACGGTGCAGATGACCGTCGTGCGCATAATCGACGTGATCGTCGTGAGGGACCGCCACGTGCCCACAGCCTTCGCCGTGCGCATGTTCGTGTCCGGGATGAGGCTGGTGCTGCAGGGATGCCACCACGCTGTCCATCTCCACATTCTCGGGCCACCGCCCGGTGGAAGACGGCAGCAACAGAAAAGTCATCTTCTTTCTACCCCCGCAAACAAGGCTGCCACGAAGGACACGCATGGGCAATCAGACCATTTCGATACCTGGATTCGATAACGATTCCCACTGCTAATCGACCGGCTTGCCGGGCTGGTCGTGCGTGGCGCAGTGGATGCCACCGCCCCCGGAGGCGACGGTGTCGATCACAACCGGCACGATGTCGCGGTCGGGGAACTGCTCCTGAAGGATTCCCCGGGCCCTGTCGTCGGCCTTGCGGTCGCCGAACCGGGGCATGAAGACCGAGTCGTTGGCCACGTAGAAGTTGGTGTAAGTCGTCGCCCTCGCCGGTGACCCCCCGACTGGGGCCGCATGGTCTTCGACGGGCAGACCGCCGTCCAGCACGGGTACCCCCTGTCCGCCGTACTGCCGTGCGTCCTGATCGTGCTGACCGTCGTCGCCTTCAACGTGGTCGGCGAGCGCTGGGCCGACCGTGTCGCCAGGAGGACCCCATGACAGCCCCGTACGTACTCGACGTCCAAGGGCTGCGGATCACGCTGCCCGGCACCGCCCGGCGGGTTCTCGACGGCGTCGACCTGACCGTCGCCGCGGGCGAGACCGTCGCGCTCGTGGGCGAGTCGGGTTCCGGCAAGACCACTCCGCGAGCGCGGCCAAGGCGCGTTCCCTGTGCGGCAGTTCGGTGACCGTCATCACGTCCATCCCCGTGGACGACTGCTGGATGCGCGACTCCGGCCCGGTGTTCCGCACCGACGGGGCCGGCGGGCTCGACGCGGTGGGACTCAATTTCAACGGCTGGGGCGGGAAGCAGGCCCACGGCAAGGACGCCCGGGTCGCCGAACGGGTCGCCGCGTACACCGGCGTCCCCTTCCGTCACACCGACTTCGTCGGTGAGGGAGGCGCCATCGAGCAGGACGGCGCGGGAACCCTCATGGCGACCCGGAGCAGTCTGCTCAACCGCAACCGCAACCCCGGCAAGCCGGAGAGCGAGCTGGCGGCCGGGTGTGCGACGCGTACGGCGCGTCCAAGGTCATCTGGTTCGACGGCGTCCGCGGCCAGGACATCACCGACGACCACGTCGACGCCACATCACGCTTCCTGGCCCCGGGCGAGGCCCTCGTCCAGATGCCTCTCGCGACGGACGACGACGCCTACGCCGAGGACGCCCGGCAGCAGCACCGCATCCTCACCGGTTCGACGACCGCACAGGGCGGGCCGATGGAGGTGACGCGGCTCCAGGGCTCGGACTACGAGAGGATCCGCTCCGGCCACCCGGACTTCCTCGCCTAGTACGCGAACTACTACCCGTGCAACGACGCCGTCATCTGCGCCCACTTCGGCGACTCCCGCGCGGACGCGGCGGCGAAGACCCTGCTGGCCCGCCTCCACCCCGACCGGGTCGTCGAGCAGCTGAACATCGACCGCCTCGGCACGGGGGGGCGGCGGCATCCACTGCGTCACCCAGCAGCAGCCCGTGCCGTAGCCGTGGGCGTCGGCCCCGCCGGGGGGCCGGGTGCGGGGCCCGACCGGCCTGTACCCTGCGATCATGCAGCCGTCCGCCCCCTCCTCCCCGTCGGGGTCCGCGCGGCCGGGTCCGGTCGCGGACCCCGCCCGGCGCGGGCTCCTGACGGAGCGCATCGCCCGTGAGCTGGAGCACGACATCCGCTCCGGCCGGATCGCCGTCGGGACGAAGCTCCCCTCCGAGCGGGAGCTGGCCGCCCAGTTCGGGGCCAGCAGGAACGTCGTGCGCGAGGTGCTGCGGCGGCTGGAGGCCCAGCATCTGATCGAAGTCGCCCCGGGGCGCGGCTCCTTCGTCCAGGAGCAGTCCTCGGGACAGGCCCGGGGGTACGACGCGCTGTACCGGGCGGGGCGGCCCACCGTGCGGCAGCTGATCGAGGCGCGGATCCCGCTGGAGGTCGAGATGGTCCGGCTGGCGACCGAGCGGGCCACGGACGAGGACATCGCGGCGATGCGGACCGCCCGGGACGCCCTGGAGTCGGCGACCGACGTCGTGGTCAAGGCCCAGGCGGACATGGAGTTCCACGACGCCATCGCCGTGGCCAGCAAGAACCCGGTGCTGCGGATCATGCTCTCCTCGATCAGCGGGATGATGTTCGAGATGATGCTCCGCTCGAACTCCGACCCGTCGATCGGCGAGCCCGGCGTACCGCACCACCCGGAGATCTTCGAGGCGGTCGAGGCGCGGGACGTGGACCTCGCGTGCGCGCGGATGCGGGAGCACCTGATGCTGGGCCTGCGGACGTACGGGGCGGATCTCGACGTCCAGGTCGACACGATGGCGCGCAACCACATCGAGACACTGCTGGATCAGGCCGAGGGCCGCCGGACGCCTCCGGGGCGGTAGCCCCCGCCGAACCCGGGCCCAGGCGGAATGCGCCCGCTCGGTCCTCCCCGCCCGGTCCTCCACGCCCGGTCCTCCCCATCCGTCGACCGCGCCGGAATTGATCCGTCCGGTCCGTGGAATCTTGGCTTCAGGGTCTGGTCCGGGAGGTTTCCCTGCTGTTACGGTCCCGCGTAGACCAACTGGTCCTACCAGTTGGACCAGGTTGGACCAGCCCGGTCCCGCCGGGTCGGCAGGGCCCGCCCGCCATCCGTACACAGCCCGCGACCCGTACGTACCGCAGAGAAACGAGGACGAGGATGTCCACGAGCAGCCAGCCCCTGAGCCGGCGTGCCTTCGGCAGGCTCGCCGCGGCGGCCGCCGGGGCGGGCGCGCTGAGCGCCTGTTCGAGCGGGGGCGGCAAGCCCTCGGCCGACGCACCGTTGCGGATCATGGCGATCAACCACGTCTGGTCCCAGGCGGTCAAGCGCCGCACCGTGGAGTTCGAGGAGCGGATCGGGCGCCGGGTCTCGATGACCCTGCTCACCGCCGACCAGCTCGCCAGCAGCTACAACGTGAAGCTGAACGCCTCGGGCACCGACGTCGACGTGATGATGGTCCGCGCGCTCCAGGAACAGTTGCTGTTCGGCCACAACGGCTGGCTCGCCGACCTCAGCGACCGCGTCGCGAATGACGCCCGGTTCGCCTGGGACGACTTCCAGGAGGCCCCGCGCCAGGCGTCGGTCACGGCCGGGAAGGTGCTGAGCGTCCCGGTGGTGACCGAGCGCCCCGCCCTCTACTACCGCAAGAACCTGGTGGCGGACCTGGGCGGGCCGCCTCGCACCCTGGAGGCGCTGATGGAGGGCGCGCGGGAGCTGACCCGGCGGAAGGACGGCTTCTACGGGTACGTCGGCCGGGGCCAGCGCAGCGGCGCGGTCTCCCAGTGGTCGAGCTTCCTCTACTCGTACGGCGGGGACTTCGTCGTGGACGGGAAGTCCGGCATCGGCAGCCCGGAGTCCGTCGCCGCCTACGAGTTCTACGGCCGTCTGCTCGCCGGCTCCGGGCCGCCCGGGGCGACGAACATGAGCCTCGAACAGGCCATGCCCATCTTCGCGCAGGGCAAGGCCGCCTTCTTCGTCGACGCCGACGCGATCTACAGCAGCTTCCTCGACCCGAAGGTGTCGCGGGTACGCGAGACCGTGGGCTTCGCGCCCTTCCCGGCCGGGCCGGCCGGGGCGAAGCCGCACAACATCCCGTCCTGGAGCCTCGGCATCAACACCTTCTCCCGACTGCGCGACGACGCCTGGGAGTTCATCCGCTGGGCGGCCGGTCCCGAGATGTCGGCCGCGCTCCAGAAGGACGGCATACCCGGCGCCCGCTCCTCGGTGTGGGCCGACCCGAAGGCGCTGTCCGCCTTCCCGCCGGAGCTGGCCGAGGCCATGCGGCTCAACGCGGAGCGCGGCGTGGGCTACGACCGGCCGCGCGTCCTCCAGGTCGGCCGGGCCCGGGACATCGTCGGCCGCCCGCTGGTCGCGGGCATCCTCGGCCAGTCCGTGCGGCCGGTCGTGCGCGACGCGGACGCGGAGTTCGCCGATTTCCTCGTACGCGACAACCGTCACAAGGAGTCCTGATGCCCGCCATGGAGACCACAGGGGCCGGCGGGGTCGCAACGGCCGCCCGGAGCGCCACCACCCGCACACCGGGCCCGACGCCGCGTGGGGCAGGACGGCGGCAGCGGACCTTCGAGCAGGCCAACCGGCGGCTCAAGTGGGCGATGCTCGCCCCGGCCGTGCTCTTCGTCGGCCTGATGATCGTCTTTCCGCTGGTCTTCACGCTGAACCTCAGCCTCACCGACGCCTTCGGTGCGGTGAACGCCGACAGCGCCCACATCGGGCTGCGCAACTTCGGTGACGCCCTGGGCGACACCCGCCGGTTCTGGCCCGCGGCCCGCCGCACCCTGGTCTTCACGGTCGGCGCGGTGGTGCTGGAGACGGTGCTCGGGCTCGCCCTGGCGATGCTGATGCGCAAGCCGTTCCGGGGGATGCGCTGGGTGCGGACCGTGCTCATCATCCCGCTGCTCGCCACGCCGGTCGCGATCGGCATCCTGTGGCTGCTGATCCTCGACCCCACCAACGGCATCGCCAACCACCTGCTGGAGGCGGTCGGCGCGCCCCGGCAGGAGTTCCTGGGCTCGGTCGGGCAGTCGCTGCCGACGCTGATGCTGATCGACGTGTGGCAGTGGACGCCGATGATGACGCTGCTGCTCCTCGCCGGACTGACCACGCTCCCCGAGGAGCCGGAGGAAGCCGCGCTGGTGGACGGGGCCAACGCCTGGCAGCGGTTCCGGTACGTCGTCCTGCCGATGCTCGGGCCGACGCTCGCCACCGCCCTGGTGCTGCGCGCCGTCGACGCGCTGAAGACCTTCGACATCCTCTACGCCACCAAGGGCGCGGGCGGCGGTTCGGACTTCGAGGTGGAGACCCTCAACGTCTACGCCTACGGGCTCACCTTCGACTACCAGGAGTACGGCCTGGCCGCCGCCGTCCTGGTCCTGTTCACGCTGTTCATCATCGGTGTCGTGGTGCTGCTGCGCCGCCGGGGCGGAAGGAAGAACGCATGAGTGCCACCCTCTCCCCCGCGCGGACCGGGCGCGGCCGCCGGTACGGTTCCTGGCTGCGCGGCGTCGCCATCACCGTCGTGACACTGGTCTTCGCGCTGCCGGTGGTGTGGATGTTCGCCGCCGCCTTCAAGACCAATGTGCAGGTCACCGATCCCTCGGTCGGGCTCTGGTTCACACCCACGCTGGACAACTTCCGGGCCGTCGTCGAGGCCGGACAGATCGTGCGCTCGATGGGCAACTCCCTGCTGGTCGGGGTGGTTTCGACGCTCCTCTCCGCAGTGATCGCGGTACCGGCGGCCTGGGCGGTGGGCCGGTTCTCCATGCACCGCACCGGCTCCGTGATCCTGGTCGCGCGCATCGTCCCGGCGATCTCGCTGCTGGTGCCCTGGTACTACCTGTTCGCACGGATGGGCCTGGTCGGCTCCTACACGGTGCTCGTCCTCAGCCATATGTTCGTCTCGGTCCCGCTGATCATGTGGATCATGATCAGCTTCTTCGCCGGGCTGCCGGTCGAGCTGGAGGAGGCCGCCCGTACCGACGGACTGAGCGCCTTCGGCGCGTTCTGGCGGATCTCGCTGCCGCTGGCCGCACCGGGAACCGCGACCGCGTCGCTGCTGGCCTTCGTCTTCAGCTGGAACAACTTCATGTTCGCGCTGGTCTTCTCCGACGACCGGACCCAGACCGTGCCGGTCACGCTGTTCAACTTCATCTCCTACGCGAGCACGGACTGGGGCGGCCTGATGGCAGCCGCCTCCCTCATCACCGTGCCCGTGGTCCTGGCCGCCGTCCTCGGCCAGAAGTATCTGGTGGCCGGATTGACCTCCGGCGCCTCCAAGGGCTGAACCTTCCACTCCCCCGACCTCCGACCCCCACCCGCGGAAAGAGCACACACGCATGAAGATCGTCGACGCGAAGGTCGTCGTCACCAGCCCCGGCCGCAACTTCGTCACCCTGAAGCTGACAACCGACGAAGGGCTCACCGGCCTCGGCGACGCGACCCTGAACGGGAGGGAGTTGGCGGTCGTCAGCTACCTGGCCGACCATGTCGCCCCGCTGCTGACCGGGCTCGACCCCCATCGCATCGAGGACACCTGGCAGTCGCTGTACCGGGGCGCGTACTGGCGGCGCGGCCCGGTGACGATGGCCGCCATCGCCGCCGTCGACGTGGCGCTCTGGGACATCAAGGCGAAGGCCGCCGGGCTGCCGCTGTACCAGCTCCTGGGCGGTGCGAGCCGGGAGCGGATCGGGACATACGGTCACGCCAACGGCCGGGACATCCCCGAACTGCTCGACTCCGTACGGGCCCGGCTCGCCGAGGGCTACCCCGCCGTCCGCATCCAGTCCGGCATCCCCGGGCTCAAGGCCGTGTACGGGGTCTCCGACACCGACGACACCGGCGCGCCGGTCCTCCACCAGCAGGCCCGCCCCCTGGTGGAGGACTGGGACACGGCCGCGTACCTGCGCCATGTGCCGGCCGTGTTCGAGGCGGTGCGCGCGGAGTTCGGCCCCGAACTGCCGCTGCTCCACGACTCCCACCACCGGCTCACCCCGATCCAGGCCGCCCGGCTCGGCAGGGACCTGGAGCCCTACCGGCCGTTCTGGCTGGAGGACTGCACCCCGGCCGAGAACCAGGAGGCCCTGCGTCTGGTCCGCCGGTCCACGACCACGCCGCTGGCCGTGGGCGAGGTGTTCAACACGGTGTACGACTACCAGGCCCTGATCACCGAGCAGTTGATCGACTACGTGCGCTCGGCGGTGACCCACTTCGGCGGGGTCACCCCGCTGCGGAAGCTCTTCGACTTCGCCGCGCAGTACCAGATCAAGAGCGCGATCCACGGCCCCGAGGACATCTCCCCGGTCGGGATGGCCGCCGCCGTCCACCTGGACCTGGCCGTGCACAACTTCGGCATCCAGGAGTTCTCCGGCCACACCCCGCTCACCGACGAGGTGTTCCGGCACGCCTACACCTTCACCGATGGCCACCTGCACCCGGGCGAGGCGCCCGGCATCGGCGTGGAGCTGGACGAGGAGCTGGCCGCCGCCCACCCGTACGCGCCCGCGTACCTGCCGGTCAACCGGCTCCACGACGGGACCGTGCACGACTGGTGAGCTCCCTTCGCTCATGAGCTCCGCGGGGTCCGGCGTATGCGGGGCCCCGCACCCACACGGCCGAAAGAAGTCTTGCGCGATCCCTTGACCCCATCGGGACGGAGGTTCACAGTTACTCACTAATGCGCATTACTAATACGCATTAGTGATCCGGAGGAACACCGTGGAAGAACCCAGGAAGCGGTCCCGGCCGGGCCGTGCTCCCGCCCCCGCGGGCCGTACGTCCCGGCCGCGCCAGGCCGAGGTCGCCCGGCTCGCCGGGGTCTCGCAGGCCACCGTGTCGCTGGTGCTGGGGGCCCGGAAGCAGGGCGTCACGATCTCCGAGGAGACCCGGCAGAAGGTGCTCGACGCGGTACGGGACCTGGGCTATGTGCCGGATCCGGCCGCCAGCAGGCTCGCCGCCGCGCGGAACAATCTGCTCGGGGTCTTCAGCTTCACGTCCACCTTCCCCACCGACGTCCAGCACTCGTACTACCCGTTCCTGGTCGGCGTCGAGCAGGAGGCCGCGGCCCGCGGCTACGACCTGGTGCTCTTCACCGGTTCCAGCACCGGCGGCGCGGGGGCCGCCGGTCCGAACGCCCTCAACCGGGTGCGGCTCGCCGACGGCTGCCTGTTCCTCGGACGCCACGCCCCCGCCGGCGAGCTGCTGCGGCTGGTCGCCGACGGCTTCCCCGTGGTCCACCTCGGCCGCCGCGACGAGCTGGAGGGGCTGGCCTGGGTCGGCGCGGACTACATCAGCGCGAGCCAGGAGGTCGTCGCGCACCTCGCCGCCCTCGGCCACCGGCGCATCGTGCTCGTCCGCGAGGACGACGAGGCCCCCGCCTCCACCGACCGTGAACACGGCTTCCTCAAGGGCCTGGAGGAGGCGGGACTGCCCGGCGGCCCGGCCACCGTCTTCCGCTCCGCCGACCCCGAGCGCGATCTGACCGCCGAGCGGCTGCGCGGCTGGCTCGACGAGGGCGTGACCGCGTTCGTCGCGGAGGAGACCGACACCGGCGACGCCTGGCGTGCCCTGCACGGTGCCGCGCACTTCGTCGGCATCGACTGCCCGCGCGACGCCTCGCTCGCCCTGCTCGGCAGCCCCCCGCCCGACCTGGCGGACGGGCCCGTGCCCACCGGATTCGACGTCCCCCGGCCCCAACTGGGCGCGGCCGCCGTGCGGATGCTCGCCGCGCTGGTGGCCGGAGAGGAGGCGACGGAGCCCCTGGTGGCCTGCGCCTTCCGGCCCGGCTCGACGGCCGGCCCGGCACCTGTACACCCCTGAACTCCTCTGCCCGTCTTCGACCCGGCCCTGGGGAGAGGGCCGTCAACGCACCACGTACACCCAGCACTTCAAGGAGAACCGTGACATCCGAACCCGACATCCTCATCGTGGGCGCCGGACTCGGCGGCGTGGCCGCCGCCCTCGCCGCCTGCCGGGCGGGGCGCACCGTCGTCCTCACCGAGGAGACGGACTGGATCGGCGGCCAGCTCACCTCGCAGGCGGTCCCGCCGGACGAGCACCCGTGGGTCGAGGAGTTCGGCACCACCGCCTCGTACCGCACGCTGCGCGACTCCATCCGGGACTACTACCGCCAGTGGTACCCGATGCGTTCCGAGGCGCTGGCGCTGCGCAATCTCAACCCGGGCGCGGGCCGCGTCAGCAAGCTGTGCCACGAGCCGCGGGTGGCGCTCGCGGTCATGGAGGCCATGATCGCACCGTACCGCTCCTCGGGCCTGCTCACCCTGCTCACCGAGCACCGGCCGGTGGCCGCCGAGGCGGGCGACGACGACACCGTACGGTCGGTGACCCTGGCCGACCTGCGCGGCGGCAACCGCCTGACGATCAGCGCCCGTTACGTCATCGACGCCACCGAGACCGGGGAACTGCTCGAACTCGCGGGCGTGGAGCACGTGATCGGCGCCGAGGCGCGGAGCGAGTTCGACGAGCCGCACGCGCCGGAGGAGGCCCAGCCCCTCAACCAGCAGGGGATCACGGTGTGTTTCGCGCTCTCGCACCACGAGGGCGAGGACCACACCATCGAGCGCCCCGCCGACTACGACTTCTGGCGCACTTATCAGCCGGACTTCTGGCCGGGTCCGCTGCTCGGCTTCCTCGCGCCCGACCCGCGCAGCCTAGAGGCCGTCCCGCGCACCTTCGTGCCCAACCCGGAGCTGGATCCGCTGGACGTCAACGCCGACCAGTCGGCCGACGCGGGCGACAAGGAGCTGTTCGGCTTCCGCCGGATCCTGGCCCGCAAGCTGCACCGGCCCGGGGCGTTCGACTCCGACATCACATTGGTCAACTGGCCGTTGAACGACTACTGGTTGAAGCCGCTGATCGGCGGCGGCGAGGAGACCTCGGCCGCCGCACTCGCCGAGGCCCGCCAGCTGTCTCTGTCCGTCCTGTACTGGCTCCAGACCGAGGCCCCGCGTGCCGACGGCGGAACGGGCTTCCCCGGTCTGCGGCTGCGCCCGGACGTCACCGGCACCCCGGACGGTCTCGCCAAGGCCCCCTACGTACGCGAGTCGCGCCGGATCAAGGCCGTCACCACGGTCACCGAGCACGACGTGTCGATCGACATCGTCGGCCCCTACGGCGGCACCCGCTACCGGGACTCGGTCGGCGTCGGCAACTACCGCATCGATCTGCACCCTTCGACCGGCGGCGACAACTACGTCGACATCGGTTCGGTACCGTTCGAGATCCCGCTCGGCGCGCTCCTCCCGCGCCGTGTCCGCAACCTGCTGCCGGCCGGCAAGAACATCGGCACGACGCACATCACCAACGGCTGCTACCGGCTCCACCCGGTGGAATGGAACATCGGCGAGGTCGCCGGGGCCCTGGCCGCGCACTGTGTCGCCGAGAGCGTGGAACCGCACCGGGTCCAGGCCGAGGACAAGCGGTTCGAGGCGTTCGCCGCGCTGCTGGAGCGGGACGGCGTGCAGCGCCACTGGCCGGACGTACGCGGCTACTGACCCCGTCCGCGCGAGAGACACGCGCGAACGACGCATCACCCGCTTCACCGCACCACCCACACCCGCTTCACCGCACGGCCCCCCAGGGGTGAGCGCGGAGCGCCGGGCGGGCGCAGCTCCACCTGTACCCGCCCGGCCCCAGGCCCCGGACCTCTTCCGAGCGTCCGGACCTGCCGCCCTCGCCCTGCCACCCGCACAAGGAGGTGCCCAGCCATGAACACCCACCGCATCCGCGTCGGCATCGACGTGGGCGGAACCTTCACCGACGCCGTGGCCGTAGACGCCACGACCCTGAACCTGCTGGGGCAGGTGAAGGTGCCGACGAGCCACCATCACGAGGACGGCGTCGCCCACGGCATCGTCGAGGCTCTCGACCGTCTGCTGGAGCAGACCGGCCACACGCCCGAGGACGTGACGTTCCTCGCCCACGGCACCACACAGGCTACCAACGCCCTGCTGGAGGGCGACGTCGCCACCGTCGGACTGATCGGCATCGGCGCAGGTCCCGGCGGTACGCTCACCCGCCGGCTGGCCGCGTTCCGCAAGCTGGAGCTGACCCCGGGCAAGCGGCTGCCGCTCGCCTACGGGCATGTCGCCGATCCCGACGACGCACCGGCCGTCAACGCCGCGCTCGACGCCGTCGTCCGCGAGGGCGCCGAAGTCGTCGTCGCCAGCCAGCCGTTCAGCGTCGACCGGCCCGAGGGCGAGGACGCGGTCGCGGCCGCCGCCCGGGAACGGGGGCTGCCGACGACCGCCGCGCACGACATCACCTCGCTGTACGGGCTCCACAAGCGGACCCGCACCGCCGTGGTGAACGCGGCGATCCTGCCGCGCATGCTCGCCACCGCCGACCTGGTCGACGCCTCCATCACCAAGGCGGGCGTGACCGCGCCGCTGATGGTGATGCGGTGCGACGGCGGGGTGATGTCGCTGGACGAGATGCGGCGCAGACCGCTGCTGACGGTGCTGTCCGGACCGGCGGCGGGCGTCGCCGGGGCGCTGATGCAGGAGCGCATCAGCGAGGGCCTGTTCCTGGAGACCGGGGGCACGTCCACGGACATCAGCGTGGTGCGGCGCGGCAAGGTCGCCGTCCGGCACGCGACGATGCTCGGCCGGACGTCGTATCTTTCGGCGCTCGACGTGCGGACCGTGGGTGTCGGCGGCGGTTCGATGGTCCGGGTCGACGGCGGAAAGGTCGTCGGCGTGGGGCCGCGCAGCGCGCACATCGCCGGGCTGCCGTACGCCTGTTTCGCGCGCCCCGAGGACCTGGAGGGCGCGATGCTCACCACGATCCGGCCGATGGCGGACGACCCGGCCGACTACGCGGTGCTGGACGCCGCCGGGGGCCGCTTCGCGGTCACCATGACCTGTGCGGCGAACGCGCTGGGCCGGGTGCCGGAGGGGGACTTCGCCCGCTGCGACCCGGCCGTGGCGAAGGCCGCGATCGCCCCGCTGGCAGCCGCCCTCGGCACCGATGTCGTCACGGCGGCGACGAAGCTCCTGGACGCGGGCACCGATCAGGTGAAGTCCGTGGTCGAGACGATGATGCGGGACTACCGGCTGGACAAGGACACCGCGCTGCTCGTCGGCGGGGGCGGCGGTGCGGCCTCCGTGACCCCGCATCTGGCGGCCGTCACCGGCCAGGAGGGCCGGATCGCCCAGCACAACGAGGTGATCAGCCCCATCGGCGTGGCGCTCGCCCTCATCCGGGAGCAGGTCGAACGGATCATCCCGGGGGCCGGCCAGGAGCAGATCCTCGCCGTACGCGCGGAGGCGGAGGCCGCCGTGATCGCCCAGGGGGCCGCCGCCGACGGGGTGGAGGTCGAGGTCACGGTCGACCCGCAGACCAGCACCGTACGGGCGGTGGCGACCGGGGCCACCGAGCTGCGCACCCAGGACCGCGCCCACCGGGCCGACGAGGCGGACCGGCTGCGCGCCGCCGCGGACAGCCTGCGGACCGACCCGGCCTCGGTGCGGGTCCTCGCGGGCACACCGGCCCACACCGTGTACGGCACCGAGGTGCACCGCCGTTTCCGGGCGGACCGGCACCCGGTGCGGGTCGTGGACGCGGACGGCGTCGTCCGGCTGCACGCGCCGGACGCCCGGGTGGAGACGACGACCGTGGGGCAGGCGCCGGAGGTCCTGGCGGGGCTGGTGAAGGAGGCCACGTCGTACGGGGACGGCGGCGTCCGCGCCCCGGCGCTACGGCTGCTGCTCGGCTCGCGGATCGCGGACCTGTCCGGGGTGATCGACCCGGACCCGCTGCTGGCCCTCGCCCGCAGCGAGCTGCGCGCCCGTGCCGCCGACGAACCGGTCGTCGCCGTGGTGGAGGTGCGGACATGAGCGCCGCGCTGCTGGACCGGGCGGCGCTGGCGGCCGTCCGGGAGCTGGAGGCGGAGGACGACGTCGCGTTCGGCGTACGGCTGCTCGCCAACACTCCGACGCACGAGGGGCGCGACCCGGAGCTGCTGCGCCACTGGGCCCGTACGGCCGACGCGTTCGGCGCGGCGCTCCCGCCGGTGCCCGCGACGGCCCGGATCGTGGAGAGCGACGGGGGGCTCACGAAGGGTCTGTTGGCCCGCTACACCTCGCGGCCCGTGCCGACCGTCGAGCTGTTCACCGACACGCTGGCGCTCGCCGAAGAGCTGATCGACCTGCTCGGCTGGCGGGAGTGGTATCCGGCCGGTTCGGTGCGGGCCGCGGCGATCGCGCACGAGGCGGTGCACGAGCGGCTGCACCACGGTCCGGCCAAGAAGACGCTGAAGCAGGCCCTGAACCATGTGGTGCTGCGCGCCGGCCGGCACACGCTGTACGGCCATGTCGCGGGCGCCGACGAGATCGCCGCCCATGCCCACGCCCGCGTCGCCTGCGGCCTGGGCCGCAGTCCGCTCCTGCTGACCGCCGCCCTGGCCACCGCGGCCGAGCCGCAGCACGGGTCCGCGACCGGATCCTCGTACGGAAGAGAGAAGTAACGCCATGGGCGTCGTCATCCTTCTTGTCATGGCGGCCGGTGTCGCCGCGATGCTCACCCGCAAACTGCCCACCGCCTTCGCACTGGTCATCCTGGCCGTCGTCATCGCGTTCGTCGCGGGCGCCCCGCTGACCGGCGAGAACAGCGTGCTGGACACGGTGATCCAGGCGGGCGCTCCGGCCCTCGCCGCCACGATGATCGCGATCCTGCTCGGCTCCTGGCTGGGCAAGCTGCTGGACGAGACCGGTATCGCGGGCACCCTGGTGCGCAAGATCGTCGAGTTCGGCGGGGACCGGCCGGTGGTGGTCGCCCTCGGCGTCCTCGCCGTCTCCACCCTGGTCGGCACGGTCACCGGCTCGGCCCCCGCGGCGATGCTCGCCGGGATCATCGGCATCCCCGCCATGATCGCCGTGGGCATCCCCAAGGTCACCGCCGCCGGGACGATCCTGATGGGCATCGCCGCCGGCATGCCCTTCGAGCTGCCCATCTGGCAGTTCTTCTCCACCGCGCTGGAGCTGCCCGTGGAGACCGTGCGCGGCTTCATGCTCAAGCTGTTCCCGTTCGCGCTGGCCGCCGCCGTCCTGTTCGTCCTCATCGAGACGCGCAGGCGGGGCGTCGAGCACGCCTGGTCACTCAAGTCAGCCTCGGCCAAGCCCGTTTCGCGTCGCAAGCAGTTGGGCGACGCACCGTGGTACGCGCTGCTCACCCCGGTCGTCCCGCTGGTCCTGGCCCTCGGCTTCGAGGTGGCGATCCTGCCGTCGATGCTGGCCGGTGTCCTGTTCGCGCTGGTCACGACCACCCGGCCGCGCGAGATGAACAAGCGTCTGCTGCGCACACTGTACGGCTCGTTCGAGGTCGCGGCGGCCCCGATCGTGCTGTTCATCGCCATCGGCATCCTGCTCGCCGCGGTGAAGCTGCCCGGTGCAGTGGAGTCGCTGGAACCGCTGGTCAAGGCGGTCAGCCCGCAGAACCCGGTGCTGTTCGTCCTGGTCTTCACGCTGCTCGTGCCGCTCTGCCTCTACCGGGGGCCGCTGAACGTCTACGGCCTCGGCGCGGGCATCGCCGGGGTCCTCATCGCCGCCGGCATCTACCCGGCCGTCGCGGTGCTCGGCCTGGCCACCTCGTACAACCAGGTGTTCGGGGTGTCGGACCCCACCAGCACGCAGACCGTGTGGAGCGCGCAGTACGCGGGGGTGACACCGCAGCAGGTGATGCTGCGCACCCTGCCGTACGTCTGGGCCGTGGCGCTCGGCGGGTTCTGCGTGACCGCCGCCAGCTATCTGTGATCGGTCATCCCTTCGAGACCTCTCATCTCTTCCGGATCGCTCATCTCTACGGGACGGAGAACGACATGACCCAGCACGAGGACAACACCCCGGCCGCATCCGGTGTGTTCCGGCCGAGCCGCCGGATCTTCCTGCGCGGTGCGGTGGCGGGCACGGCGGCCACCGCCGGCGTCATGGCCACCGGCACCGGGGCGGGCGCAGCAGCAGCAGCAGCAGCGCCGGGCGGCTTCCCGAACTACCACTACGTGAAGCCCCTGCTGACGCCTTCTCAGCTGAAGTACAACCCGACGGGCGAGATCATCTTCCCCTGTATCCGGGGCGTCTACGACCGACTGGCGAACCCACTCGGCCGCTACTACCTCTACTACGCGCCGCACGACGCGCCCGGCGGTATCTGCCTGGCGTACGGTGACAAGCTGGAGGGCCCGTTCACGGAGTACACGGCGAATCCGCTCGTCTCCAACAACTGGCAGCCGCACTACAAGGTCAGCCATGTCTCCTCGCCGCACGTCCTGTGGAACGAGGACGTCAAGGAGATGTGGCTCTACTTCCACGGCGAGAACCACACCACCCGCCTCGCCCGGTCGAAGGACGGCATCACCTTCACCTACGACCGGACCGTGCTCACCAAGGACATGCTTCCGGCGGGCACCACCGAGACGTCCTACGCACGGGTGTTCCGGCACGACCTGCCCGCACGCGACGCGCGGTACGTGATGCTGTTCATGGTCAACAACCAGTCCAACCGCCGTGACGTCGGCTGGGGTTGGTCGAAGGACGGCCGCACCTGGACCTTCGCGCAGCAGCCGCTGATCCGCCACTCGGACGTCGGCGTCAACAACATCAGCGGCGGCCACCTGCTGACCCGGGGCGGCAGCACGTACGTCGTCTACCACACCGGCAAGGAGAACGGCGGGAACATCCTGATCACCGAGGTCGGCAACGACTTCTCCCGCCGCAACCACCTCGGCGTGTTCTACGACTCGGGCAGCGCCGCTCCGGAGAACGGCCGCGCCGCCGCGCCGAGCTTCGGCACGGACCGGGGCGTGCCGTACATGGTCTACGAGGCGGGTGAGCGGCTCGGAGGCTCGATCGCCGTCGCCCGCGGCTGACGGCGGGGCCGGGGTGCGGCGGGGTGCGCGGGCGGCGACCGGCGCAACCCTGCCACTCCGGCCCCTGCACGCCCCCCGCCGCCAGGAGAAAGGCTCCACCCGATGCCCTACGACCCGCGTCTGGACCCCGAGATGGCCGCGGCGCTGGCCGCCGAACCGCTGTCGCCCACGGTCCTCGACGGGCTGGACCGCGAGGGGCTGCCCGCCGTACGCGCCGCCCGTGCGAACGTCGGCTCCCCGCCGCCCGCCGAAGGGGTCCTGGTGAGGGATCATCGGCTGCCGGGCCCCGATCCGGTACGGGTCAGGGTCTACCGGCCGCGCGCGGCCGCCCCCCCCCCCCGGGCCGGGCCGGGGTGGGTGCCCCGGGGGGCGCGGGGGGGGGGGCCCCCCCCCGGGGCGGGGGGGGGGCCCCCGGGCGGGGCGGCCCCGACCCCCGGCCGCTTCCGTGCCTGGTGTGGATCCACGGCGGCGGCATGGTGCTGGGCACGCCCGAGGCGGACGACGCCCGGGCCTCCCGTTACGTCCTGGAGGCGGGGTGCACCGTGGTGTCGGTGGACTACCGGCTCGCGCCCGAGCACCCCTACCCCGAGCCCGTCGAGGACTGTTACCGCGCACTGCGGTGGACGGCGGAGCAGGCCGGGGCGCTCGGGATCGACCCGGAGCGCCTCGCGGTCGGCGGGATCAGCGCGGGCGGCGGTCTCGCCGCCGCCACCGCCCTGCTCGCCCGGGACCGGGGCGGCCCGCGTCTGGCCTTCCAGTTGCTGCTCTGCCCGATGCTGGACGATCGCAACACCACCCATTCCAGCAAGGAGTTCACCGAGGCCGTCACCTGGCCGCGCGCCAACAACCTGTACGGCTGGGCCGCGTTGCTCGGCCCGTCGGCGGGCGGTGACGACGTCTCCCCGTACGCGGCTCCGGCCCGCGCCACCGACCTGTCGGGGCTCCCGCCCGCGTACGTCGACGTCGGGGAGCTGGAGGTGTTCCGTGACGAGTGCGCGCAGTATGCGCTCCGGCTGATCGCCGCCGGGGTGTCGACGGAGTTCCATCTGTGGCCCGGCGCGTTCCACGGGTTCGACGGCACGCTCCCCCGCCTCACGCTCCCGCGCAGGGCCGCCGCCGAGCAGATCGCGGTGCTGCGGCGAGCCCTCGGGGGCACCCACCGGAGCGGCGCTACCACCTGACGTCGAGCCGCCGCGGGCTGCGGGAAGTCGTCCCGGTCCGCCAGGCGACGGCGTCCATCGGGGCGGCCAGGCGCAGGTCCGGGAAGCGGGCGGCCAGTCGGTGCAGGGCGAGCTGGAGTTCGGTGCGGGCCAGCCAGGCGCCGAGGCAGTAGTGGGGGCCGGCTCCGAAGGAGAGCGTGGGGGCCTCCAGCGGGACGAACAGGTCGTGGAGGGTCGCGGGCGGGAAGACCTCCGGGTCGCGGTTGGCCATCCCGCAGTCGGCGAGCACGATCGCGTCGGCCGGGATCGTGACCCCGCCGACCTCGACGTCCGTGGCGGCGTGGCGGGCGCTGCCCCGGTCGTCGCCCAGCGGGACGAGGTGGACGAGCCGGTCCGCGACCCGCCCCGCGGCCTCCTCGTCGGCGCCGATGCGGGGCCAGGTCTCGCGGCGTTCGCCCAGGAGGTAGAGCAGCGCGTTGCCGAGCATGGTCATCGTGCTGTCGTGGCCGCCGGCGACCAGCCCGCACACCAGGCTCACCAACTGAGCCTCGGGCACGTCCCCTTCTTCGTCGGCCGCCGCGACGAGGCCGCTGATCAGGTCCTCGCCCGGGGCCCGGCGCCGCTCCGCGAGGAGGTCCGCTCCGAACGCGCCGAACTCCGTGCGGGCGGCGGCCACCTGATCGCCCCCGTGGGTTCCGTCGGAGAAGGCGTGTTCGCTCCAGTGCCGCAGCCGGTCCCACGCGGACTCGTCGAGCCCCATCAGCCGGCTGATCACCGCCACCGGCAGCGGGAGGGCGAACTCCACTACGAAGTCAGCTGGTTGCGGTCGCGCCTCGAGTCGGTCGAGGAGCTCTTCGACGATCGCGGCGATCCACGGCCGCCAGCGGGCGACGGCTCTCGGGGTGAACGCACGCCGCAGCGTGCGGCGCAGCCGCAGATGGTCGGGGCCGTCCTGGTTGAACATCAGGTCGGGGTCGTTGACGAGGTCCGGGACGTCGGAGAGGGCCGGCGCGTCGGCGGCGTACAGCCCGGCCCGGCCGAACCGGGGGTCGGAGAGCACTTGGCGGACGTCTGCGTACCGGCTGACCAGCCAGGCGGTCGTGCCGCCCGGAAGTTCGCCGCGACGGGGCGGCCCGGGTTTCTCGAAGTGCAGGCGGTGCATCGGCACCGGGGCGGGACAGGTGGGCTCGCTGGTGGTCAACATGCCTCCTGGGGGCTGTTCGGGCGCTTCCGGCGCTGCGGGGTCAGAGCTCGACGAGAACTTTGCCGCGGTTGGCCGCCCGGTCGCCGTAGAGGCTGCCGTAGGCGGCGGGGATGGTGTCGAAGCCGTGGTGCAGGGTGTGGTCGCAGACGACCTCGCCGCGCCGGACCCGGCCGCCCAGCTCGGTGTGCAGGTCCTGCCAGTTGCGTTCGGTGAACCATTCCAGGGAGAAGATGCCGCGGACGGTGGCGCGCGGGAACATCAGGTAGGGCAGGAGCCGGGGGCCGGTGTCCTCGTTGCCGACCTGGGTGGCCCACTGCCAGCACACCGCCACCTGGCTGCCGATGTTGAGCATGGGGAAGACCGCGTCGGTGACCGTGCCGCCGAGGTTGTCGAAGTACCGGTCGACGCCGTCGGGGGCGGCCCGGGCCAGCGCCTCGCGCACCGTGTCCGCGCCGTCCCCGTGGCGGTAGACGATCACCGCGTCGAAGCCGAGCCCGGTGAGGTAGTCCGCCTTCTCCGGGGACGAGGTGGTGCCGATCACCCGGGCCCCCGCCAGCGCGGCGAGCTGGCCGACGAGGGCGCCCACCGCACCGGAGGCCCCGCTGATGACGAGGGTGTCGCCGGGACTGATCGTCATGTACTTGCTCAGGGTTCCCCAGGCGGTCATGCCGGGTCCGCCCATCACGCTGAGGGCGGTGGGCAGTGGCAGGGCGTCGTCGTACCAGCGGGGGTCGAGCCTGCGGTAGGCGGGGAAGACCATGGGGAACGTGCCGGTCTGCCAGAGTTCGGCCGCGCCGGTGGAGACCACATGCGTACGCCAGCCGCCGAAGCCCTGGACGAGGTCGCCGACGCGGTGGGCGGCGCGCGGTCCCGCCTCCACCACCTCCATGATCGAGTCGGCTCCCATGTGCCGGCCGATGGGGGTGTCGAGGGCGATGCCCTGGAGGTAGGGGTCGACGGAGACGTACAGGGTGCGCAGGAGCATTTCGTCGGGGGCCAGCGTGACGTCGACGTTCTCGACGACCTTCTCGTAGACGCGGTCCACGTCGGGGACGCCCTCGACGTGCTCGCGGACCACCCACTTCGCGATCCTCATGGCTTCCTCTCCGTCTTCATGGCCTTCTCTCCGTCTTCATGGCTTCCTCCGCGTCGGTGCGGGTGCGGCGGACGGGCACAGGGATCACCCGGTGGGTAGGCGGGGGTGCGGTGAGGTCGAGCGACGCGGTGAAGGGCTTGCCGTCGTCGCGGCAGACGAACTGCATGACGTGGCGTCCGGCGGCGGCCGCCCGGATGAGGCCGCCGGTGGTGGCCCAGACCCCGGACTGGTAGAAGTCGCGCAGCCCGGGGAGGCCCGGCCCGTGCTTCTTGATCAGCTCTTCGAGCCTCTCGCCGCTCTCGACGAAGGGCTGCCAGCCGAGGACCGTGCCGTCGTAGTTGCCCGTGTAGCGGACCTGGGTGAGGGGGCTGGAGACGTCCCGGACGACGATCGCGTCCCGCAGGCCGGGGTGGCGCTGTTCCAGGAAGCCGACGAGCGCCTCGCGGGCCCGCCGTTTCGCCGCGTAGTAGCCGCGCCCGTGCCGTACGGGAAGGGTGTGCAGTTCCTGGCCGCCGCGGGTGCGGGTGACCTGTTCGGGGCCTTCGTCCAGGGCGCGCCAGGGGGCGATGTCGCAGAAGTAGGTGGCGTAGACGACGGTGGTGCCGTCCGGGGACAGTTCGGGGTAATGGCGGCTGCGGAACTGGACGTTGATGCTCGGGTGGCGGATGCCGGTCAGCTCGGCCGCCATCGCCTCGTCGATGAGGTACGTCGTGCAGGGGTCGCCTTCGGGGAAGGGGCGGGAGAGGCCGAGGAAGAGGGTGAAGTAGCCGGGGAAGACCATGCCGGGTTCGTGGATCGTCTCGGTGTAGAGCTTGCGGTAGTCCTCGCCGAGGTACTCGCCCTTCAGGAACTTCATGGTCGTGGTGTAGCCGTCGCAGGCCGATACGACGATGTCGGCGCGGAGTTCGCCGCCGTCGCTGAGCCGGACGCCGACCGCCCGGTCGTCCTCGACGATCACCGATTCGACCTTCGTGTTGTACGCGACCTCGCCGCCGAGCCGGCGGTAGCGGGCCTCGATGGACTCGGCGAGGCCGAGGGAGCCGCCTTCGGGGACGCCGGCGGAGAGGTTGGCGTGCGAGGCGAGCTGGAAGTGGAAGGGGAGGACGGGGAAGGCCGGGTGCTTCTCGTACAGGATGAAGTTGAACGCCTCCCGCAGGAGAGGGTCCTTGAACCGCGCCGAGAAGTCGGTCATCAGGACGGTGATCGTGGTGCGGACCGCATTGAAGTACGGCAGGAACGAGGCGAGCATTCGCCAGCGCTCCCGGCGGCCCATCAGCCCTACGGGCTTCAGGAAGGGGTAGACGGCCAACGCCGCGCGGAAGCTGCGCAGTTGTCCGCAGAACTTCCGTACGAGGCGGGCGTCGGCGGGTGAGATGCCGATGAGGTGGGCTTCGAGGCGGTCCGGGTCGGAGTAGAAGTGGACGGCCCGGCCATCGGTGCCGCGGACGATGTTGAAGACGTCGAAGTGGCGGATCTCCTTGCCCTGGAGGGCTCCGAGCTCCAGCCAGATCTGGTGCATCTCGTTGCCGGGGCCGCTGCCGAGGAGCCAGCTGACGCAGGCGTCCAGGGTGAAGCCGCCGCGTTCCCAGGCGGTGCAGCAGCCGCCGGGGATCTCGTGCATCTCCAGGACGCGGGTGCGGTAGCCGTTCATCTGGGCGTAGCAGCCGGTGGAGAGGCCGCCGAGTCCGGCCCCGATGATGATCATCGTCTCGCGCGGCCGGTTCTCCCCGCTGCTCATGAGCCCTCGCTCTCGCGTGCCGACCACCGGTCGAGCTGGGGCAGGTGTCCCAGCTTCCCGGGGTGCCAGGGTTCGGCGCCCTTGCTCTCCCAGGCCCGGAATTCCAGGCCGAGTTCGCGGCAGAGGTACTGGACGGCGAAGCGGCCGGTGGAGGCGGCGCGGATCAGGCCGCCCATGCCGACCCACTGCCCGGCCATGGAGAAGCCGCTCAGGCCGGGCAGCCGCATCCGGTCCTTGCCGACCAGGCGGGCGGCGACGTCGTCGGCGTCGGAGAACGCCTTCCAGGCGAGGATGGAGCCGCCCAGGTTGCCGGTGTAGCGGTGGGTCGTGGCGGGGGTGGCGACCTCGACGATCTCGATGCGGTCGGCGATGCCGGGGGTGCGGCGCTCCAGGAAGTCCCGGACGAAGTGGGCGACGTCGCGCTTGCGCCGGCGGTACTCCTTGCGGTCCCTGGTGCGCAGGTCCTTCCAGTGGGCGTAGTCGCTGAAGTAGGTGCAGTGCAGCACGGAGCAGCCGGGTGGGGCGAAGCCGCCGGAGTAGCGGGAGCGGGCCTGGACGACGAGGCTGTCCTGCAGTGCGCCGGGGAGGTGGGCCGCGTCGTCCGGGCCGAGGAGGTGCGTGGTGCTGTGCGCCTCGTCGGGGTCGAGGTCGCCGCGCAGGCCGACGAAGGCGGAGACGACGGCGGGGAAGAGGGTGCCGGGGCGGTGGAGGAGGTCGGTGTAGAGCTTGTCGATGCGGGGTCCGGTGTACCGGCCGCCCAGGAGTCCGTAGACGGTGGTGTGGCCGTCGCAGGCGGAGACCACGTGTTCGGCGAAGTACCTTCTGCCGTTGCGGAGTTCGATGCCGATCGCCCGGTCGTTCTCGACCAGGATCCGTTCGGTGCGGGCCCGGTAGGTGACCGTGCCGCCGAGGCTTCGGTAGCGCTCCTCGACCGAGCGGGCGAGGCCGAGCGAACCGCCCTGCGGGAAGCCCGCGTTGCCGTGGTGGGCGGCGGCCATGTTGAAGAGGTACGGCAGCAGCGGAAAGCCGCCGGGGTCCTGGAAGAAGATGTTGCGGAACGCCTTGCGCAGCAGTGGGTCCTGGAACCGGTCGGCGAAGGCGTGCATCGGGGTGGCGGCCGTCCGCCAGAACAGCCGGAAGGCCGGCAGCACCGTGCGCAGGGTCCGTGCCCTCTCCCGTACGGTCCGCAGGGCGGGCGCGGTGAGGAACGGGTACAGCTCGATGTCGATGAAACGCCGCAGGTCCCGGGTGAAGGCCCGGATGTGCGGGGCGTCGACGGGCGAGAGGTCCAGGAGGTGGGCCTCCAGGCGGTCGGGGTCGTTGTAGAAGGTCACCGACCGGCCGTGTTCGTCCTCGACCTTGTTGAACAGCTCGAAGTTGGTGACGGTCTTGCCGTCGAACGCGCCGAGTTCGCTCCACACCTGGTGGGCGTCGTTGCCGGGCGCGGTGCCGACGAGCCATTCGATGCAGTAGTCGAAGAGGTACCCGTCGCGCGACCAGGCGGTGCAGCAGCCGCCGGGCAGGACGTGCTTCTCGAAGATGCGGGTCCTGGCGCCGCTCATCTGCGCGTAGCAGCCGGTGGACAGGCCGGCCACACCCGCGCCGACGACGATGACGCGGGGCGGGGTTCCCGGGGTGCGCTCCCTGCTGGTCCAGTCGGTGGAGTCGTCATCCGGCATGGGGCGCCTCCCCCCTCAGGGTGTCGCGCACCAACTGGGCGTTGCGGAGCAGGTGTTTGGCGTCGAGCATCTCGGCATGGACGCCGGAGCCGCGCAGGACGGCGGTGGTGCCGGTGGAGCTGCCGTGCCAGGTGCCGTGCTGCCCGGCGGCGTAGAGCGCGGCCTTCTCCTCGTCGGTGATGACGGTGACCGTCGCGGCGACGGTGCCGGTGTTGGGGGTGCGCCCGCAGAACGCGAGGTATTCGGCGGCGTGGGCGAGGGTCTCGTGGGTCACGGCGTCGGATCCGGTGTGTCGGCGTACGTGGTCGGCGAGTTCGGCCTCGAAAGCGGCGACGCCGGACGCGTCCGGTTCGTAGGCGGTGAGTATGCGGCGGGAGTCGAGGATGACGACGTGGGCGACGTGGCGGCCGCGCCGCTCCAGCTCCTTGGCCGTCTCGAAGGCGAGGTTGCCGCCGAGGGAGTAGCCGAGGAGCAGGCAGGGGCCGTCGGGCCGGTCGGCCTCGATCAGGTCGGCGTACCGGGCGATCTTGTCGTCGCCGGGAAGGTAGTTGAAGCCGATGACGGTGTGGTCGGGGAGGTGGGCGGCCAGGCCCCGGTAGACGAGCCCGTGGCCGCCGGCGGGCGGGAAGCAGAAGAGGGCGGGGTTCTGTCCGGCGTTGAAGGTGAGGGAGGGCAGGTCTTCGGCGCTCGCCCCGAGCAGGACGTCCTCGACGGTGGCGGCCATGCCGTGGAGGGTGGTGACCTGGTAGAGCCTGCTGACGGGGACGCCGACGCCGAACTCGGTGCGCAGGTGGTGGAGCAGCTCGATCAACTTGATCGAACTGCCGCCGAGCTCGAAAAAGTCGTCCTCCAATCCCACCTGTTCGCACCCCAGCAGCGTCTTCCAGTGCCGGGCGAGGCTGACCTCGTACAGCGTCACGGGCTCCTCGTGCGGCCGGTCGCCGGCCTCGGCCCGCGGGGCGGGCAGCGCGGCCGGGTCCAGCTTGCCGTTGCCGGTCAGCGGCAGGGCGGGCAGCTCGGTGAAGTGGGACGGGATCATGTACGAGGGCAGGGAGCGGGCCAGGTGGCGGCGCAGGGCCCGGACGTCCAGGGCCGCTCCGGCCTCCGGTACGCAGTAGGCGCAGAGGGCCGCGTCTCCCCCGGTGTCGGTGCGTACGGTGACGACGGCCCGGGCGAGCGCGGGCCACCGGGCGAGCTGCGCCTCGATCTCGCCGATCTCGATGCGGTGGCCGCGCAGCTTGACCTGGCCGTCGGTGCGGCCGAGCAGGTGGACCCGGCCGTGCGCGTCCCAGCGGGCGATGTCGCCGGTGCGGTAGAGCCGTTCGGGGCGGGCGTCGGCGGCCCTGGAGAGCGTACGGGTCACGAAGCGCTCCTCGGTCTGCCCGGGGTCTCCGGCGTAGCCGAGGGCGACGCCGTGGCCGCCGATCCAGAGTTCACCGGGCACGCCGGGCGGGACGGGTTCGCCGTGGGCGTCGAGGATGTGGAGGGCGCTGCCCGGCAGGGGCCGGCCGATCGGGACCATCGCGCCGGGTTCCAGGTCGTCGACGGGCCCTTCGAAGTACGCGCTGTCGATGGTGACTTCGGTGAGGCCGTAGG
Organism: Streptomyces durocortorensis; assembly: GCF_016901035.1. Classification (GTDB taxonomy): domain Bacteria; phylum Actinomycetota; class Actinomycetes; order Streptomycetales; family Streptomycetaceae; genus Streptomyces; species Streptomyces durocortorensis. The sequence continues at coordinate 29,991 of NZ_JAFEUF010000021.1, forward strand.
AGTTGACGAGACGGGTGCCGGGTCCGCACAGCTCGGCCAGCCTGCGGTACTCCCCCACGCTCCAGGCGTCCGAGCCGACCACCAGGAGCCGCAGGAAGTCCAGCCGCAGCCCTTCCCGTGTGCAGTGGTCCATCAGGCCGCGCACGACGGCGGGCACGAACTCGGCGCAATCAACGCGTTCCTGACGCATCGTACGGTAGAGCCGGGGAGTGTCGAAGAGGAGGTCGCGGTCGGCCAGGACGAGTGTGCCGCCCGAGCACAGGGCGCGTACCAGGTCGCCGGTGAACACGTCGAAGGACGGTTCGGCCATCTGGAGGTGCGTCCGCACGTCGGTCTCCAGCCGGTACTCCTGCCGCCAGGCCTCGTATGCGGAGGCGAGGTTGCGGTGGCTGACGCGAACGGCCTTGGGGCGTCCGGTGGAGCCGGAGGTGGTGATGATGTACGCGGGTGAGTCCGGGGCGGTTTCGCCCGGCGGGCCGTCGGGCTGCGGTGCGGTGGCGGCGAGTGCGGTGAGGGTGAGCGTCGGAACGGCCAGGGCCCCGGTCTGCCCGGGCGCGGCTTCGTCCACGACGAGGACGAGGCCCGCGCCGGTTGCCGTCACGAGGTGGGCGAGCCGGTCGGCGGGCTGGTCGGGGCGGAGCGGGAGGTAGGCGGCGCCGGCCTTGAGGACGGCGAGGAGGGCGACGATCAGCTCGGGCGACTTCTCCAGGCACAGCACGACCACCGAGCCCTCGCCGACGCCGAGCGTACGCAGGCGGGCGGCGGTGTCGTCCGCCCGGCGGACCAGTTCGGCGTAGGTCAGGCGGTGCGCCCCGCCGTGCGGGGCGGGCGTGGCGACGGCGACGGCCGAGGGGTGCGCGGCGGCGGCGCGGGCGATCAGCGCGTGGACCGGGGTGAACAGCTCGTCGTCCCGGTGGCCGGTGAAGGGCAGGGCCGGGCGGCTCCACTCCTCCACGAGCCGTTCGCGTTCCCGGTCGCCGAGCATCTCCAGCCGGGAGGCGGGCCGTTCGCCCGGCGCGCGGGTCATTCCGTCGAGGAGGCGGCTGTAGTGGGCGGCCATCCGGCGCATGGTCTCGGGGAGGAAGAGGTCGGTGTTGTACTTGAACACGCAGTGGAAGCGACCCTCGGCCTCGTCCTCGTAGGCGGACAGGGTTATGTCGAACTGCCCTTCTTCCTCCGGCAGTTCGATGTAGTCCAGGCGGTAGCCGTACTGCTCGGTCGCCACCTTGTGGGTGAGGAGGATGAACATCGCCTGGAAGACGGCGGAGCGGCTGGGGTCGTGCTGGAGGCCCAGCTCTTCCACGAGGAGGACGAAGGGGTACTCCTGGTTGTCCAGGCCGCCGAGCACGGTCCGGCGGACCTGTTGCAGCAGTTCGGCGACGGTCGGGTCCTCGGACAGGTCGGCGTGCAGGGGCAGCGGGTTGACGAAGTAGCCGTAGACGGAGGCGAAGTCCTGCCGGGTGCGGCCGGTCACCGGGGAGCCGACGACGATGTGGTCCTGCCCTGAGTAGCGGTGCAGCAGGAGGTAGTACGCGCTCAGCAGCACCATGAACGGGGTGACGCCGTGCGCGCGGGCCAGGGCGTGGACGCGGGCGCTCAACGCGTCGTCGAGGACGAAGAACTCCGAGGCCCCGTTGTGGGTCTGCACCGCCGGGCGCGGCTTGTCGACGGGCAGGTCCAGGAGCGGGACCTCCGCCGGCAGATGGGTCCGCCAGTAGTCGAGCATCCCCGTCGCCCCGGGCCCGGCCAGGAAGGCGTTCTGCTGGTTGAGGAAGTCGAGGTAGCGGGCCTCGACCGGCGGGAGCTGTGGCTCCCGGTTGCGGCGCAACGCCTCGTAGGTGGAAAGGAGTTCCTCGATGAAGGTGAACGTGGAGATGGCGTCGGAGACGATGTGGTGGACGGCCTTCATGATGATCCAGCGGTCCGGGCCCCGCTTGAAGAGGCGGAAGCGGATCAGGGGGTCGTGAGCGAGGTCGTAGGGCTTGCGGTACTCCTGGACGATCGTGGCGTGGACGGTCTCCCAGTCCTCGCCCTGGACGTCGAAGAGGGCGAGGTCGGTCCTGGCGTCCTCGGAGACCCGCTGCACGGCCTGCCCGTCCACCAGGAGGAAGTTGGTGCGCAGCGCGGGGTGGCGGGCGATGAGCCGGCGGACGGCCTCGAACATCAGGTCCGGTTCGAGGGCGACGTTCACCTCGACGGCCCCGCCGATGTTGTACGCGTAGCCGTCGGGGTTGAGGTGCTTGAGGAACCAGAGCGCCTTCTGGTTCTGCGTCAGCGGGTACTGCCGCTCATCGCTGTGGAGTTCGACCGCGTCGGCGGCCCTGTCGTCCTCCTCCGCCGAGGCCAGGGCGGCGAGCCCGTCGTGGAGCTGCGCGGCGAGTTCCCCGGCCGGGGTGCCGCTGAGCAGGGCGACGACGGGCAGGGCGACGCCGAGTTCGGCGTGGATACGGGCGCGCAGCTCCATGGCGAGGAGGGAGTCGAGCCCGAGTTCGCCGAGGCCCGTGGTGGCGTCGACGCGGTCCGTTCCGGTGCGGAGCACGGTGGCGGCGAGCGCGGCGAACCGCTCGGCGACCAGCGTGCGCCGGGCCTCCTCCCCGGCGGCGCGGAAGGTGTCGAGGAACCCGTGGCCGGAGGCGGTGTCCGTGGGCGGCGCGGCGGCGGACGCGAGGTCGGCGACCAGCGGCGGCGGTGACGGGTACCAGGCGAGGAAGACGGGCCAGTCGACGACGGTGGCCACGACGAGCTGCGCGTGGTCCTGTCCGATGACGCGTTCCAGGACGGCCATGCCCGCGTCCGGGGAGAGCGAGCTCATGCCCCGGCTGTGCAGGTAGTGCTCGACCAGGCCGAGTTCCTCGATCATGCCGGTGGCCCAGGGGCCCCAGTCGAGGCTGAGCGCGGGCAGGCCCTGGGCGCGGCGGTGGTGGGCGAGGGCGTCCAGGAAGGCGTTCCCGGCGGCGTAGTTGGTCTGGCCGGCCGTGGTCAGCAGCGAGGCGATCGACGCGAAGAGCACGAAATGTTCGAGGGGTTCGTCCCGCAGGTGCCGGTGCAGGAGGTGGGCGCCGATGGTCTTGGGGTCGTGGACGGCGTCGAAGGCGGCCCGGTCGAGGTCGGCGACGAGCGTGTCGCGGACCTGGCCGGCCAGGTGGAACACCCCGCGCAGGGGCGGCGCTCCGCTCTGCCGGTGGGCGTCGAGCCAGCCGGTCAGGCCGTCCTCGTCGGTGATGTCGAAGGTGGCGGGGACGGGCTGCGCGCCGAGCGCCTCCAGCTCGCGGAGCAGGGCCACGGCCCGGCCCTCGGCGGTGGCGGGATCGGTTCCGGCCCACTTCTCCCGGGCCGGCACGGGGGTGCGCCCGACCAGGACGATCCGGCGGGCCCCGCGCCGTACGAGCGTCCGGCACAGCAGCCGGCCGAGCGCGCCGAACGCACCGGTGACCAGGTAGCTTCCGTCGCCCCGCAGGCGCAGTGGCAGGGGCCGGGTGAGGCTCTCGGCGGGACGGAGGCGGCTGGTGCGGCGGCGGCCGTCGCGCAGGGCGATCTCCTGCTCGTCGTCGCTCAACGCCTCGGCCAGGAGCGCCGCCGCCTCGGCGCGGTCGCCGTCCGGGCCGGGCTGCCTGCGGGGGTCGAGGTCGATGAGCTTGCCGGGGTGTTCGGTCAGTTCCTGGTGGCGCAGGACGCGGCCGATGCCCCAGGCGGGCGCTGCGAGGGGTTCGGTCCCTTCGCCGGGCAGGGCGGGCTGGGTGCCTCGGGTGACGATGTGCAGGCGGCCGGCCTCGCCCCGGGCGGTGAGCAGCCGGGCGAGGGCGATCAGGGAGTACGCGCCCGCGCCGGTGTGGGCGTGGAGGGTGCTCCGGTCGCATGCGGCGAGGGCGGGGGCGTCTAGGTTCCACAGGTGCAGGACGTTCCCCCGGAAGGGCCCGCCGTCGCGGTCGAGGTCGGCGAAGAGACGGCGCAGGTCGGCGTCGGAGGTGGGGTCGACGGTGTACGTGCGGCCGTCGGCGGAGGCCGTGTACGAGTGGCCGTCGGCGGAGGCCGGGTGGGCCGCGCCCCGGCGGACCAGGCGGCACCGTTCGCCACGGGCCTCGGCCAGGGCGGCGAAGGCCTCCGCGATGCCTGTGGCGTCGGCGAGGAGCAGCCAGCTCACGTCCTGCGGCGGGGCTCCGGTGTCCTCGGCCGGCAGCGGCGGGCAGTCGGTCCAGACGGGTTCGGCGAGCCAGGAGTCGATCGTGGTGCGGGCGACGGCGGTGGCCGCCTTCTCGACGTCGGCGGCCCGGAAGCCCTCAATGCGGCCGAGGGGTGTGCCGTCGTCGGCGTACAGGGCGATGTTCCCGAGGGTGGTGTCCGCGTCGGCGGGGAGCAGGGTGGCGTGGGCCCAGAACGGCTGGTCGCCGATGGGTTCGAGGGCGACCTCGTCCAGGGAGAGCGGCAGCCTGATCCCGGTGGCCGGGACGGGGTCTTCGGGGGCCGGCGGAGTCGGCGGGATCAGCGGGGTCAGGAGCGTCTGGAAGCAGGCGTCGAGCAGGACGGGGTGGAGGTGGTGCCCGGCGGCGTCGTCGCCGATCGCCCGGGGCGGGCGGATCCGGGCGAGGACCTCTCCGGCGCCGATCCAGACCTCCTCCAGGGCCTGGAAGGCGGGGCCGTAGTGGTAGCCGAGGGCGGCCAGCGCGGTGTAGCAGTCGGGTCCTTCGAGGTGGCGCTGGGACCGGGCCCGGATCGCGGAGGCGTCGAGCGGCGGGGTGGTGCGGCGGCGCTGTCCGGTGCGGACGGTTCCGCTCGCGTGGACGGTCCGCTCACCGTCGTCCCCGGTCGGGGAGGCGATGGTGAAGGCGGCGTTCTCCGGGGAGAACGACACCTCCACGGTCCGGTCCTCGCCGTCGGGCAGGAAGAGCGCCTTGCGCAGGTCGATGTCGGCGAGGACGGCGGTGGTGGAGCCGGTGAGCCGCAGGACGGCCTGGGCGGCCATCTCCAGGTAGCCGGCGGCGGGGAGGACCACGGTGTCCTGGATGCGGTGGTCGGCGAGGTAGGGCAGGTCCTCGGTGCCCAGACGGGCCAGCCAGGTGGGTGCGGTGGCGTCGGTACGGCGGCCGAGGAGCGGGTGGTCCCGGTGGCCCAGCCGGACCTGGGCGACCGGCCGGGGCTCGGTCCAGTGGCGGTCGCGCCGGAAGGGGTGGCGGGGCAGGGTGACGGGCCGGCCGGTGGGCTGGAGCAGGTCCCAGTCGACGGGGACGCCGAGGGTGTGGAGCGTACCGAGGGAGGCGGCGAAGCGCTCGGTCTCGTCCTCCCGGCGGCGGATCGAGGCCAGGGTGAGTGCGGACCTGCCGCCCGCGTCGAGGCATTCGCGGATCGCGTGGCCGAGGACCGGGTGCGGGCCGATCTCCAGGAAGAGGCGGTGGCCGTCGTCGGCGATGCGGTCGATCGCCGACCGGAAGCGCACCCGGTCGCGGACGTTCTTCCACCAGTAGGCGGCGTCGAGTTCCTCGCCCCGGGCGGTGCCCTCGACGCCGGTGAGATACAGCGGCACCTGGGTGGGCCGTGGCCGCAACGGGGCCAGCTCCGCCAGCAGTTCGTCCTTGACGCGCTCCATCCCGACGCTGTGGTACGGAACTTCGACGGTGAGGAACTTCGCGAACTGCTGCTCGGCCCGCAGCTCCTCGGCCAGCAGGGCCAGAGCCGCCTCGTCCCCGGCCAGGGTGATCGCGGTGGGGCTGTTGACGGCGGCGATGGAGACCCGGTCGCGGTAGGGCCGCACCCGGCGCTCCGCCTCGTCCTCGGACAGGCTGACGGCGAGCATGGTGCCCGTACCGGCCAGGGTCTGCTGGAGGCGGCTGCGGTGCACGACGATCCTGGCCGCGTCCCGCAGGGAGTAGACGCCCGCCGTGTGGAAGGCGGCGATCTCCCCGGTGCTGTGTCCGACCACGGCGTCGGGCCGCACGCCGTGGGACCGCCACAGGGCGGCCAGGCCGACCTGTACGGCGAAGTTCGCGGGCTGGGCCAGCCAGGTCTCCGTCATCCGGGAGACGGATTCCTCGGCGGTCAGTTCCTCGACGAGGGACCAGTCGGCGAACTCCCGCATCGCACGGTCGCACGCGGTGACGGCGTCCCGGAAGACCGCTTCCTCTTCGAGGAGTTGGCGGCCCATGCCCCACCACTGGGGGCCCATGCCGGTGAAGACCCAGACCAGCCCCCGGTCGGCGGCGTCGCGGGCCCGGCCGTGGACGACCCGGGGGTGGGGCTCGCCGCGCTCGTGGGCGGCGAGGGCCTCGTCGAGGGAGGCGCGGGAGGTGTGGACGACGGCCAGCCGTTCGGGGAGGTGCTGGCGGCGGTGGGCCAGGGTGTGGCCGAGGTCGTCGAGGGCCACGGCCGGGCCGTTGTCGCCCGCCAGTTCGGCCCGGATCCCGGCCGCCATCTCCGTCAGGGCGTCCGGGCGGCGGGCGCTGAGCGGCAGGATGCTCCAGCGCCGCCCGGCGGATGCGACGCTCCCAGGGTCCGGTGGAACCGGCGGCGGGGCCTCCTCCAGGACGACATGGGCGTTGGTGCCGCCGAAGCCGAAGGAGTTGACCCCGGCGCGGGCGGGCCCTTCGTGGGCGGGCCTGCCGGTGGGCCGGGTGGGGATCTCGTAGGGCAGGGTCGCCGGGTCGATGGCGGGGTTGAGGTTCTCCAGGTTGATGTGGGGCGGGATCGTGCGGTGTTCGATGCTCAGGACGGTCTTGATCAGCCCGGCGATCCCAGCGGCGGATTCGGTGTGGCCGATGTTCGTCTTGACCGAGCCGACGTAGGCGCGGGCGCCCGGGGCCCGTCCGGTGGCGAGCGCGCGGGCCAGGGCGTTCGCCTCGATCGGGTCGCCGACCGGTGTCGAGGTGCCGTGCGCCTCCATGTACTGGAGGTCGCCGGGGGTGATGCCCGCCTCGGCGCAGACCCGGCGGATGAGGTCGACCTGCGCGTCGGGGTTGGGCACGGTGATGCCGTTGGTGTGGCCGTCCTGGTTGACGCCGCTGCCCAGGATCACCGCGTGGATCCGGTCCCCGTCCCGTACGGCGTCGTCCAGCCGCTTCAGCGCGACCAGGCCGACGCCTTCGGCCCGTACGTAACCGTCGGCGGCGGCGTCGAAGGTACGGGAGCGGCCCCCGGGCGACAGGAACCCGCCCTTCGTCTCCGCGATGGTGTACTGCGGGGCCATGTGCAGCAGGGTGCCGCCGGCCAACGCGAGGTCGGTCTCCCCGTGGTGCAACGCCTGGCAGGCCAGGTGGACGGCGACCAGGGAGGAGCTGCACGCGGTGTCGACGGACAGGCTCGGGCCGCGGAAGTCGAAGCAGTACGAGATCCGGTTCGACACCATCGTCATCATGGTCCCGGTCGCGGTGTGGGCGGCCAGAGAGGTGAAGCCCAGGTCGGCGAATTGCAGGATCTTGTAGTCCAGGGTGAACGCGCCGACGTAGACGGCGACGTTGCCGCCGGCGAGGTCGGCGGGCCTCTGGCCACCGTCCTCCAGGGCCTCCCAGGCCACTTCGAGGAGCTTTCGCTGCTGCGGGTCCATGTGGTCGGCCTCGCGCGGGCTGATGCCGAAGAACGCGGGGTCGAACTCGTCGAAGCCGTCGATGTATCCGCCGCGGCCGCCGACGAGGCGCCCGGGTTTGTCGCGGAACCGGCTGCCGAGCGTACGGACGTCGTACCGGTCGGGCGGGGTGGGCGTGATGCAGTCCTTGCCCGCCACCAGGTTCCGCCAGAACGAGCGGTGGTCCGAGGCGCCGCCGGGCAGGCGGCAGCCCATCCCGATGATCGCCACCTTGTTCCGTAACTCCCGGCTGTTCGCGTCGGCCATGGGAACTCCTCAAGTCGTGGTGCCGTAAGTCGTGGTGCCGTAAGTCGTGGTGAAGCGCGTGGTGGGGGCGGCGGTCACTCCGGGTCGGGGGCCGGTGCGGGTCTGCGTCGCCAGGGGTGCAGGAGGGCCGCGAGGATCTCGCCGGTGCCGGGGAAGGAGGCGGGATCGTGGAGACCGACGGCGGCGGGTTCGCGGCCGGGACGCCAGGTGAAGCTGCCGAAGAGGTGGTCCCAGCACGACAGGTCGGAGCCGTAGTGGCCGGCTTCGGACAGATCGGTGCTGTGGTGCAGCCGGTGCTGCTCGGGGCTGGCCAGCAGATGGTTGAGCGGGCCGATCCGGACGTCGATGTTGGCGTGGACGAAGTAGCCCTGTGCGGCGACGAAGAGTCCGGCCACCAGCACGGCGGGACGGGAGAAGCCGACGAGGGCCAGGGTCAGCTGGACGAGGCTCTGCGCCAGCACGATGTCCAGCACGTGGTTGACCCCGTTGTTGGCGACGTTGACCTTCTCCGGCACGTGGTGCACCCCGTGGAGTCGCCAGAGCAGGGCGTTCCGGTGGCCCAACCGGTGCACCAGGTAACTCACCAGCGACCCGGCGAGGAGGGCGCCCGGGATCTCGGCCCCGAGGTGGCGGGCCGGCTCCTCGGGCGAGATCAGGCCGACGGCCAGCGCGACCAGCAGTTGCGCCAGTCCGCTTCCGGCCATGGTGAGCAGGAACCAGATGCCGTACCAGCGCCATTCGTCCTTTCCGGGATGCCAGTTCCGGTCGTACGGAATCAGCCGCTCCAGGAGAGCCAGATAGGCGATGACGCCGATCAGGAAAAGCGGGCTGACCCACGCCGGATCCCATCGCAGGCTCAATGCGAACGCCGCGACGCACACGACAGCGAGGAGGAGAACGGGGTAGGCGACGGCACGGAGAATACGGGAAGCCGAATTACCGGCCGCCCCCTTCCCGGAAACCGAATAGTCGGCCGAATGAATTTCGCCATCGGCGGCGCGCTCGCGCTCGTCCATATGTGACCCCCACAAGGGAACGCAACGGGAGTGACCAAACTTTTCCGCATCGGCGCAGGCTGGAGCAGCTATGGGAGTCTCGGTGAACCCTGGGGCGACCTCGGCCCCGCGCTGACGTCTTTCAGACACCCGGCTCCGATGGAATTCGGCCGTGGCGTGAACCGATGCCCCCGACCCCATCAGCCCACGTCATCTATTTCCCGATCCTGCGGCTTTAATCACGCTCGCTCACGGAAATTCACCGGCATCTTTATCGACGATAAGCGACGCGAAAAAAGATCGCACAACCGAACGAGGCCATGTTTCCGAGAAACTACTTCGTAGGATCATCGCGATGCCGCGGGACGGCGCATGACGATGCGCCGGAGGGGAATTCTCGCGCTCGGGCGTGCGTCGAATCGAGGAGCCGTGCGCCCGCGCGCGAACGGCGTCGCCGCGTGCTCCTCACCAGCGCGTGCACGGTGGGCGAACCCCGGGCTCCTTCCGCCGGCGGACACCACCCTGCGATGATCACGGCGAGATCAGGCAGTCCAGCAGCCCGGCAGCCCGGCAGTGAATCGAGGAGTCCCCTTGTCGTACGACGTCGGCGCGGTGCGCGCGCAGTTCCCCGCCCTGCGGTCCGGTACGGCGCATTTCGACGGTCCGGGCGGCACACAGACCCCGGCCTCCGTCGCGGCGGCGATCGGTGAGGCGATGAGCCGGCCCCTGTCGATCCGGGGCGCCGCCCTGCCCGGGGAGGTGAACGCGGAGGAGATCGTCCACGGATTCCGCCAGGCGATGGCGGACCTGCTGGGCGCGGACCCGGGCGGGATCGTGTTCGGCCGGAGCGCCACCCAGCTCACCTACGACTTCGCGCGCACCCTGGCCGGGACCTGGAGCCCTGAGGACGAGGTGGTGGTCAGCCGGCTGGACCACGATGCCAACATCCGCCCGTGGGTGCAGGCTGCCGAACGGGCGGGGGCGGTAGTGCGGTGGGCCGACTTCGATCCGGCGACCGGTGAGCTGTCCCCGGAGGCGGTCGGCGCACACATCAGCGGGCGGACCCGGCTGGTCGCGGTGACCGGCGCCTCCAACCTGATCGGCACCCGGCCCGACATCCCGGCCATCGCGGCTCTCGCCCACCGGGCCGGCGCGCTGCTGTACGTGGACGGGGTCCATCTCACCGCGCACCACACGGTCGACCTGGAGCGGCTCGGGGCGGACTTCTTCGTCTGCTCCCCGTACAAGTTCTTCGGCCCCCACCACGGTGTGCTCGCCGCCCGGCCGGAACTACTGGACACCCTCCGCCCGGACAAGCTGGCGCCGTCCACCGACGCCGTACCGGAGCGCTTCGAACTCGGCACGCTGCCCTACGAGTCGATGGCGGGCACCCGTGCGGCGGTGGACTTCATCGCGGGCCTGGGTTCCGACACGGACGCGGCGGACGGGCGCGGCGGGCGCCGCGAGCGGCTGCTGTCGGCGTACGCGGCGATCGACGCCCACGAGAGCGCTCTGCGGGAGTCAGTCGAGAGGGGGGTACGCGAACTGGGCGGGGTGACCGTGCGTTCGCGGGCCGCCAAGCGCACCCCCACCCTGCTGCTCACCTTCGAGGGCCGGGACGCGGCGGACGCCTACCGCGCCCTCGCCCGCTCCGGGGTGCACGCGCCCGCCGGGTCCTTCTACGCCCTGGAGGCCTCCCGGCATCTCGGGCTCGGCGAGAGCGGCGGCCTGCGCGTCGGGCTGTCCGCGTACAACGACGCGGACGACGTGGAGCGGCTCCTGACGGGCCTGGCGGACTTCCTGCGCTGACGGGGCGCGCTGCGGGAGTCGGGACGGGAGACCCCCGGGGAGACGAGGGAGACAGCAGACGCCCGGTAAGGCGGGAGACGCCCGGGGAGGCGGGGCCTGAAGCGGCCGGCAGCCTAGAGCGTGGCCAGGACGTCCACCGCGTGGGCCAGCCCGGTCAGGTGCCGGGCTCCCGGCAACTGCCGTCCGGCCCAGCCGGGTCCGGCGACGCAGACGACGGAACGCCTGCGCGCACCCCGTACGCCCCACTCGATCGCGTCCAGCCGGTCCACGAGCGAGCGGCTCGCCGTGCCGCGCGACTGCGCCCAGAGCACCACTGCGGCGGGGCCGGTCCGCCGTACCGCGTCCTCCAGCGCCCCGGCGGGCACGGCAGCGCCGAACATGCGGACGGGCAGGGCTTGTTGGGCGAGGGTCGCGGCGAGTGCCTCCAAGGCCAGCGTATGGGTTTCGCCGGGCGCGCAGGCCAGCAGGGCGAGGCCCGCGCCGGGGGCGGGCGGCCGGTCGGCCACGCCGCGGAGTGCGCCGGAGACATGCCACGACAACAGGTGCTCGACCTCGATGTACCGCTCCCCCGCCGTCTCCCACTTGTGCCCCACCGCGTGCAGCGCCGGCATCATCACCTCGTCCCAGGCGACCGGGAGTCCGTACCGGTCGAGCACCGCCGTGAGCAGCTCGTCCATGGCCGGGGCGTCCAGCCGGACCGCCGCCCGGGCGAGGCCGCGGCACTCCTGGCGCGCCCTGCCGACCGGAAGCGGCCCGGGGGCCCGGGAAACCTGCCCGGACCGGGGCCCGGCCGGAGCGTCGGACGTTCCGGCGCGGGACGTTCCGGCCAGGACGGTGCGAGCGGCCTCCGCCGGGGGCAGGCCGGCGCTCGTCAGGGCACACATGTTCCGCAGGGCGGCGATGTCCGCCCCGGACCAGCGGCGGTGCCGGCCGTCCTCCCGCGCGGCCGGGCCGATGCCGTAGCGGCGGTCCCACGAGCGCAGCGTCGTCGGTGCGACGCCCAGGAGGCGGGCCACCGCACCGGTGGTCAGGCCTCCGTCTGCCGGGGCTTCCAGGAGCAGGTCGCCTGTCGGGTCCATAAATCCACCATACGACGCAAAAGCGACGCATGTTGCCTGGTCCATCCGCGGGCGGTTCTCTGTTGATCACGGACCACACCCGGCTGATCACGGACCACACCCGGCCATGCGGCGCGAGGAACAGGAGACGGTCATGAAACTGAGCGACGAGTTGCCCACCGATCACCGCCTGGCATCGGTGTACCGGATCGGCGCGGGCCTCTGCGGGGTGATCCTGATGGTCTTCGGGTCTCTCGGCTTCGCCGATCAGCTGAGCTTCTTCGACACCGACGGCAGCCAGGTCGCCGGACTCACCTCGAACGGGCTCCTCAGTCTGATCTCGCTGCTCGTCGGTGCGGTGCTGATCGCCGGGGCGGCGGTGGGCGGCAATGTCGCGTCCACGGTGAACATGACCGTCGGCTCGCTCTTCCTGCTCAGCGGCTTCATCCACCTGTTCATCCTGGACCGGTCCGCGAACATCCTGGACTTCAGCATGTCGAACGTCGTCTTCAGCTTTGTGATGGGGCTGCTGATCCTCACGTTCGGCATGTACGGGCGGGTGACCGGCGGCCTGCCGCACGACAACCCGTACTGGCGTCGCCGCCACCCCGAGCAGGCAGAGCGCGAAGCCGCCGCCCGGAGCAGGGCGGCGGCGGGTGGCCCGCTGCGGGACGGATCCGCTCAGACCTTGCGGTAGCGGGCGTTGAACCAGGAGAACACGCCGAAGGCGACCAGGCCGAGGGCGACCAGCACCAGCAACCACGGGCCGACCGGAGTGTCGGCGAAGGAGCGCAGGGTGTCGTCCATCCCCTTGGTCTTGTCGGGATCGTGATTGATGGCTGCGGCAATGGCGAACGCCCCCGCCGCGGCGAAGACGCTGCCGCGCGCCGCTCCGCCGAACACACCAGTGATATCCACGGCCTTGCGGACCCGGCGGGACATCTCCGACAGCTTCAGGTGCTTGTGGTACTTGCGCATGAGGGCCCGAACCGCGATCCAGAGGCCCGCGCCCGCCACCACCGCGCCGCCGATCCCGACGATCCACTGACCGCCCGGCCAGCCGAGCGCCTTGGCGGTGATGTCCTGCGACTGCTGGTCGGACGAGCCGCCACCGCTGCCGGAGGAACCGGCGGCGAAGGACAGCACGGAGTAGGCGACAAAGGCGTAGAAGACGGCACGCCCCCCTGCCATGGCCCGCTTGCCGGGCTTGTGCTCGTCGGGTCCTGCCCCGCCGAAAAGCGCCTCGGACAGGCGCCAGAGCGCCATGCCCGCCACCGCAAGGCCCAGCACCCACAGCAGAACCGTCCCGAAGGGCTTCTCGGCTATCTCCGCGACCGCGCCGCCCCGGTCGGCCTGTTTCCCACCGCCTCCGGGGAACGCGATCCGCAGGGCGAGGAAGCCCACGAGAACGTAGATGACTCCGCGGGCGACGAATCCGGCGCGGCCCGCCATCTCCATGGCGTTGCTGTTCGCGGCACGCCGTGCCTGGCCACGTCCCTGCGCTGATACTGAACGGCTATTCATGTCACCCAGTTGCCCCCGTCCACCCAATCAATGCCGTGAAGGTCTTGAATTGATGCCGGGGCGATCCGGTGACGCCCGAGGGTCGGTTTCGACGCAGAACCGACGCGGCAGGCGGCTCGGGCGGTCGCGCGTCAGCGTGGGGAGGACGGAGAAGACCCGTGGGGGCGACAGTGAAGCCCCCTCGCTCGCCGAGGAGACACCATGACGATCACCCGTCTGCAGCGCACCGCGGCGGCCGCCGCCGCTATCGCCTTTCCCGCCTCTCTGGCGTTCTTCGCTCCACAGGCGCAGGCCGCGGCCCCCGCCGATCCGTACGGCCCCGCCTGCGCCTCCGTGCCGAAGGAGGGCGCGGGCAGCCTGGAGGGCATGGCCAAGGACCCGGTCGCCACCGCCGCGTCCAACAACCCCGAACTCTCCACCCTCGTCGACGCGGTGACGAAGGCCGGCCTGGTCGACACCCTCAACAACGCGGAGAACATCACGGTGTTCGCGCCGACCAACGCCGCGTTCGAGAAGATCCCGCAGGCTGACCTGGAGGCGCTCCTGAACGACAAGGACCAGCTCACCAAGGTTCTGACGTACCACGTGGTGGGCGAAAAGGTCACGACGCAGCAGATGGAGGACGGCACCTTCAAGACGCTGGAGGGGAGCGACCTCACCACGAAGGGCTCCGGCACCGCGTTCACGGTGAACGACTCCTCGAAGATCGTCTGCGGCGATGTGCCGACGGCCAACGCCACGGTCAACCTGGTCGACACGGTGCTGATGCCGCCGTCATAAGGAGGTCGTGACGAGCGTGATGGAGCATCCCGCGCGCCGCGAAACCCGCGCCCGGACCGCGTGACGGTCCGGGCGTAGCACGTCGGCGGGGGTTCTATACGCTGAAGGCGTGACCAGCGCGGAGGACCGATCGACCCGGAGCGGGGGCTCGGATTCCGGGCCCCCCCTCGCCGACCTCCAGGCGTTCGCGGTCGAGCTGCGGAGGATGAACGGCGAGATCAACCGGATGAGCCACGGCTTCGCGGTGAACCAGCAACTGCACCCCACGGACGTGAGTGCGCTCGGGGCCATCCTGGACGCCCCGGAACCCCTGACGCCCGGGGCGCTGCGGGAGCATCTGGGTCTCACCTCAGGTGCGGTGACAGCCTGCCTGGACCGGCTGGAGCGGGCCGGGCACATCCGCCGGGCGCGGGAGAGCGCCGACCGCCGAGTGGTGCACGTGTACTACGAGGCGAGCGCCCGCACGGTCGCCCGTGACTACTTCATGCCGCTGGCCGAGGCCACGGCACGGGCCAGGGCCCGCTTCAGCGAGGGCGAACTGACGACCGTGCTGCGCTTCCTCGCGGCGATGAACGAGGAGCTGGCCGAGGTTCCCCCGGCGCGTCGCTGAGTTTCCGCCCGGCCCGGTGCGTCCATGAGGGGACGGGCCGCGGAAACCACCCCCGTACGGATCTCCCGGGAAGCGGTCCCGTAATATATTTCAACGATTGAGATTGTTTGCCGATGAGATATCTCCACCCCTCGGGAGAGACATGCCCACCCCTGCACGGTCGGTCCGCTGGCTGGTCCCCGTCGTCCTGCTGATCGCCTGGCTCGGCATCGGCGGCGGGCTCGGACCGTACGCCGGAAAGCTCGGCGAGGTCGCCACCAACGACCAGGCCGCCTTCCTGCCCCAGAACGCCGAGTCCACGCAAGTCATCGACGCCCAGAAGGCGTTCCAGCAGAACGAGACCCTGCCGGTCATCCTCGTCTGGACCTCGAAGGAGCAGGACGCCCCCGTGGGCGACGAGCAGCGGGAGGCCGCCACCGGCGCCCTCGCCTCGCTCGCCGGAAGCGAAGGCGTCGCCGGGAAACCCTCCCCCGCGCTGCCCTCCGAGGACGGCCTGGCCCTCCAGGGGATCGTGCAGCTGAGCCCGGATCTGGGGGACGAGCTGCCGACGGCACTGGAGAAGGTCGAGAAGGCGGGCGCGTCCGTGCCCGGCACGACGGTCCAGCTCGCGGGGCCTGCCGCCAGTCAGGCCGATCTGTCCGACGCCTTCGCGGGCATCGACGGGCTGCTGCTCGGGGTCGCCCTGATCACGGTGCTGGTCATTCTGCTGCTGGTCTACCGCAGTGTGCTGCTGCCCTTCGTCATCATCCTCGGCGCGGTGTTCGCCCTCGGCCTGGCCTGCGCGGTCGTCTACGTGCTCGCCGACCACGACATCGTGCGCGTGGACGGTCAGGTGCAGGGCATCCTGTCGATCCTGGTGATCGGCGCGGCGACGGACTACGCGCTGCTGCTCACCGCCCGGTTCCGGGAGGAACTCGCCGTCCACGGCGACCGGTTCACCGCGATGCGCGTCGCGCTGCGCGAGTCCTTCGGCCCGATCACGGCGAGCGCCGCGACGGTGGCGGCGGGGCTCCTCGCCCTGCTGCTGAGCGACCTCACCAACAACCGGGCCCTCGGCCCCGTGGGCGCGATCGGCATCGTCTGCTCGGTCCTGAGCGCCCTCACCTTCCTGCCCGCCGCGCTGGTGCTGCTGGGCCGGAAGGCCTACTGGCCGGCGAAGCCCAAGCCCGCCGACGACAAGGTGTCCGGCGGCCACGGCATCTGGCACAAGGTCGCGGCCCTCGTCGACCGCTCGCCACGCAAGGTCTGGGCGTTCACCCTGGCGGCCCTGATCGCCTGTGCGGCGTTCGCCCCGACGCTCACCTCCAAGGGCGTGCCGCTGGACGAGATCTTCGTCAACGACGCCCCGTCCGTGGCCGCCCAGGAGACGCTGAGCGAGCACTTCCCCGGCGGCTCCGGCAACCCTGCGGTGATCATCGCGGCGGCCGACCGGCTCCCCGAGGTCACGGAGGCCGCCGAACGTACCGACGGGGTGGCCTCGGTCGCGCCGGTGAGCGCGAGCGGGCGGCCGGGCGGCGAACCCCTGGTCGTCGACGGCAAGGTCCGTATCGACGCGACGCTCAAGGACGCGGCGGACAGCGACGGGGCGAAGGAGACGGTGGCGGACCTGCGCACCGCGGTCCACGCGGTACCGGGATCGGACGCGCTGGTCGGCGGCTACACCGCCCAGCAGTACGACACCCAGCGCACGGCCGAGGACGACCGCATGCTGATCGTTCCGGTGGTGCTGGCGATCATCCTGGTGATCCTGGTGTTCCTGCTGCGGTCGCTGCTGATGCCGGTGCTGCTGGTGGCGACCGTGGCGCTGAACTTCCTCGCCACGCTCGGCATCTCCTCGCTGGTCTTCACCCATGTGTTCGGCTTCAGCGGCACGGATTCGTCGGTTCCGCTGTACGGGTTCGTGTTCCTGGTCGCCCTGGGCGTCGACTACAACATCTTCCTGATGTCCCGGGTCCGGGAGGAGTCGCTGCGACACGGCACCCGGGAGGGCATCCTGCGCGGGCTGACCACGACCGGCGGGGTCATCACCTCGGCGGGCGTCGTCCTGGCGGCCACCTTCGCGGCGCTGGGCGTGATCCCGCTGGCGTTCCTGCTCCAGATCGCGTTCATCGTGGCCTTCGGCGTCCTGCTGGACACGCTGGTCGTCCGGTCGCTGCTCGTCCCGGCGCTGGTACGGGACATCGGGCCGAAGGCGTGGTGGCCCGGGGCCCTGAGCCGGGAAGGGTCGGACGGTCAGCGCCGCACGGCGGCCGGGACCGGGTCCGGATCCCGGTAGGCGGACAGCGCCCAGATGATGAAGATGTCCAGGGCGATGACGATCACCGACCACAAGGGCGCGTACGGCAGGAAGAGGAAGTGCGCGAAGAGGCTCAGGGAGGCGAAGAGGATGCCGGCCACTCTCGCCCAGCTCGCCCCCCTGAGCAGTGCGGCCCCGGTGACGGCCACGCAGACGCCGAGCACCAGGTGGATCCAGCCCCAGCCGGTGAGGCTGATCCGGTAGAGGTACTCGCCGACGTCGCCGTAGACATCGCCGTCGGCGAGGGCCGCGATGCCCTCCAGGGCCGCCACGACGCCCTGGCAGAGCATCAGCATTCCGGCCAGGAGCACTCCGCCGGTCACCCAGAGGCTGCCCGGATCGGGCACCGGTGCGGGAACGGCAGGGCCGTCGGCGCGCTGCCACGGAGTGTCGCCCTGCCCGGGTCCGGTCCGGGGCTCCTGCCCGGGTCCGGTCCGGGGCTCCTGCTCTGGGCCGGACGGCGGCCGGCCGTCGGGTCGGGACAGGTAGGCCGGGCCGGGCGGGTCATAGGCCTGGGACGGGTCCGCAGCCCGCGCGGGGTCAGCCGCGCCGGACGGGCCGGTGGCCCGGGACGGGCCCGCACTCCCCGAGGGGTCCTCGCTCATCAGGACTCCTCCCCCGGCCGCTCCGTCTGCCCCTTCGCCCGCCGGCCGACCACCGCGGCCGCCGCGGCCGCACTACCTGCGAAGGCCAGCGCGACCATCCAGGGCCGGTCGAAGACATGGCACGTGACGTGGTCCACGGAGTAGCGCCCGGGGCCGGTCAGCCCGATGGCCGCAGCGGTGAAGCCGAGGAACGCCGGGTACTCGTAGCCGCCGCCCTGGGCGAAGAAGCCCGCCGGGGCGTGCACGGCCACCGCGCCCGCCATCGCCCCGGCCGCCGCCGCGCCCGCCGCCGGGGTGGCCAGGCCCAGGGCCAGCAGCACACCGCCGCCCGCCTCACCGAGTCCGGCGGCCACCGCGCTGTGCTTGGGCGGGTGGAACCCCATCGCCTCCATCGCGGCCGTGGTGCCCTGGATCCCTCCCCCGCCGAACCAGCCGGCCAGCTTCTGGCTGCCGTGGGCGGCGAGCACCGCGCCGGTGCCGACGCGCAGGGCGAGCAGACCGAGATCACGCCGGTTGACGCAGACCATGAGGACTCCCGGGGTGAGGGGGGTTCGGGTACGGCTCCCACTCTCGTCGGCGGGTGGCGGACGGGCGCGGCCGAGTAGGCCGTACGGGGCACGGGCCGGGCGCCGCAAGGCCCGGGGGCGCGACGGGGTGCGACGGGGTGCGACGCAGATCATTGTGCAACTTGTTGCACAATCGCTTGACCGTGGTCTACAACTGTCCCGACGACCCTGTGCGGAGGAGACCTCATGAGCCTGTACCCGACCCTGCTGAGCCCGCTGGACCTCGGGTTCACCACCCTTCCCAACCGGGTGCTCATGGGATCGATGCACATCGGACTGGAGGAGGCCGAGCGCGGCTTCGAGCGGATGGCGGCGTTCTACGCCGAGCGCGCCCGGGGCGGCGTCGGCCTGATGGTCACCGGCGGCATCGCCCCCAGCGAGCGGGCCTGCTCCTTCCCCGGCGGGGCCAAGATGACCACCGAGGCGGAGGCGGAGCAGCACCGGGAGATCACCACGGCGGTGCACGAGGCCGGCGGCCGGATCGCGATGCAGATCCTGCACTTCGGCCGCTACGCGCACCACCCGGACCTGGTGGCCCCGAGCGCGATCCAGGCCCCGATCAGCGGGTTCGTCCCGAACGCGCTCACCGACGAGCAGGTCGAGGAGACCATCGAGGAGTTCGTCCGGGCGGCGGAGCTGGCGCGGTTCGCCGGGTACGACGGCGTCGAGATCATGGGCTCCGAGGGCTACCTGATCAACGAGTTCATCGTCTTCGCGACCAACCACCGCACCGACCGCTGGGGCGGCAGCTACGAGAACCGCATCCGGCTCCCCCTCGAGATCGTGCGCCGGGTCCGTGAGCGGGTCGGCGACGACTTCATCCTGATCTACCGGCTCTCCATGCTGGACCTGGTGCCGGGCGGCTCGACGCTGGACGAGGTCGTGACGCTCGCGCGGGAGATCGAGGCGGCGGGCGCGACGATCATCAACACGGGCATCGGCTGGCACGAGGCGCGGATCCCGACGATCGCCACCTCCGTGCCGCGCGGCGCGTTCAGCTGGGTGACCGAGAAGGTCCGCGGCGCGGTCTCCGTACCGCTGGTGACGAGCAACCGCATCAACACCCCCGAGGTCGCCGAGGACATCCTCGCCTCCGGCCGGGCGGACATGGTGTCGATGGCCCGCCCGTTCCTCGCCGACCCGGAGTTCGTCGCGAAGGCGGCGGCGGGCCGGGCGGACGCGATCAACACCTGCATCGGCTGCAACCAGGCCTGCCTGGACCACATCTTCAGCCTCAAGATCACCTCCTGCCTGGTCAATCCGCGCGCCTGCCACGAGACCGAGCTGGTGCTCTCGCCCACCCGGACCCGTAAACGCGTCGCCGTGGTCGGGGCGGGTCCGGCGGGCCTCGCGTGCTCGGTGACGGCGGCCGAACGGGGGCACGCGGTGACCCTGTTCGACACGGCGGACGAGATCGGCGGCCAGCTGAACGTGGCCCGCCGGGTGCCGGGCAAGGAGGAGTTCGACGAGACGCTGCGCTACTTCCGTACGCGGCTGGCGGAGCTGGACGTCGACGTGCGGCTCTCCACCCGGGCCGACACCGGCACCCTGGACGGCTTCGACGAGATCGTGCTGGCCACCGGCGTCGAGCCGCGCACCCCGGCGATCCCGGGCACGGACCACCCGAACGTGGTGAGCTACCTGGACGTACTGCGCGACGGGGCGCCGGTCGGCGACCGGGTCGCGATCGTCGGCGCGGGCGGCATCGGCTTCGACGTCGCGGAGTTCCTGACCGACGGCGGCGACGCGGCGAGCCTGGACCCCGACACGTTCTTCCGGCAGTGGGGCGTGGACACGGCGTACGAGGACCGGGGCGGGCTGCGCACCCCCGAGCGCCCCAAGTCGCCGCGCACGGTCCACCTGGTCCAGCGCAGGACCACCAAGGTCGGTGCGGGGCTCGGCAAGACGACCGGGTGGATCCACCGCACCGAGCTGCGCCACCGGGGCGTCGAGATGATCGCCGGGGCCTCGTACGACCTCATCGACGACGAGGGCCTCCACCTCACCGTCGACGGTGAGCGGCGCGTGCTGCCGGTCGACACGGTCGTGCTGTGCGCGGGCCAGGAGCCGCGCCGCGAGCTGTACGAGGAGCTGAGTGCCGGCGCCGTCCCGGTCCATCTGATCGGCGGCGCCGACGTGGCGGCGGAGCTGGACGCGAAGCGGGCCATCCGCCAGGGCACGGAGCTGGCCGCGGCGCTGTGAACCCGCGTCCCGCTGCGATCCCTCGCCCTTCCTAGGATGCACCCCATGTCACTGCCGCACGCGATCCTCACCGCCCTGCTGGAGAAGCCGTCCTCGGGTCTGGAACTGACCCGCAGGTTCGACCGGTCGATCGGCTACTTCTGGTCGTCGACGCACCAGCAGATCTATCGCGAGCTGGGAAAACTGGAGGAGGCCGGGCGGATCAGGGCTCTTCCCACGGCGGTGACGGCCCGGGGGCAGAAGAAGGAGTACGAGGTGCTGCCCGCGGGCCGCGAGGAGCTGGCGGCCTGGGTCGCGCTCCCCGAGGACCCCCGGCCGGTCCGGGATCCGCTGCTGCTGCGGATGCGGGCGGCGGCGGTCGTCGGCGCGGACGGCATAGGAGCGGAGCTGCGCCGCCACCTGGCGCTGCACGAAGCCCAGCTGGCGGAGTACCGGGAGATCGAGGAGCGGAATTTCACCCCCGCGCCGACGACCGACGAGGACCGGCTGCGGTATCTGGTGCTGCGGGGCGGCATCGACCTGGAGACGTTCTGGATCAGTTGGCTGACCCGGGCCATCGCCGACCTGGACGGCTGACCGTACGCACCCTCACGGGTGCGGCGCACCGCCCGCCGGTACGGCCACGGGATCCGGGGCGGCCGCGAGGCGCGGGCTGCCGATGACGATCCGGGAGGGCACCGGATCCGCCGGCACGGGGGCCTCGGGCACGTCACCCGGGTCCGTGTTCCGCGCCTGGGCCCGGCTGAGAAGGACCACCCCGCGCACTGCCGCCGCCGTGCCGAGGAGCGCGAGCACCAGGCTGACCGGCCCGCCCTGGAGGCGCTCGCCGAGCATGGCCAGGCCGATCGCGGCGGCGGCGACCGGGTTGGCGAGGGTGACCACGGCGAGCGGTGCGCCGAGCCCGCCCCGGTACGCGGTCTGCGACAGCAGCAGGCCGCCCATCGCGAAGGCGGAGACCAGGAGTGCCACCGTCAGCAGCCGCCAGCTGAACAGCGGGCCGCCGGAGTGGTCGGTGACGGCGACGGTGAGGGTCTGGGTGAGCGCGGAGGCGACACCGGAGGTGATCCCGGACGCCGCCGCGTGCCGCAGCCCCGGGCGGGCCCCCGGCCGGCTGAGCCCGGCGACGACGGCCATGGTGGCCGCGCCCACGCCGAGCGCCTCGGGCAGGCTGAGGGTCTCGTGCGGGGCGGATCCGCCCGCCGTCAGGAGCAGTGCGCCGAGGCCGAGCAGGGTCAGGGCCGTGCCCCGCCACTCGACGCGGCCGACCCGGCGTCCGGCGGCGCGCGCGCCGAGCGGGACGGCGACGACGAGGGTGAGCGCACCGAGCGGCTGGACCAGGGTGAGCGGGCCGTAGTTGAGCGCGGCGACGTGCAGCAGCGCGCCCCCGGCGTTGAGGCCGACCGCCGACCACCAGGCGCCCCGGCCCAGCATCCGCAGGACTCCGGTGGCGGGGTCGGTACGCCCGGCGAGCCGGGACTGGGCGACGGCGGCGGCCGCGTAGGCGCCGGCGGAGACGAGGGAGAGCGCGACAGCGAGCAGGGTGGCGTTCATCGGGCGCCACCCGCGTACGTGCGAGAGGCCACGGGTGCCTCAGGGCGCGCACCGCTCATGTACGTCCCGGAGGCCACAGGCGCCTCGGTTGCCGCAGGGCGCGCACCACCCTCGTACGTCCCGGAGGCCACAGGCACCTCGGCTGCCGCAGGGCGCGCACCACCCTCGTACGTCCCGGAGGCCGCAAGGCGCGTGCCACCCGCGAACGCCGGCACGGGAGTGCCCTCACCGCTCCCTCCTGCGCCCGGCCGGGGCAGCTGTGCAGGGCCGCTCCGGGCGGGCACCGGCAGCCGGAACACGGCGAGGGCGACGGCGAGCAGCGCCACGACGACGATCGCGTCGAGCCAGTAGTGGTTGGCCGTGCCCACGACGACGAACAGGGTGATCGCCGGGTGCAGCAGCCAGAGCAGGCGCCACCGCGAGCGGGTGGCGGCGATCAGCCCGAGGGCGACCATCACGGCCCAGCCGACGTGCAGCGAGGGCATCGCGGCGAACTGGTTCGCCATCGTGTCGGTCGCGGGCGTCTGTCCGTACACCGTGGGCCCGTAGACCTGTCCGGTGTCGACGAGTCCGGCGACCGGCAGCATCCGGGGCGGGGCCAGCGGGAACAGCAGGTGCAGCACCAGGGCGGCGGCGGTGAGCGCGGCGAGGACGCGGCGCGACCGGACGTAGTGCGCGGGACGGCGCCAGTAGAGCCAGACCAGGAAGAGGGCCGTGGCCGGGAAGTGCACGGCGGCGTAGTAGGTGTTCGCCGCGTGGATCAGGGGCTGGCTGTGCAGCAGCAGCCCCTGGACACCCCCCTCGCCGGGGAGGTGCAGGGCGCGTTCGAGGTCCCACACGTTCCCCGCGGTGCGGAACGCCTCCTCGACATGGCCGTTGGCGGCCTGGCGGCCGAATTTGTAGGCCAGGAAGAGTCCGGCCACGAGAAGGAACTCGCGGACGAGGGGCGGTCGGGCACGTATGTCCGGCTCCTGGTCCGTGGGCTCGGTGCGGGCGAGTCTCACCCGTGCCCCCTTGGATGCGAAGCGGTAGCAGGACGGCCCGGTCGTATCGATCCACGCCGTATCGATACGCCAGTGTACCGATACGCCGACGTATCGGTACACGCGCGTATCGGTACACTGGCGTATCGAGAACCTCACCGCACCGCCGCTGGAGGTACAGCCCATGCCGTCGCCCGATTCCGCACCGGAGTCAGCACTCTCGTCCCCCCGGTCGAAGATCACACCGGAGCGGGCGCAGGAGCTGTACGCGGCGGTGCTGGAGCTGTTGCGGGAAAGCGGTTACGAGTCGCTGACGATGGAGGGCGTCGCATCGCGCACCCGGTGCGGGAAGTCGACGCTCTACCGGCAGTGGGGCTCCAAGCCGGAGCTGGTGGTGGCCGCGCTGCACGGCACCCGGCGGATGCGACTCCCGAAGATCGACACCGGGACGCTGGCGGGGGACCTCCTGGAGGCCGCGCGGGCGATCGGCGAGGCCTCGGGGAGGGACACCCCGCTGATGCACGCCCTCAGCCATGCCGCACTCCAGAGCCCGGAGCTGCTGTGCGCACTGCGCGAGGCGCTGATCCTGCCGGAGATCGCGGCGATCGACGCGATGGTCCGGCGGGGCCAGGAGCGCGGCGAGATCGCGGCGGACCTCCCTGGGGCCGAGTTCGTGGCGGCCCAGCTGCTCGGCGTGATGCGCGCCCGGCCGCTGCTGGAGGGGCGTTACGCCGACGCCGCGTATCTGACCCGGTTCGTGGAGATGGCGATCCTCCCGGGCCTCGGACTCACCGCGGGGGCACCGGAGTCCTGACAGACGTGGACCGCCCGTCCCGGCGGATGGGGACGGTCCACCCGCGCCGCACCGTGGGGACGGGGGCGGCGCCCCGCGCCGGGGGCGCGCCCCGGCACACCGTGTGGGCGCTGGAGGGCATCGCGCAGATCCACCGCAACACCGGCTCGCTGGACACGGCTCTGGAG
>NZ_JAFEUF010000212.1 GCF_016901035.1 Streptomyces durocortorensis
GGGGCGGGGGGGGCGGGGGTGCGGTGGTGATCACTGTTTCCGGCGACCACCACCGGTACGCCGCCGCTGTCCCGCAGGTCACAGCGGCGGGCCCCTCGCCGGGAGCGGCACGGTCGGTATGCTCGCCGCCATGCCCGATTCCGCCCCCTCGCCCCTTTCCGCGGGCGGCCCAGCCCTCCGCGACGGCGGCGACGCCTGCCCGGGGACGCTGCGGCTGCACCGGGCCGACGACGGTGCGCTGGCCCGGGTCCGGGTGCCCGGCGGGGTGCTGAGCGCGGACCGGGCGGACGCGCTGCTCGCGGTGGCCGGCCGGTTCGGGGACGGTGAGCTGCATCTCACCTCGCGCGGCAACGTCCAGCTGCGCGGCCTCGACGCGGAGTGCGGCGGCGGGCCGGCCGAGCTGCTCACCGCCGCCGGGCTGCTGCCGTCCGCCGCGCACGAGCGGGCCCGCAACATCGTGGCCTCGCCGCTCGCCGGACTCGACGGATCGCCCCCGGTCAGCGGCTGGTTGTCCGCACTGGACGGCCTGGTCTGCGGATCGGCCGCCGCCGCCTCGCTCTCCGGCCGCTTCCTCTTCGCCCTGGACTCCGGGCGCGGCGACGTGGACGCGCTGGGCGCGGACGTGACCCTGATCGCGGCGGGCGAGAGCTGCTTCCTGCGCATCGGGGCCGAGGACGAGGTGTTCCGGATACCGGGCGGGGAAGGCCCGCGCGCCGCGCTCCTGGCCGCCGAGACGTTCCTGCGGGCCGCCCGCGATGCGGGCGCGTGGCGCGTGAAGGATCTACCCGACGACGTACGGGCCGGAGTGCGCAACGACGTACGGGCCGAGCTGGCCCGGACGGACGGGGCGGCGGCCGGTCCGGCCGTCCACCGGCCCCGTCCGCGTACGGCCACGCCTCCCGCCCCGGGCCCGCACGGTTCCCCGAACGCGATCAGCGTCGGCGTACCCCTGGGACGCCTCACCCCCGCCCAGTGGCGCCTGCTCACCGAGACGGCCCGGCGGTACGGGGACGAGCTGCGGCTCACCCCGTGGCGCGGGATCGTCGTCCCCGGGCCCTTCGAGGGGGAGGACGAGGCGGCGGAGGCGCTCCGCACCCTGGCGGCGGCCGGGCTGATCACCGCCCCCGACTCCCCGTGGGCCGGTGTCGGCGCCTGCATCGGCCACCCCGGCTGCGCGAAGTCCCTGTCCGACGTGCGGGCCGAAGCGGGGGCCGCTGTCGGACCGGTCGGGCGGCTCCCTGTGTACTGGTCCGGGTGCGAACGCCGCTGCGGCCACCCCCACGGGGAGTGGATCGACGTGGTCGTCACACCGGACGGGCACCGGATCTCGCACGTACGGGGAGAGCGGCGGGATCCCCCGAAGACGGTCCGGGACGACCCGGCGGCGCTGGCGGCGGCGGTGGCCACGGCCCGCGCCTGAGCACGCTCGCCCCTCCACCCCCTCCCCTCCCCCACTACCGGCAGAAGAAAGCGACAGCACTGTGCACCAGTACGAGAAGGACGGACCGGCGATCTACCGCCAGTCCTTCGCCACCATCCGCGCGGAGGCGGATCTGGCCGGGCTGCCCGCCGATGTGAGCCAGGTCGCCGTCCGGATGATCCACGCCTGCGGCATGGTCGATCTCGTGCGCGACCTCGCCTTCTCGCCGAACGCCGTGGCCGACGCCCGCGCCGCTCTGCGCTCCGGCGCCCCGATCCTCTGCGACGTGGCGATGGTGGCCAGCGGCGTCACCCGCAAGCGGCTGCCGGCCGACAACGACGTGGTGTGCACGCTCTCCGACCCGTCCGTGCCCGAACTGGCCGCGAAGATGGGGACGACGCGCAGTGCGGCGGCCCTGGAACTGTGGCGGGACCGGATGGAGGGGGCGGTGGTCGCGGTGGGCAACGCTCCGACCGCCCTGTTCCGGCTGCTGGAGATGATCGAGGAGGGCGCCCCGCGCCCGGCCGCCGTCATCGGCGTCCCGGTCGGCTTCGTCGGCGCGATGGAGTCCAAGGAGGCCCTGGCGGAGCACCCGTCGGGCCTGGAGCACCTGATCGTCCGTGGCCGGCGCGGCGGCAGCGCGATAGCGGCGGCGGCGCTGAACGCCATCGCGAGCGAGGAAGAGTAGTGATGAGCGAGTCCAGCGGCAGCACGGGCCGTCTCTACGGTGTCGGGCTCGGCCCCGGCGACCCGAACCTGATGACCCTGCGGGCCGTCCAGGCCATCGGCGAGGCGGACGTCGTCGCGTACCACAGCGCCCGGCACGGCCGCTCGATCGCGCGCTCCATCGCCGCCGCGCATCTGCGGCCCGACCACATCGAGGAGGCCCTGGTCTACCCCGTCACGACGGAGACCACGGACCACCCGGGCGGTTACCGGGGCGCGTTGGAGGAGTTCTACGAGAAGGCCGCGGCCCGGCTCGCGGCGCATCTGGACGCGGGCCGCACGGTCGCGGTGCTCGCCGAGGGCGACCCGATGTTCTACGGCTCGTACATGCACATGCACAAGCGCCTGGCCGACCGCTACACCACCGAGGTCATCCCGGGCGTCACGTCGGTCAGCGCCGCTGCCGCCCGGCTCGGCACCCCCCTCGTCGAGGGCGAGGAGATCCTGACGATCCTGCCCGGCACGCTGCCGGAGGAGGAGCTGACGGCCCGTCTCGCCGCCACGGACACGGCGGTGGTGATGAAGCTGGGGCGGACGTTCCCGGCGGTGCGCGGGGCGTTCGAGGCGTCGGGCCGGCTGGCGGAGGCGCGGTACGTCGAGCGCGCCACGATGGCGGGGGAGCGTACGGGTGAACTGGCCGACATCGAACCGGAGTCGGTCCCGTACTTCTCGGTGGCGGTGCTGCCGAGCAGGGTCGACGCGCCGCGCCCGTCCGGAAAGGCCGCCGGTGAGGTCGTGGTCGTCGGCACCGGACCGGCGGGCCCGCTGTGGCTCACGCCGGAGACGCGGGGCGCGCTGGCGGCGGCGGACGACGTGGTCGGCTACACCACCTACCTGGACCGGGTGCCGGTCCGCCCGGGCCAGGCGCGGCACGGCTCGGACAACAAGGTGGAGTCGGAGCGGGCGGAGTTCGCGCTGGACCTGGCCCGGCGGGGCCACCGGGTCGCGGTGGTCTCGGGCGGCGACCCCGGGGTCTTCGCGATGGCGACGGCGGTCCTGGAGGTGGCCTCGCAGGACGACTACGCGGACATCCCCGTCCGTGTCCTGCCCGGCGTCACCGCGGCGAACGCGGCCGCCGCCCGCGCGGGTGCGCCGCTCGGCCACGACTACGCCACCATCTCCCTCTCGGACCGCCTCAAGCCGTGGGAGGTCATCGCGGAGCGGCTGCGCGCGGCGGCCTCGGCGGACCTGGTGCTGGCGCTGTACAACCCGGGCTCGAAGTCCCGTACGTGGCAGGTCGGCAAGGCCCGCGACCTGCTCCTGGAACACCGCTCGCCGGACACCCCGGTCGTTCTGGCGCGGGATGTGGGCGGCCCGACGGAGTCCGTGCGTACGGTGCGGCTGGCCGATCTCGACCCGGCGGAGGTGGACATGCGCACGCTGCTGATCGTGGGCTCGTCGCAGACGCGGTGGGTGCAGCGGGGCGAGGACGGCGGCCGGGGCATCGTCTGGACGCCGCGCCGCTACCCGGAGGCGTAGAGCCTGCGTACCCAGCGCGCGGCCTCGTCGGGCGTGCGGGCCACCGGCACCCCTTCCGGTACCGGTGGCCGCCGGACCACGACGACGGGAATCCCGGCCTCGCGGGCGGCGGTGAGCTTGGGGGCGGTGGCGTCCCCGCCGCTGTCCTTGGTGACGAGGACGTCGATGCGGTGACGCCGGAGGAGTTCCCGCTCGCCGTCGAGGTCGAACGGTCCCCGGTCCAGCAGCACCTCCATCCGGGCCGGGCAGGGCGGCTCCGGCGCGTCCACGGACCGCACGAGGAACCACAGCGCGTCCAGGGCCGCCCCCGCGAAGGCGGCGAGCCCCATCCGCCCGGTGGTGAGGAAGACCCGCTCACCGAGTGCGGGCAGCAGTTCGGCGGCCTCGGCCAGCGATCCGGTGGAGTGCCAGCGGTCGCCGTCCTGGGCGACCCAGCCTGGCCGGCGGAGGGCGAGGAGGGGAACATGGGCCAGGGCGGCGGCTTCGGCGGCGTTCCGGCTCATGGCGGCGGCGAAGGGGTGGGTGGCGTCGATGAGGGCGTCGACGTCGTGCTCACGCATCCAGGCGGCGAGCCCCTCGGGCCCCCCGAACCCGCCGACGCGCACCTCACCCGGCGGCAGCCGGGGGGCGGCGACGCGTCCGGCGAGCGAGGTGGTGACCCGGACGCTCCGGTCACCGGCCAGGCTCTCGGCCAGCCGACGCGCCTCGGTCGTACCGCCCAGAACAAGAACATGCAGAACATGCACGGCAGCAGGCACAGACATCGGAACGGACTCTTCTCGTGAACGCTGAGGCGCAGGGCGGTCGCAGTGCCCAACTCAAGCACACCGGTCTGCGCCCCGGCTGGACGACCGGTGCCTGTGCGACGGCGGCGACGACGGCCGCGTACACGGCGCTGCTGACCGGCGACTTCCCGGACCCGGTGAGCATCACGCTGCCGAAGGGCCAGACCCCGGCGTTCGCGCTGGCGGTGGAGGAGCTGACGACGGAAGGCGCCAGCGCCGGGGTGGTGAAGGACGCGGGCGACGACCCGGACGTGACGCACGGGGCGCTGGTGCGGTCGACCGTACGGAAGCTGCCGCCCGGCTCCGGTGTGGTGTTCCGGGCGGGCCCGGGCGTGGGGACGGTGACGCTCCCCGGCCTGCCGCTGGAGGTCGGGGAGCCCGCAGTGAACCCGGTGCCGCGCCGGCTGATGCGGGAGCACGTGGAGCGGGTGGCGGCGGAGCACGGGGTGGCGGGGGACGTGGAGATCACGGTGTCGGTCGACCACGGCGAGGAGATCGCCCGCTCGACGTGGAACGGCCGCCTCGGCATCCTGGGCGGTCTGTCGATCCTCGGCACGACCGGGGTGGTCGTCCCGTACTCCTGCTCGGCCTGGATCGACTCGATCCGCCGGGGCGTGGACGTGGCGCGGGCGGCGGGCCTGACGCATGTGGCGGGCTGCACGGGTTCGACGTCGGAGAAGACGGTCGTCGCGGAGTACGGCCTGCCGGACATCGCCCTCCTGGACATGGGGGACTTCGCGGGCGCGGTGCTGAAGTACGTACGCCGCCACCCGGTCGACCGCCTCACGATCTGCGGCGGCTTCGCCAAGCTGTCCAAGCTCGCGGCGGGCCACCTGGACCTCCACTCGGCCCGCTCCCAGGTGAACAAGCCTTTCCTGGCCGACCTGGCCCGGACGGGCGGCGCGGACGAGGAGCTGGCTTCCCGCATCGCCACCGCCAACACGGGCCTGGAGGCGCTGCGCCTGTGCGAGGCGGCGGGGGTGCGGCTGGGCGACCTGGTGGCGGCGCGCGCCCGGGAGGAGGCCCTGTCCGTGCTGCGGGGCGCGCCGGTCGCGGTGGACGTGATCTGCGTCGACCGGGCGGGGGTGGTGGTGGGGCGGGGGTAGCCCAGCCCATGGAAGAGCCCCGCCTCGACACGTGACGTGCTGCTTCGTTGGACGGATGCACCGGAAAGACAGCGACCGCCCACCGAGAACACCGGCACCCCGGCCGCTCGCGCTCCCGGCGCTGGTGGCGTACACCGTAACGGTGCGCGACCTGCCCGTGGCCCGGGACCTGCTCCACCGGAACGACATCCCGGTACGGGAGACACCGGGCGGCGACCTCCTCGTACCGGCGAAGGCGGCCCTGGGCACGGCGGTCGTCTTCCGCGCCGAGTGAGCCGACCCGCTCACCCATCGCCGAGAGGCGAGGCCCGGGCCGGCCCCGCGCTAGCACCGGCCCAGCCACCAGGGCGCATTCGGGCTTTCAGGAGGGACGACCTTGGCCCTCGTCAGAATCCTCTCGTCGAGGGCCCGGACGAGGGCACGCAATTCACGCGCGCTCTTCCTGGGCAGGAGATGCAGCACGGTTTCGAGGTGCTCGCGGAACCCGGCCCCGTGGCACCCGCACTCGGGCAGGCCACAGTCAGGACCCATGAGCGGGTCCACAAGCTGCCGGAGCGGGCCGTGGGCAAGAGCCTTCCAGTGCCAGAAGGCTTCTTCCGTGGCTTCGGGCCAGAAGCGGGTGCGCTCCAGGCGACGCAGGTCGGCGGTGCACGATCCTGAAAGCTGATCGATCCATGGATACCGTCGCCGTCCCGGAAGGCGTACGGGAAGGTCGCCCCGCAGGGCGGATGGGCGCCTACGCGGCATTGCCCCTTCGGTTGCCAGTCATGGGGGCAAGCTACATAACCGCGGTTCGGGTGGCTACCGCGTATTCCGGTTCCGGGTGTTCGGTCCTCTGCCGCGTCGCTACGCGTCCTCCTCGTCCGTCGCCTCCAGCTGCGTCAGCGCCTCCGTGATCATGCGGGTCGCGAAGTTCGGGTCGTCCGTCATGCGGTTGATGTGATCCGCAAGCAGGAACGCCGTCGCCTCCAGCGGAGTCAGCTCCGTTCTCTTCCAGTCGCCGTACTGCCGGCGCCACAGGGTGGGGCTCAGGCCGATGGCGGCGGCGATGACCATGCCGGTCATCGTGGGGATGGTCTCGGGAGGGATGCTCAGGGTCATCCGCCGGAGCGTCGTGACCAGGCTCGGCACCACGTACTCGACGACGTCCTTGTCGTGCGCCTCGTGGGCCTCCCGCAGCCACTTCATGTACAGGAAGATGAGCGTGCACGCGCCGTCCAGCACGTCCTCCACGCCCTGGGACGTGATGAGTTGCTGGACCAGTTGCCGCTGTTCGGGGTCGGGGTCGGTCCCGCCGGGCGCGTGGACGCTCCTCAGCCGGGAGTCGATGAGCATGAGCGCCGCGCCCACATCGCCGGCGGGAGCGTATCGGGGTTCGAAGGGCGACACGACAGAAGTCCCTCTCGGGTGACTGGCTGCCCGCGGGCAGCTCGTGGTGCCCGGTGGCGCTCCGTACCTCTGCGCACTCGGACGACTACGCAGCCGACTCTCCACGACCCGCGGCGGCCCCGCCCCGCACTTCGTGGATTTGGCCGACCCCCGACGTCACTTTCGCCAGAACAGGTGGTGCGTCATGCCACTCGGGCTCGGCACGACGTCCAGGTGGTAGCGGTCGCGCAGGTCGTCGGGCGAGTCCCACAGGCGCAGGCCGGTGCCCAGCTTCACCGGGGAGACCGCCACGTGCAGGGTGTCGACCAGACCCGCGTCGAGGAACTCCCGGATCGTGGTGACGCCGCCGCCGAGCCGGACGTCCTTCCCGCCCGCCGCCTCCCGGGCGCGTCCGAGGACCGTCGCCGGGTCGTCGTCGACGAAGTGGAACGTGGTGTCGGAGAGCGTGAACGAGGGGCGCTTGTGGTGGGTCATCACGAACACGGGCGTGTGGAAGGGGGGTTCATCGCCCCACCAGCCCTGCCACTCGTGGTTCTCCCACGGGCCGCGCTGCGGGCCGAACTTGTTGCGGCCCATGATCTCGGCCCCGATGCCGTGCGCGAAGTCCCGCGTGAAGTAGTCGTCCAGGCCGCGACTGCCGCCGGGGTCCGTGCGGTTCGGCCAGCTCGCCGTCGCGCCCGCCCAGGAGAAGAGCCGGCCCGGGTCGACGTGACTGCCGAACGGTCTCTCCAGCGTCTGGTCCTCGCCGGCGGCGATCCCGTCGCTCGACACCGTGAAGTTCTGGACTTTCAGCAGCTGTGCCATGCCGTCCTCCGGTTCCCGCGCTCTCCGTGTCAGTGGGTGGACCGGACGCGCGACGGAAACTCATCGGTGCCGGTCGCGCTCCCAAGGCCCTCTCCCACTATCGCCGTCGGCCCGCCGTACGCTGCTGAGCCGCACCGCTTCGGCGATCAAGCGATCAAGCAACCAAGCGATCAACAGGGGAGCTCATGAGCGATCAGGCCGGGCAGCAGGCCCGGAAGCCGTTCCTGTACGTCGTCGTCTGCGCGGCCGGCGTCGCCCGTGACGTCGACCGGCTCCTCGTCGCGGCGCGGGAGGCCGGCTGGGATGTCGGCGTCGTCGCCACCCCGCAGGGGCTCGGGTTCCTCGACGCGGCGGCCGTCCAGGCGCGGACCGGGTATCCGATCCGCTCGGGCTGGCGCTCCCCCGGTGATCCCCGGCCGTTCCCGGACCCGGACGCGATCGTCGTCGCGCCCGCCACGTTCAACACCATCAACAAGTGGGCGGCCGGGATCTCGGACACCCTGGCCCTCGGCATCCTCTGCGAGGCGTACGGGGCCGGCGTCCCCACCGCCGTACTCCCGGCCGTGAACTCCCTGCTCGCTCAGCATCCCGCGTACGGCGAAAGCCTGGCCAGGCTGCGTGAGATGGGCGTCCGGGTCAGTGCCCGCACCCCGCACACGCCCAAGTCCGGTGACACCGCCGCCTTCCCCTGGGACGAGGCCCTGGAGCTGCTCGCGCCCCCGTCCGGCGGCCCCTCGTCGGATTTCGGCCGCCCGATAAGGTAATGGCCGGATAAAGAGATCACCAAGTGCGCGCACCGCCGCACGTCTCGGGAGGAAGCCATGGGAACCCGCCGTACGTCACTGCCCGGAGTGGGTGCTCAGTACGACTTCACGACCGAGACGGGTCAGCACATCTCGGTCGTCGTCCACCACGACGGACGCCGGTTCATCGGGTTCTACGAACAGGACGACCCTGATTCGTGCCAACTCTCCGTCCCCCTGACGACGACCGAGGCCACCGCGCTGGCGCACCTCATCGACCCGGCGCCCATCGACGCCGTACGGACCGAGGGCATCGACCTCGTCACCGAGCACATCCCGCTCGGATCCCGCTCCCCGTACGGCGGGCGGCTGCTGGGGGAGACGCGGGCGCGGACCCGGACCGGGGCGTCCATCGTGGCGGTGCTGCGCACCCACAGCGCACACCCGTCGCCGGAACCGGACTTTCGACTGGCCATCGGGGACACACTCGTCGCCGTCGGTACGCGTGAGGGCGTGGACGCGCTCTCCGAGATCCTTGCGGAGGGCTGACCGTGCATGACACGACTGCATTGCTGGTGGAGCTGGGGGCCGTCATCCTCGGGCTCGGCCTCGTGGGACGGTTCGCCGGGCGGATAGGGCTGTCACCGATCCCGCTGTATCTGCTCGCGGGGCTCGCCTTCGGCCACGGCGGGCTCATCCCGCTCGACGCCAGCGAGGAATTCACCATGGTGGGCGCCGAGATCGGCGTCATCCTGCTGCTCCTCCTGCTCGGCCTCGAATACAGCGCCTCCGAGCTCGTCACCAGCCTCAAGACGCAATACCCCTCCGGCGCGGTGGACTTCGTCCTCAACGCCACACCCGGCGCCGTCGCCGCGCTGATCCTCGGCTGGGGGCCCGTGGGCGCCGTCGCGCTCGCCGGGGTCACCTGGATCTCGTCGTCCGGCGTGATCGCAAAGGTCATGACCGATCTCGGGCGGCTCGGTAACCGCGAGACACCCGTCATCCTCGGCGTCCTCGTCATGGAGGACCTGGCGATGGCGGTGTACCTGCCGCTGCTCACCGCCATGCTCGCCGGGGTCAGCCTGGCCGGCGGCAGCCTCGCGCTGGTCATCGCGCTCGGGGCCGTCGGCCTCGTCCTCTACCTGGCGCTCCGCCACGGCCGTCTGATCAGCCGCGCGGTCTCCTCCGACAACCCGGAGATGCTGCTCCTGGTCGTCCTCGGCCTCACCGTCCTGGTCGCCGGTGTCGCCCAGCAGCTCCAGGTGTCCGCCGCCGTCGGCGCGTTCCTCGTCGGCATCGCGCTCTCCGGCGAGGTCGCCGAGGGCGCCCGCAAGCTGCTCACCCCGCTGCGGGACCTGTTCGCCGCCGTGTTCTTCGTCTTCTTCGGACTCTCCACGAACCCGGCCGACATCCCGCCGGTGCTGCTGCCCGCGGCCCTGCTGGCCATCATCACCACCTTCACCAAGATCGGCACCGGCTACTACGCCGCACGCCGCGCCGGAGTCGGCTCGCGCGGTCGCTGGCGTGCGGGCGGCACCCTCGTGGCGCGCGGTGAGTTCTCCATCGTCATCGCCGGTCTGGCCGTGGCCACCGAGCCGCGCATCGGCCCCATCGCCACCGCGTACGTCCTGATCCTCGTCATCGTCGGCCCGCTCACCGCCCGGTGGACGCAGCCGATCGCGGCGAAGATCGAGGCCCGTCGCGGCGGGGGCGGCGGCGACAAGCCCGTGGGCGTGAGCGGCGCGGAAGCCGAGCCCGTCGCGAAGTCCGCTCCCGAGAGCCGGCTGGGCTCGCACGACGACCTCACCCCGGAACCGGCGGGCGAGAAGCACGAGTAGGCGCCGGACGCAGGCACCGCAGCCGAAGCCCCCGGACACGCACCTCGTGTCCGGGGGCTTCGTCGTCCTCCCCCGCGCAAAGTTCCCGATTCCAGGGCCCGGCGACCTCCCGGCTGCTAATCTCTACACGTTTGTAGAGTTGCCAACCTCGGGAGATGTCATGGCTCTGTGGGATCGCATCAAGGAATCCGCCTCGTCGATGCAGGCGCAGTTGGAGGCGAAGAAGAACGAGCTGACGTCGGGGTCGTTCCGGGACGCGAGCATGGCCATGTGCGCTCTGGTCGCCGCCGCCGACGGTTCGGTCGACCCGAGCGAGCGCCAGCGCGTCGCGACGCTCATCTCTACCAACGACGTCCTGCGGAACTTCCCGGCCGACGACCTGCAGCGCCGCTTCAACACGTACGTCGACCAGCTCACCGCCGACTTCGCCTTCGGCAAGGTCAGCGTGCTCCAGGAGGTCGCCAAGGCGAAGAAGAAGCCCGCCGAGGCCCGTGCCGTGGTCCAGATCGGCATCGTGATCGGCGGTGCCGACGGTGACTTCGACGCGACCGAGCAGGCCGTGGTGCGCGAGGCGTGCTTCGCGCTCGACCTGCCGCCGCACGAGTTCGACCTGTAGAGCGCGTAACACCGGGCCGGCCCGGGCGCCTCACAGCTCCTTGTCCGGCCAGTCCAGCAGCCGGGCGCCGATGACCGCCGTCTGCAGGCTGTAGCGGTGCATCGGGTCCGAGGGGTCGGACCCGGTCAACTGGTGGATGCGCTCCAGTCGGTACGTCAGCGCCCGTACGCTCAACGCCAGCCGGCGGGCGGTCTCGGCGGCGACGCAGCCCGCGTCGAAGTAGACCGCCAGTGTGTTCAGCAAGGGTTCCGCGCCGCCCCTCGCCTTCTGGAGCGGGCCCAGCTCGCTGCGCACCAGGTCGGCCATCGCCTGCCGGTCCCGGGTCAGCACCGGGTAGACCATGAGGTCCGAGGCGTACAGCACGGGGTCCTCCATCCCCATCCGGTCCGCCAGGTCGAGGGCTTCGAGCGCCTCGTCGTAACTGTGGACCACCCCGCCGGGGCCCTTGTGCGGGCGGCCGACCGCGACCTGCCCGCCGTCCGTCGCCGCGTGCGCCTGCTTGGCGAAGTAGCGCAGGACGTCGGGCTGGCTGCCCGGGGCGATGCAGACGATCCGGCCGTCCTTCGTCGTCAGCAGGATCTTGCGGCCGCTGAACCGCGTCAGCAGCGCCGCCTCCACACTGCGCGGCACCGCGTCCGTCTCCGTGTACGCCTCCGGGCCCGACGCCACCGCGACCGCGTGCGCCCGGGAAAGCCGCAGGCCGAAGCGGGTCGCCCGCTCCGCGAGCCGGACCAGATCGCTGCGCCCGTAGAGCAGGTCGTCGATGAACTCCCGGCGCGCCGCCTCCTCCCGCCGTACGGTGAGGCGCTGGGCCCGCTCGAAGCCCTCGGCGAACGCGTCGACCGCCTGCTCCACCGCGGCCAGGACCGCGTCGGTCACGGCAGGGGAGTTTCCGGCAGCGGCTCGTGGCCAGGCCTCGCGGGTCTGCACCAGATGCATCGTCACCAGGGCACGCAGCTGATGGCCCGCGTCCGCCGCCGCACGGCCCAGGGCGCGCCGCTCCTCCAGTTCGTTACGCGTCAGGCGGCGGCCGGTGAGGGCGACTTCGCCCAGAATGCGGGCATAATCGCCCAGCATTTCCTCGGGAATCCTCGGCTCGGCCACGCACTCTCCTTCAGCCTTGCAACAGTCCTGTCATTTCCCCAACGCACATGGGGCGGTGCCGGTGCCCGGCATCAGCAAAGCGTAAAGATTGCCGGGATCCGGCAATGCGTTGAGCAGGGCCCGGATGACAGGATCAGGTCAGCAACAACACGGGGGAAGCACACGGGGGAGCACGGGGGAAACC
>NZ_JAFEUF010000213.1:0-2061 GCF_016901035.1 Streptomyces durocortorensis
CCGGGCCCCGGGCGTCCCCGGCCCCCCCCGCCGGGGGGGGGGCCCCGGCCCCCCCCCGCTTCGGGGCCTGGCGCAACGTGCCATCGCAGCCCCAGCGGAAGCGCTACCGCAGCGAGCCGGTCGGAACCGAGCACGAGGTGGCCTACCGGACCCCGCGCACCGGAGTCCCGGAACCGTGCGAGGCCCCGGGCATCCGGGTCCTGGCCGCCGCCCCCGACCACGTCACCCTCGAAGTGGACGGCTTGACGCGGCACTTCGGGGTCACGGCCCACGGTGACCGGGTTCATGTGGACGCGCCCGACGCCTCGTTCACGTTCACCGCCCTGCCCCGCTTCACCGACCCCGCCACGCACACCGCCCCCGGCTCCCTGCTCGCCCCGATGCCCGGCACCGTCGTCCGCCTCGCGGAGGGCCTGGCCGCTGGGGCCACCGTCGAGGCCGGGCAGCCGCTGATCTGGCTGGAGGCGATGAAGATGGAGCACCGCATCCTCGCGCCCGCCTCCGGCGCCCTCACCGCCCTGCACGCCGCCCCCGGCCACCAGGTCGAGGTGGGCGCGCTGCTCGCCGTGGTCCAGGAGGACCCGGCCGCCACCCCCGTACCCGTTCCCGTACCGGAGGAGACCGCATGAGCACCGCACGCACCGTCCTCGAAACCGAAGAGCACCAGGCCCTGCGCGCAGCCGTCGCCGCCCTCGGAAAGCGGTACGGGCGCGACTACATGACCACCGTCATCCGCGAGGGCAAGCACACCGACGAACTGTGGGCGGAGGCCGCGAAGCTCGGCTACCTCGGGGTGAACCTCCCCGAGGAGTACGGCGGCGGGGGCGGCGGCATGGCCGAACTGTCGATCGTGCTGGAGGAGTTGGGGGCGGCCGGCTCGCCTCTCCTCATGATGATCGTGTCGCCCGCGATCTGCGGCACGGTCATCGCCCGCTTCGGCACGGAGGAGCAGAAGCGGCAGTGGCTGCCGGGCCTCGCCGACGGATCCCTGACCATGGCCTTCGGCATCACCGAGCCCGACGCCGGCTCCAACTCCCACCGCATCACCACCACCGCCCGCCGCGACGGCGATGACTGGGTTCTCAACGGACGCAAGGTCTTCGTCTCCGGTGTCGACATAGCCGACGCGACCCTCATAGTGGGCCGCACCGAGGACGCCCGCTCGGGCAAGCTGAAGCCCTGCCTGTTCATCGTCCCGCGCGACGCCCCCGGCTTCGGCCGGAACCAGATCGACATGGAACTCCACGCCCCGGAGAAGCAGTTCGAGCTGGTCCTCGACGACGTACGGCTGCCGTCCGACGCCCTGGTCGGCGACGAGGACGCGGGCCTGCTCCAGCTCTTCGCCGGGCTCAACCCCGAGCGGATCATGACGGCGGCGTTCGGCATCGGCATGGGCCGCTTCGCCCTCGCCAAAGCCGTCGAGTACGCCCGTACCCGGCAGGTGTGGAAGGCCCCGATCGGCTCCCACCAGGCCATCGCGCACCCGCTCGCCACCGCGCACATCGACCTGGAGCTGTCGCGACTCATGATGCAGAAGGCGGCCCGGCTGTACGACGAGGGCGACGACATCGGGGCGGGCGAGGCGGCGAACATGGCGAAGTACGCGGCGGGCGAGGCGTGCGTGAAGGCCGTCGACCAGGCGGTCCACACCCTCGGCGGCAACGGCCTCACCCGCGAATACGGGCTCGCGTCCCTGATCACCGCGTCGCGGGTGGCCCGAATCGCCCCGGTCAGCCGCGAGATGATCCTGAACTACGTCTCGCACCAGTCGCTGGGCCTGCCGAAGTCGTACTAGCCGTTCTCCCTGATCTGATCCCGTCCGACCCCTCCCCATCCCGCCCCCACTGGGGTGATTCTTACCCCTCACAGGGGGATTCCGCCCCCCGCACTCCACACCCGCACGGCGTCCCCCCCCCCCCCCCCCGCGGGGGGGGGCCGCCCCCCCCCCGCCCGGGGGGGGGCGGCTGCCGGCTGGTGCTCCCCTCCGCTGGACGCTCCCCCCCCCCCGGCCGTTTTCGCGGGCGCGCGTGCCGTTCC
Organism: Streptomyces durocortorensis; assembly: GCF_016901035.1. GTDB lineage: Bacteria > Actinomycetota > Actinomycetes > Streptomycetales > Streptomycetaceae > Streptomyces > Streptomyces durocortorensis. The sequence goes on from NZ_JAFEUF010000213.1 coordinate 2,038, forward strand.
GCGGGTTATTGCCTGGGTATCGGC
>NZ_JAFEUF010000213.1:2071-12178 GCF_016901035.1 Streptomyces durocortorensis
CCGGCCCCCCCCCCCCCCCCGGGGGGGCCCCCGCCCCCCCGCGACGACAGGGGACCGCCATGGTGTTCCGCAGCGAGTACGCAGACGTAACGGCCCTCGACACGCCCATCCACGACGCGGTACTCGGCGAGGCCGCCGGGTTCGGTGACACCGTCGCCCTGATCGACGCGACGAACGGCATGTCCCTCACGTACGCCCAACTCGACGGCTTCCACCGGCGCATCGCCGCCGCACTCGCGGAGGCCGGGCTGAGGAAGGGCGACGTGCTCGCCCTGCACAGCCCGAACACCATCGCCTACCCGGCGGTCTTCTACGGGGCCACCCGCGCCGGGGCCTCCGTCACCACGGTCCACCCACTGGCCACGCCCGAGGAGTTCGCCAAGCAGCTCGCCGACAGCGGGGCGAAGTGGATCGTCACGGTCTCCCCGCTCCTGGCCACCGCCCGCCGCGCGGCCGAACTCACCGGCGGCGTACGGGAGATCTACGTCTGCGACCAGGCCGAGGGCCACACCTCGATCCTGGACATGCTGTCCTCCACCGCCCCCGAACCGGAGGTCGCCATCGACCCCGGCGAGGACGTGGCGGCCCTCCCGTACAGCTCCGGCACGACGGGCACGCCCAAGGGCGTGATGCTGACGCACCGGTCGATCGCCACCAACCTGGAGCAGCTCAGACCGTTCATCCCGATGGGCGAGGGCGACCGCATCCTGGCCGTCCTCCCCTTCTTCCACATCTACGGCCTCACCGCCCTGATGAACGCCCCGCTGCGCTGCGGCTCGACGGTCGTCGTGCTGCCCCGCTTCGACCTGGCGCAGTTCCTGGAGGCCATCCAGACGCACCGCATCTCCGGCCTGTACGTGGCCCCGCCGATCGTGCTGGCGCTCGCGAAGCACCCGCTGGTGGGGGAGTACGACCTCTCCTCGCTCCAGTACATCGTCAGCGCCGCCGCCCCGCTCGACGCCGAGCTGGCCGCCGCCTGTTCGGCCCGGCTGGGGGTGCCGCCGGTGCGGCAGGCGTACGGGATGACGGAGCTGTCGCCGGGCACGCACGTGGTGCCGCTCTCCGTCGAGCAGCCGCCGCCGGGCACGGTCGGCAAGCTGCTGCCGGGCACCGAGATGCGGATCGTGGCCCTGGAGGACCCGGCGAAGGACGCGGAGCCGGGCACGGACGGCGAGATCCTGATCAGGGGCCCGCAGGTGATGAAGGGCTACCTGGGCCGCCCCGACGCGACCGCCGACATGATCGACGCGGACGGCTGGGTGCACACGGGCGATGTCGGCCGGACGGACGAGGACGGCTGGCTGTACGTCGTCGACCGGGTCAAGGAGCTGATCAAGTACAAGGGCTACCAGGTCGCCCCCGCCGAGCTGGAGGCGCTGCTGCTGACCCACGAGCAGGTCGCGGACGCGGCGGTGATCGGGGTGTACGACGCGGAGGGCAACGAGGTCCCGAAGGCGTTCCTGGTCCGGGGGCCGGGGGCGGACGGGCTGACAGAGGACGACGTCATGACGTACGTCGCCGAACGCGTCTCCCCGTACAAGAAGGTGCGGCAGGCCGAGTTCATCGAGGCGGTGCCCCGGGCCGCCTCCGGCAAGATCCTCCGGCGCGAGCTGCGCGACCGCGAGAAGACGGATCATTCGGGAACATCGGAGGAGAAGTGACGCCGATCGTACGGACGTGGGACCGGGGCGTGGCGACGCTGACCCTGGACTCCCCGGCCAACCGCAACGCGCTCTCGGCGGTCCTGGTGGGCGCGTTGCGGGAGGCGCTGGCAGCCTGCGCGGCGGACGAGACCGTACGGGCGGTCGTGCTGACCCACACGGGGTCGACGTTCTGCGCCGGGGCGGACCTGACGGCGCCGCCGGACCCGGAGGCGTTCGTCGGGCTGATGCGGGAGATCGTGGCGCTGCCGAAGCCGGTGGTGGCCCGGGTGACCGGCCATGTCCGGGCGGGCGGCCTGGGCCTGCTGGCGGCGTGCGACATCGCGGTGGCGGGCGAGGCGTCGACCTTCGCCCTCACCGAGTCCCGGCTCGGCCTGGCCCCGGCGGTCATCTCCCTGACCCTGCTGCCGCGCCTGGACCGTACGGCGGCGAACCGCTACTACCTCACCGGTGAGCGGTTCGACGCGGCGGAGGCGGCCAGGATCTCGCTGGTCACGGAGGCCGCCGAGGACGTGGACAAGGCGCTCGAACCGGTTCTGGACGGTCTGCGGCGTGCGTCACCGCAGGGGCTGGCCGCATCGAAGGAGCTGGTCACGGCTACGGTGCTGAGGAGCTTCGACCAGGACGCCGAAGACCTCGTCGCCCTCTCCGCCGCGCTGTTCGCCTCCGACGAGGCGAGGGAGGGGATGACGGCCTTCCTCGAACGACGGGATCCGGCATGGGTGCGGTGACATCCTCCTCCACTCCTCAAGCGGTGCACGCGCCCAAGCAGGACCGCAGCCGGGCGACGAGGCAACGTCTCCTGGAGGCGGCGGTGGCCTGCCTGGCCGAACACGGCTGGGCGGGCTCCACCGTCTCCGTCGTCGCGAGCCGGGCCGGCGTCTCGCGCGGGGCGGCCCAGCACCACTTCCCGACCCGCGAGGACCTGTTCACCGGGGCGGTGGAGTACGTCGCCGAGGAACGCTCCGCCGCCCTGCGCGCGCTCCCCGTCCAGGGCCGCGCCGAGGTGGTCGCGGCCCTGGTCGACCTCTACACGGGCCCCCTGTTCCGGGCGGCGCTCCAGCTCTGGGTGGCCGCCTCCAACGAGGCCCAGCTCCGCCCGCGCGTCACGGAACTGGAGGCGCGGGTGGGCCGCGAGACCCACCGCATCGCGGTCGAACTCCTCGGCGCGGACGAGTCCCGCCCCGGGGCCCGGGAAACGGTCCAGGGCCTCCTGGACATGGCCCGCGGCCTCGGCCTCGCCAACCTCCTCACCGACGACACCGCCCGGCGGGCGCGGGTGGTGGCGCAGTGGGCGGCGCTGGTGGAGGAGGGCCTGGGGTGAGCCCCGGCGTCACAGGCGCGTAAGGCGGCGGCCTCAGCGGTAGCGGACTCGGCCGTACCGCGGGTTCAGCGGTAGCGGATCACGTGCAGCGTGTGGACTCCGGTCGGGTCGAAGGACACGGGTTCGTCGGACGAGCCGTCGAGGAGCAGCACGCCGTCCGCCGTGGTGAGTCCGTTGACCAGCCACCCCACGGCCTCGCGGCCCCGGCCGTCCGTACGGCGGATCCAGATCAGGGCACGGGAGCCGGCCGGGAAGGACGACAGTTCGTCCACCGCCGACGACCAGACCTGGTGGTCCGACGTCGACAGGACGGGCCCGAGCTGGGCGAGGGTCGAATCGAACCAGTCGGCACGGCCGGGCGGGGGCGGCGGCGGGAACGTCCCGGTGCCGGGGCGTCCGCCGGCGTCCCAGTGGGCCAGCCAGTTCCAGGGGTCCGCGTTCGGCAGACCGAACGGCTCGGAGGCGTCCTTCGGGACGACCAGCGTCGCGTCGAGCAGGGTGTCCTGCCAGCGCCCGCCCTCCAGATGACGCCGCGCGTCGCAGGAGAAGACCCAGCCCCGGCGCGTCTCGTCGCCGATGGTCGGACCGACCAGCTCCGCCTGACCTCCGTACGTGTTCTCCAGCCACAGCCGCGCCTTGGTGACCGCCGCCTCGAAGTCGTGCGCCTCCTGCTCCCACGGCCGGCGGGGAACCCTCAGCGCCTCCGGCAGAGCCCTGACGAGGACCAGCTCCCGCACCTGCTCGGTGTCCAGCCGGGCGAGGGAGGACGTCAGGCTGTCGAAGAAGACGACCTGCCCCTGGTGGTTGTGCGCGTAGACCAGATTGCCCGTCGCCTCCAGCCCGCCGATCTCGCGGCGCACCCACACAAGGCCACGGCTGTCGGGCCCGTGCTCCGCGACCGCCTTCACGATCTCGTCCCAGCTGTTCACGCTCACGCGCTCGAACTCGGGGAAGTACCGCCGGGTCAGCCTGCTCCACCAGCCGGGAGCCTCGTCCGAGGGCTGCCAGGCGAGCGCGGTGGCAGGGCTCTTGCCGATGGCCGAGTGCAGGGCCACGACCGCTCCACGGGCGTTGACCCTGCGCCCTTGGTTCTGGACCCGGGCGACGGCCGCCTCGTACGACGCGGCGGGCTCCAGGTCCGCGAGGGGCGCGCTCGGCGAGGGGTGGAAGGGGGAGCTGCCGTCCTTGGGGACGACGAGGGAGGACGCCAGCATCGGGGTGTGCGGGAACCCGGGCTGCTGCACGGTCCGGCAGGCCATGAGCCAGGCCGAGGGCGACTCGGCGACCGGGTGGGGCGCCGCCAGTTCCGCGAGCCCGCGGTAGGTGTGGGCGAGCCAGGCGGCGGCCTGCTGGTCGGGGCGGAGCATGCTACTGCCCTTTCTGGGGCGGCCAGTTGCCGGAGGCTTGGAGGGCCATGTATTCCGCCGGCGGCGGGAAGGTGGGGGCGAAGTGGGCGGCGGAGCCGTCGCGCGGAACGACGACCACGGAGGTGAAGGGGGCCTGAGCGAAATCCCCGGTTTCGATGTGTTCCTTGAAATCGAAACGCACGGTCCAGCCGTAGGTGAACTCGATGGCCGTCTCCGGGAGCATCACCACGGAGTCCGCCCGGTCCGGGTGACCCACCTTCTTCAGGAAATCGGCGGCGCTGAGCACGGCTTCGTCTCTGGTTACCATCTAGGGAACTCCATTGCGATAAGGGATGTGTCCGATGGACGTGACGTTTTTCTCCAGCATTCCCAGAGTTCCGCTCTGCCCATCGAGGAAAACGACGCCGTGCGGTGTGTTCACGGCGTTGAAAATATGGGCTGTGCCGTCGGGCCTACTCAGGTAGACGGCGCTTCTCGACCCTTCCCCGCGGGCCTGGAGATCGCGGATGATGTCATCATAACTATTGACGAAGTCGTAGTGTCCCTTAGCCCTGTCCTTCAAGCCGAGCTGCTCCGGCGGGATGTGGTCGCCGCCCGCCTTGGGGGCCGCACCGACCTCGATGCCGTCCATACGGCGATCCACGGTGACCGTATTGTGACTGCAGTTCATCGTGTATCCGTGGTGCCCGGTGTTGTTCACGTCCCTGAGCCAGGGATACTCGGAATCCAGGAACTCCTGAGCACGCTTCGGGTCGACCGAATCGTAGTGAATCGCCTTCTCTTTCACCGAATCGGTGCCGCGTGCCAGATCGCTCCACTTGGACGGCGTGGGGCCAGGAACGTTGTCTGCGTACTTCAGCCCGAGGCGGGTTCCACTGCGGGCGAATCCCGCTCCCTTCGTGCCGACGAGTTCGGGGAGAAGCCGGCCGACGAACTCGGAGGGATCCTTCTTGAACCCGTCCACCGCGGCCTGGACGACCCGTTCCGGGTGCGCCGCGGTGGACACCAGCCCGGACAGCGTCATGTTGACGTTCTGGACGTATGCGGCGGGGTGGGTGAGGTTGTAGGGGTCGAGCGGGTTGAGTCCCCGGGCGAAGTTGACGATTCCGGAGGCACCTTTGAGGACGCCACCGGCGACGTGGGTCAGCTCGGTGTTCACCGCCTGGTAGCCGTCGGCGATGTTGTCGCCGAGCCGGTCCAGCGGCGGGGGCTCGGCAGGAGCGTGCGCCAGCGCTTCCCTGACGCTGCTCCGGGCCTCCGCGGCAGCCGAGTTCCGCTGCCGGCGGGCCTCGGCCAGCTTGTCCCGCGCCGCCTCGATGTCGGCTCTGCCGGGATCCTTGAAGGGCTCCGGCACCGGGCCGGGATCCTGGTCGGCCTTGATCTTCGCGTTGTACGCGTCGATGCGCTGGTTGTACGCCTTCACCGCCTGCTCGGAGGCGAGCTTGCCCTCCTTGTAGAGGACGACGGCTTCCTTGGCCTGCGCCTGAGCCCACTTGACGGTGTCGGCATACCTGGACAGAGCCTTGCCGGCGGTCTCGCAGGCGTCCGACGCGTGCAGCCACTTCTTGGGCTGCATCTCGACCTTCTGGCGGAAGGCGTCGCCTGCCGCGCCTTTCCAGTGGGCGGAATCGAGACTGCGCATGCCCCGGCCGACCTTGTCGAAGGCCGACTGGAAGTCCGTGAGGTGCTTGGCGCTTTCGGAGATCTTGCCGGGATTGCCGTGGACCAGCTCATTGGCTTCCTCGGTCTGGCCGAGCTGCTGCTCACCAGGGGTGGCACCGAGGTCGGACGCGACGCCGTCCCCCCAGTCGTGGACGGCATCGGCGGCGCCGTGCAGACCCACGTGGTCCAGGCCGTCGCCGACCTTGTTCGTCCCCCAGTCGACACCTTCTCCGACGAGCCTCTTTCCCTCGTCGATGCCGTCCTCAAGTGCACCGAGTCCGTCGTTGATGCCGTCCTTGACACCGCCGCCGAGGTCCTTGAGGCCGTCGCCTATGTCGTCGAGTACGCCCATCAGCCTGCGCCTCCCTGCTGCTGTGCGGCCTCGGCGCGCGCCTCGGGAGAGGGGCCGAAGGTGTCGTCCAGCATGCGGTCGTACTCGGCGTCGGAGACACCCATGCCCTCGCGCAGGTTCTCGGGGCTGAGCCCCATCGGTCCGCCGATGGTCCGGGAGGTCATCACATCCCGCCCGGCATCCTTCCAGCCCTGCTCGATGTTCTCCCCGGCCCGCTCCCACGACTCCCGGCTGTAGTCGACGCCGCCGTAGGCGCCCGAGGTGGCGATGTCCTTCCAGCCCTGCTGGGTGACCTCGTCCTCGGAGGCGTACGGGTTGCCGATGGCCGCGTTCGTGACGACCTTGAAGGTGCCCTCGATGTACTGCTCGTTCTCGTAGAACGAGCCGGCGGACAGGCCCGTGGCGGTCGCTATTCCGTTGCCTTCGCTAATCAGGGAGCGGACGCCCCACTCCCAGCGCTCGCAGAACGACGAGAATTCCTGGGTGAGCCCTTCTTCGCCCAACTCCAGTCCGGAGAGAGCGATTTCGCTGAATCCGCGTCCCTGTCCGGCCTGGCCGACCATACCCAGCTCTTTCAACTCGCCGAGCGCTTCCGTCAGCCCCTTGGCTATCAGGTTCAGGCCCTGGGTCCTGAGGTCTTCGCCTCCCCCGCTCACGTGCTCCCTCTACCTTTCCGTGTAGGCGTCGATCGTGGCCTCGTCGGGCACGATTCCCTTGACCGGCGGGAGCACCAGGCCCTCCGCCCCGTCCGCGCAGTCCAGCGCCACCCCGCACGGCACGCCGGCCGCCGGAACCGCCACGTCCAGCAAGCGTGCACCGAGGACGGTCTGGTAACTCCACTCGCTGTGGAACACCCCTTGGGCCCGTGCGTAACGGGCAAGTGCCTGCTGGTCGGAGAAGGCGAGAATGAAGCGGATGCCGTTCATGTCGGCAGTCAGAAAGCCGCCTTCCGCGCCCGGTGACTGGCTGCTCCCCAGAGGCACCAGGACAGGGGTGGCCCGGAATTTCTCCAGCAGCGCCATGAACTCAAGCCGTCTGCCGGTGATGAGCGGATCCTCGCCCGGGGCGTCCCGCGCCGCGGTCGCCGCAGGCGGTGGCGTCGGAGGCCCCGGCCGCGGAGCGGACGAGTCGGCGGGAGGGCCGACCGGCACGACTTCCGGCGCGCCGGCCCGCTTCTTGACCGCGGCCATATCGGCATAATCCACCAGCCTCGGCCTCGAAGCGCCGACCTGCGGCTGAGCGCCGTCCCGACCCTCGTAGTCAGACATGGCGCACATCATCACATCTGCAATCCGGCCGGCACAACGTGCTTCTGCTCATGCCCTTTTCGCCGGACACGCGCCCGTCGACACGACTGCGCTTCGGCACTTCCGCCCTTCGGAGCCACCGCGCTTCGGCTGGGCCTCACGGGCCGGGGACGGGGGTGGCCTGGTGGTAGTACATCCGCCAGGCGGCCCCCGCCTCCCAGGGCCCGGCCTCACCGGGCTGCTTGCGCCACAGTGAGCTGCGGCGGGCCCGGCGACCGTCGATGCCCGACTCGTACGTGAGGTGCACGATCCCGGGGGCCAGGACGACCCCGGTCATCCCGGAGGGCTCGAAGCGGGGCCCGTCCCCGCCTGCGTCGCCGCCGTCCAGGCCGGGGAGGGCGGCGATCATCTCCTCGTACGTCCATCGTCGTCCCGAGGCCCCGACCTCGACGAACTCCGGGTCGAGGAGTCGCGCGGCGACCGACCGCGACGCGCGCACGGCAGGGTCCAGCAGTTGGAGTTCGGCGGCGATCGCCGCGTTCACGTCCGCAGCTTCCTGGTTCATCGGGTCATGGTCGCCGAAGAGACGGACGGGCCGTGGCCCCGGGGGTGCGCACCGGCACCCCCCGGGGCACGGAAGTCAGGGAGTGTTACGCCCCTGGGAGGCGCTGCCGTCGTAGACGTTGTCCGGGGTGGCGATCCTCGTGACCGCGCGGGCGAGCAGCGTGGACGGCTCCTGGCCCCCGCTCAGCGAGTCCGTGTTGATCATGATGACCATCGTGGCCTTCTGCGCCGGCAGGTAGACGGTCACCGTCTCGTACCCCGGCAGGGAACCGTTGTGCCCGATCCAACCGTCGGCGTCGAAGATGCCCAGGCCGTAGCTGAGCCCCGGGAACCCGGTCGGCAGGGTCTTGAGCCGCTGCGCCTGGGTCTGAGGGCTGAGCAACTCCCCGGTGGCGACGACCTTGGCCCACCGCCGCAGGTCGTGGAGATCGGAGATCATCGCCCCGGCGGCCCACGCCCAGCTGGGGTTCCAGTCCGTCGCATCCTCGGTCTCGCCGCTCAGTGTCTGGTCGGTGTAGCCGTGGGCGTGCGGCTCGGGGAACTCCGCCCCGGTCGGGAAGAGCGTGTTGTGCAGGTGGGCGGGGCGGAGCACCCGCTCGTGGATGACGCGGTCGAGGGGCTGACCGGTGACCTTCTCGATCACCAGCCCGAGCAGGACGAGGTTGGAGTTGGAGTACTGGAACTCCGCGCCCGGCTTGAAGGTGTTCTTGTGCTTCATGCCGTACGCGAGCACACCGCGCGGGGTGAACGAGCGGTACGGATCGCTCAGCAGGTCGTGCACGAAGTCGGCGTCGGCGGTGTACGGGAACAGGCCGCTGCGCATCCCGGCGAGCTGGCGGAGCGTGATCCGGTCGCCGTTGCGCACGCCGGGGACGTAGGCGGAGATCTTGTCGTCCAGCCTGACGCGCTTGTCGTCGACGAGTTCGAGCAGAGCGGTGACGGTGAACGTCTTGGTCTCACTGCCGATCCGGATACGGGTGTCGGCCGACATCGGCTCACCGGTGACCGTGTTGGCGACCCCGCTCGCGCGGACGTAGCTGCCCTTCCCCGGCATCCACAGCCCGACGACGGCCCCGGGAATGCCGGCCTGCTTTCGGACGTCCTCGATGGTCCTGTCCAGCTTGGCGGTCAGCGCGGGGTCGAGACCCTGCGGCGGACAGCCGTGCCGGTCGTGCCGGTCCTTCCCGCAATGCCGGTCGTGCTGGTGGGGGCCTGTGGCGGCGTGTACCGCAGGGGCGGGAGCCACGGCCATCGGGGCCAGGACGGACGCCGCGAGCAGCATCGCGGCGAACAGACGTCGGGTGGGGGAGCGTCGCATAAGAGCGTGCCTCTTCGGGGTCGGGAGGGAGGGAGCGGAGCGGACGGCAACGACACCACCCGCCCCAAGGGCTCCGCGCCGCATCCCGGCCGCGCCCCGGCAAGTCCACTCGTTCGGAGCCGCGCGGCACGGACCCGTCGGCCGCCGCGCTCACATCCGAGGCTTCCCGGCTCGTACGGTCATGATCGCCGACCGCCGGGTTCCGAGTGAGAACCACCAGAAGAAGGCCGGCCAGGTGAATAGGGCAGCTCTCTACCTCCGGACACCAGGAGGCGGTCGTGATGCCGGCCCCTGTCACGGCTCTCTTGCCCCTTCTCGTCCCGCAGGTCGGAGCGAACCCAGCTACTGCTAAGGGGGTTTGAGGAGGTCGCGGAGGTTGGCCATGTGGGCTTTGACGCCCGCGATCTCGGCGGGGTCGATCGAGGGGGCCCGGTCGCCCTCGGAGTGGGCGGCGCGGCAGGGGCGGCAGAGGCCGTCGGGGAGGGCTTCGGGCTGGCCGGGGCGGCCGCCGCCCCCCCCCCACTCCTCGACCCCCAGGGCCCTCTGGGTGATGTGGGGGGTTTCGCCCCGAAACTCGACGGCGAACTGCTCGCCGACGCCTCCGCGCTCGCC
>NZ_JAFEUF010000214.1 GCF_016901035.1 Streptomyces durocortorensis
GGGGGGGGGGGGGGGGGCCGGGCGGGGGGGGGCGGGGGGGGGGGCGGTGGCAAGGGCCTTTCGTCAGGCTCTACTTGTCGAGCTTCAGACCGCGGTCGGTGACCGCGCTCTCGCCCTTCGCCTGACCGGAGCTCAGCATCTTCGTGTGGTCGCCGCCCGCGGCCATCTGCACCGAGGTGACCTGCTGCTGCACCGGTCCCCAGGTCCAGCCGGGCACGATGGTGTCGGCGGCGTCACCGGCCAGGGCGTAGACGTCCTGGTCACCGAAGTAGGAGCTGTCGAACTCCTTCGCCGCCGCGGCGCGCATGCCCTCGTTGGCGGGCAGGGCGCTGCTGGGGGCCTTGAGAGAGCTGAGGCGGGCGGTCATGGCCGCCGGTTCGGTGGTGACCCACTTGATGAACTCGGCGGCGGCCTCGGTGTGTTCGCTGCCCTTGGGCACGATGTAGGAGGTTCCGCCGTACATGCCGGTGCCCGCCTTGCCGTCCCAGGTGGGCAGGGGCGCTATGCCCCACGTGCCTTTCGCGTCGGGGTAGCTGACGGGGAAGTTTCCCGCGCTCCAGGCGGCGCCGATGATGGTGGCGACCTTGCCGGTGGCGCGCTCCTTGTTCTCGCCCTCGCCCCAGAGCGGGGTCTTGGAGGCGAGGCCTTCGGCGAGGAGGTCGTCCCAGTAGGCGGCGACCTTGCGGGAGGCCGGGTCGTCGATGTTCACCTTCCAGGCGTCGCCGTTGGTGCCGTACCACCGGGCGCCGGCCTGCCAGGCGAGGCCGGAGAGCAGGGCGGGGTCGCCGCCGCCGAAGTTGGTGATGGTGACGTCGGGGTCGCCGGCGTGGATCTTCTCGGCGGCCGTACGGTATTCGGCCCAGGTCGTCGGCACGTCGACGCCGTGCTTCTTGAAGAGGTCCTTGCGGTAGAAGAGCTGGATCGGTGTGACGTCGAAGGGGACCGCCCAGGTGGACCCGCCGAGGTTGACCAGGGACTGGACGGCCTCGGGGAACTCGTTCTTCACCAGGTCGCCGGAGCTGGGGGTGAGGTCCTCCAGGTTGCCCTCGCTGGCGTACTCGGGCAGGGCGGAGTAGTCCATGGTGGCCACGTCGGGGGCGTTGCCGCCCTTGACCGCGTTGGACAGTTTGGTGACGCCCTCGGGGCCCGCGGGGACCATGGAGAACTTCACCTTGATGTCGGTGTGCGCCTTGTTGAAGGCGTCGGCGGTCTCCTTGGCACCCGCGGTGGCCGACCAGAAGGTGAGGGTGACGGGCTTGCCGTCGCCGGGGCCCGAGGCGTCCGAGCCCGAGCCGCCGCAGGCGGTGACGAGCAGGGCGAGTGAGGCGGCGGACGCCGCGAGGGCGAGGCGGGACGTGCGGGCGGTACGGGGCATGGGCCGGCTCCTACGGGACCTCGAACTGCGGGAGATGAGGTGAACGACACACATCATTTTGCGCAGAACCGATCGCCGTCAAGAGCAAATGACCAATTCAATCGAATCGATCACTTAGGAGCCGCGGGAGCGGCGCCGGCCGCCCCGCAGGAGACCCGGACCCGCAGGGTGGGCAGGATGTCCAGGTGCCGCCGGGCGCCGAAACCTCCACCCGCCGCCCCACCGCCCGGGCCCGCGTCGGTGAGGCCCGTCGCACCGGGCTCGGGGACACCGAGGCGGGACAGCAGGAGCCGGGCGGCCGCGGCGCCCACCGCGTGCTTGTCCGGGGCCACGGCGGTCAGCGGCAGATCGGCGAGCGAGGCGACCTCGTCGTCGTACGCGATCACCGCAAGGTCCTCGGGCACACGCACCCCCCTGGCCTGGAGCCGGGGAATGAGGACGATCGCGTCGGCGTCGCTGTGCACGATCGCGGCGGTCACGTTGCCGCTCGCCACGCCCTGGCACAGGTACTCCAGCGTCCGCTCGAAACGGTCGGCCTCCGACCGCGACGGGGCCTCGTCCAGCGGCGAGGCCGACACCGGGCTCAGCCCCAGCGCCTCGACGGCGGCCCGGTAGCCGACCCGGAGCCGGGGAGCGGTCGGGCTGTCCTGCACGGCGAGCGCGATCGCCCGGTGCCCGAGCCCGGCCAGGTGCGCCACCGCTTCGGCGGCTCCGTGCGCGTGGTCCGAGCGCACCCGGTCCAGGCGCGCCGCCGGATGGCCGAGGGGGGCCGAGCGTTCCACCAGAACGACCGGGGTCTCCTGCTCCACCGTCCACAGCCCCTCGCCCTGCTCCGGGCAGCCGCGCTCCCAGCTCGGGGTGAGCAGGAGTCCGTCGGCGCCGGTGGACAGCAGCCGGCGGGCCTGGGCGGCGTCCTCGTCGGGGAGGTAGTGGGAGAGCCCGATCGTCAGGCGGGCGCCCGCGGCCTCGACGGTCTGCCGGGCGCCGCGCACCACGTCCGCGTAGTAGTACTCGGTGGTCGGCACCACCATGCCGACCACCAGACCTTCGGCGGGAAGCGCGACGGGCGCGGGGGCGGGCCGGGACTGCCCGGAGGGCCACACCACCGCGCCGTGCAGCCGCTCCACCAGACCCTGGGCCGCCAGCGCCTCGACGTCCCGGCGCAGGGTGACGGCGGACATGCCGAGCTCCTCGGCGAGTTCGGCGACGCGCAGGCTGCCGCGCTCGCGGACGAGATCGAGCACCCGCTCGTGACGCTGATCGACGTGCAGTCGCATGGATCCCCCTGGACTCGGAGACGGCTGGGCCCCTGCGCGACGGCGTTCCGGCGACGCAAGCGCGTGGATTCCGACTCCGGGCGGCCGCCGTCAGGCAGGGCTCAACCATATCGATCACATCCGCTCGAAACGATCCGAGTGTGGTTTTGCCCGGGTGCGAAGCGCGCGGGCCGGATCACACCCGCCGGCCGTATACACGCTCCGAAAAGCGATCGACACGATCAATTCGGCCAAAGTCATTGAGCGAGTCACCTGGCGGCTGCTAGAAAGTGCCCGCCCGCTCAGAACAGTCGGATCCCGGGATCAGTTCAGCGTTCCGCGCGCCGGGTTCCCGCCGGAGACACGTCACCGACCCGGAGCTCTCCCATGACTTCTGCCTGGTCCCGCCGTACCTTCCTGGCCACCTCCGCGGTGCTCACCGCCGCCGGCGGCGGCGCGCTGGCGCTGTCCACGCCCGGCGCCGCCTCCGCCGCCCCCGAAGACGATCCGTACGCCGCGCTCCGCGCCACCTGGAGCGGGCTGATCCTCGGCGAGGGCTTCAGCCCGACCGCCGAGCCCTTCAAGAGCCGGCTGGCCGATCTCGGCGCGAAGGCGTCGCAGTGGCTGGAGGCGATGGCCCCGGCGGACGGCTCGCTCTGGCCCGACGCCGTGTTCGCCGATCCGGACCCGGACACGGACCCCGAGTCGTACGTCTTCTCCGGGCGGATGGCCGACAGCTTCATCCGGCTCAACACCATGGCCCAGGCCTACCGCCAGCAGGGCACCGGCCTGACCGGGAACACCGCACTGCGCGACGCCGTGCTCAACGGCCTGGAGCACCTCAACGCCCAGGTCTACAACGACGGCCAGACCCGGTACGGCAACTGGTACAGCTGGCAGATCGGCGCACCGCAGGCGCTGCTGGACGTGTGTGTGCTGATGTACGACGCCATCGCCCCGGAGCGGCTCGCCCGCTACTGCGCCGCCGTCGACCATTTCGTACCGGACTCCGCCGTCGCCTCGTACACCGGGACCAGCACCGGGGCGAACCGTGTCGACCTCTGCCGGGTGCTGGCCCTGCGCGGCGTCGTCGGCGGCACCGCCGCGAAGATCGCGCTGGCCCGGGACGCCCTCTCCCCCGTGTTCCCGCTGGTGACCAAGGGCGACGGCCTGTACGCCGACGGCTCGTTCATCCAGCACACCACCGTGCCCTACACCGGCAGCTACGGATCGGTGATGCTCGGCGGCCTCGGGCTGCTGTTCGCGCTGCTGAAGGGGACGACGTGGGAGGTCAGCGACCCGAAGCGGCAGGTGGTGTTCGACGCGGTGGAGAACGCCTGGGCGCCGTTTCTCTACAACGGCCTCGTCATGGACTCCGTCGCCGGGCGCGCCATCAGCCGCGGCGAGGTCGACGACCACCGACGCGGCCACCCGATCCTCGCCTCCATCGTGCTGCTGGGCCGGGGCGCGTCGGCCGCCGAGAACGCCCGGTGGCGGGCGCTCGTCAAGGGCTGGGCGCAACGCGACTACTACAGCCCGCCGATGGACAACCCCTCGCTCGGGCTCACCGCGCTGGCCCGGATCAAGAGCGTCCTGGACGACACCTCCCTCACCCCGATCGCCGAGCCGGACGGCCACCGCCTCTTCCCCGACATGGCCCGGGCCACGCACCGCCGTCCGGGCTGGGCGGCGTCCCTGAGCATGGCGGACCGGCGGATCACCTATTACGAGGTCGGCAACGGCGAGAACCTGCGCGGCTGGCACACCGGTTCCGGAATGCTCTACTGGTGGGGCGACACCTTCGCCAACGGCCAGTACAGCGACGCCTTCTGGCCCACCGTCGACCCGTACCGGCTGCCCGGCACGACGGCTTCGCGCAAGGTGCTCGCAGACGGGGCGGGCGGCGACTGGGGCGTCGCGCTCCCCGATGTGAACTGGGTCGGCGGGGTCACCGACAGGAAGCGGGCCGCCGTGGGCCAATACCTCAAGGGCCTGACGAGCACGCTGATGGCCAAGAAGTCGTGGTTCTTCCTCGACGACACCGTGGTCTGCCTGGGCGCGGGCATCCACGGCCGCGACGGCGCGGCCGTGGAGAGCACCGTCGACAACCGCAACCTCGGGCCGACCGGCAACGCCCCGTTCACGGTCGACGGCTCGGCGAAACCGGTCACCGCCCCCTGGTCGGCGACGCTGACGGGCGCGTCCTGGGCGCATCTTGCCGGGCACGGCGGCTACGTCTTCCCCGGCGGAACCACCGTGAAGGCGCTGCGGGAGAACCGGACGGGGCGCTGGCGCGACATCAACACCGCGGGCTCCACGGACCCGGTCTCCCGTAAATACCTGACCCTCTGGTTCGACCACGGCACCGACCCGACGGACGCCACGTACGCCTACCAGCTGCTGCCCGGTGCGTCCGAACAGCGCACGGCCGCGCGGGCGGCGGACAGCGGCTGGCTGCGGGTGCTCGCCAACACGGACGACCAGCAGGGGGTGGCGGTCCCCTCGCTCGGGCTGACGGCGGTCAACTTCTGGTTCGGCGGGAGCGTCGGGCCGCTGGTGGCGGACGCCCCGTGCTCGGTGCTGGTGACCGAGCACGGCGACGGGACGGCGACGGTGTGTGTGAGCGACCCCATGCGGGCGCGCACCAGCCTGGCCCTCACCTGGAACCGGGCCGTCGCCTCGGTCGTGTCGAAGCCGGCGACGGTGACCTCGGCGACCACCGGGGCGTCGCTGCGCCTGGCCTTCGGCGACCTGTCCGGCACGCGCGGGGCGACGCAGACGGTGAAGGTGCGGCTGGCCTGAGCGAGCCGGGGCGGCCTGTCACCCGGGGGCGTTCAGGTGCTCCTCGATCCAGCGGACGCCGAAGTCCACGGCCGGACCGGCGTCGAACAGGTGGCTGTCGGCTGCCCCGACCGTGCCGGTCCGGCCGATGCCGGCGTCGAGCATGGCCCGGACGATGACCGCGAACGGGTCCTGTCCCTCGGGCACGACCGGGGAGTAGTCGAACGCGCCGTCCGTCGAGTCGATGTCATGGAAGGTGCGCCAGACCCGGACGCCGTCCACGCGGACGGGCTGCTCGTACGTCACGAACCGCTTGCCGGGCGCCTGGGCCAGCGACTCCGCGAAGTGCAGCAGCGTCATCGTCTCACCGGGCGCCCCGAGCAGCAGCACCCGTCCGCCGAGGGCGACGAGCCGGGCCAGCGGGCTGCCGGGGCCGTGCGGGTCGTCCCAGGGATGGTCGGCCATCAGCGCGGCGGCGGACGGGCCGAGCGCCGCGAGGCTCGCGTCCGGGTGCCGGCTGCGCACCGCCCCCGGTCTGCGGCGCAATGCCTCGGGGAGGCGGCCGTTGCTGTGATCGGCCTCGCTCAGTTCCGGGTCGTACGCGGGGTGGTGGGCGCGCACGGCGTCCTGCCAGGAGCTGGGCCAGGTGGTGAAGTCGTACGGCGGGGCATCGTTCCAACTGCAGGGAACCATCAGCGTGCCGGTCGGGCCGACGAGGTCGAGAAGGGCGTCGACGACGGTCTCGGGGCCGCCCGGGACGTAGCCGATGGCGGACAGGCGCGTATGGAACATCACGGTGTCGCCCGGTCCGAGGCCGAGCGCGGCCAGGTCGTGCCCGATCCGGTCCCGTGTCACCGGTCCCCCGGAGCGCCGCAGCAGTTCTCGTACGTCCATGCCCCAGAGCCTAAGGTTTGTCCCATAAATGATCTCTGACTGGTGTGTACGAGGTCGGGGATCAATCCGTCCGCTCGCCTATCCGGCGGGGGTGAGGTTGTGCAGGCGGGCGATGCCGAGCATGGCGTGGTGAACGCCGTCGCCGCGGAGGCGGCAGTCGCACAGGATCTTGTAGGTCTTCATGCGTGCGAAGGCGTGCTCGACGCGGGCCCGGACTTGCTTGTGGGACTTGTTGTGGCCCTGTTTCCAGGAGGGCAGTTCCTCGCCCTTGCGGCGGCGGTGCGGCATCACCAGCCCGGAGCCCGGGTAGCCGCCGTCGGCGATGGTCGTGGTCTTGCCGACGGCGGCTTTGGCACCGGATTCCGCCCAGGCCAGGCCGTCGTTGCGGTTACCGGCAGCGGTCGGCCGACCAGCACGACCAGGCGGGTGTCGGCGTCGATGACTACCTGATGATTGGTGGAGTATCGGTAGTTCTTCGACTGCTCGGCGACCTGGTGATCGCGGGTGGGCACCAAGGTGCCGTCCACGATCAGCACAGCGTCCTTGGCGATCCGCTGGCGGGGCTGCAGAGCGAACTTCGGCCCGAGGTGGTCGATCACCCGGTCAGCGGCCGACTTCGACACCCCGAACAGCGGGGCCAGTTGTCGCACGGTGAGGTTGGTCCGCCAGTACGCGGCAACCAGCAGCACCCGGTTCTCCAGCGACAGCTTCCACGGTCGACCCCGGCCGCCGACGTCGGCACCGGCGTTCCGTAGTTGAGTCACCAACTTGCCGAAGGTGCGGGGGCTCAGCCCGGTGAACGGGGCTATCCAAGACGGCTCCGACGCCGTGATCACACCAGCCACGGCAAGATCATTCCACTGTCGGCCTGCCGGCCGGGTCCTGCCCACAGCAGGGAAATCAGGCGACCGGGCCTCGCGCATCGTCCAGGATGCCCCCATGAGCCAAGACCTGATGACGTTCCTCCACACACGGCTGGATGAGGAGGCCGACCTGGCCCGACGCTGCGACGGTGACGGCTGTGGGAAGTGGACCGCTCACGGGCACACGGTCGACTTCTGCCAAGGAGAACTCTCCAGCTTCCATCCCACGATCGCCCTACACGTCGCGCTGCACGACCCGGCTCGCGTCCTGCGGGAGGTCGAGGCCAAGCGACGCGTGCTCGCCCGCCATGTGCTCAGTCCTGCCACGGGCGACCCCGAGTTGCCGTGGGACAACCGCGATGACTGCCAGTACGACGGCGAGACCTGGCCATGCGATGACCTGCTCGACCTCGCGTCACCTTACGCCGATCACCCTGACTACCCCCGACGCCCCTGAGACGGAGATCGTTTACGGGACAGCCCTTGGACTGCCGAGCAGTCCAGGATCCGCCCGTCGGTGGTGCCGATGAGCAGTCGGCCGGGTCCGGCAACGGTCAGTGCGGTCGCCACGACGGGCACTCCGGCAACAGCCAGGTGCCGACGCCGGCGGACGTCGCCGTCACGGAGATCGAGTCCGACGATCTCGCCATCGTCGTACGTGACATAGACGGTCTCCATGTCATGGTCGAGGTCCGTGGCCTTCCGGTCTGTCCGAAAGACCCAAGTCGGCTCTTCGCTGGCCACCATGCGCCGTACGACGAACGAGCCGCCAGGCTGCAACCCGTGACTGTGGTAGACAGTGCCGGCATAAATCAGGTCACCATCAGCGGTCTCCACGCCGGGGCCGGCGAAATGTGTCTCACCCGGCTTCCAGGAGTACGGGCACAAATGATCGACCTCCGCCCTCCTCGGCTCACGCGGACGTTCGGCAACCGGTATGGCCCCCAGGTCCGCGGCCGCAAGCCAGGCTTCACCTGATCCAGGCTGCTGCCCGTCCTGCGTCGAAACAGTCTCCCGAAAGTAGACCCGGCTGCCACGCCGGATACGCAACCTGCTCCGCTCCCCGTTCCGCCCAGCGGGCGCGAGAGCGGGCAGACCGTCAGCACATCGCACCAGGGAGACCGGGCCGCCGGGAGCGTTGTGGTCGAGCTGCGCTCCGTCCTGGAGCGCCAGCCGGACCACGGCCTGAGCACGCTCCTCCCACGGAGGCCGCACCAGACCAACCCAGGCCGATCGCTCATCTGCGGCGATGACAATGTCACGGCCGCCACCATCATCGTCCCGGACAGCCCACTGCCGCCGCCCCACGGGCAGCCAGGTCTCCAACTGGACCCCGTCGAGCGTCGCCACGATCCTGCCGTCGGACAATTCCTCAACCGCGCGAACGTTGCGTCTCGGATCCCAGTTCGTACTCAGACCGGAGACTGTCTGGCGGGCATCCTCTCGACGGTCGGTTCGCGGGGCCGCTCCCCGTGGTCCAGCCAGGTCATATCCAGTGATCGACCGAGGTGGTACGACCTTCCAGTCGGGCCGATGCACCACCGCGACGTGCCCTTCGCTCCACGCGTCTGTGTCCTGCCAGTCGTCAGGCGGTGCCACTAGCACGCGTAGTTCCTGTTCGTTGAGCCATTCCAAGTCCAGGACTTGGCGACCGAGCTCGTGCTCGATGAGCGACGTGGCGCTGCCCGTCTCCAGGTCCAGAAGGAGCAATTCCCCTTCGAAAAAATAGCCGCCGTCGTAGTCGCCCGTGCCGACTACAAGAAGGGGCAGCCTGGGGTGGAAAGCCATGGCGTGCACGGGATAACGCGCACGGAGAAGCGCCCGGCAGGTCAGATCATCGATGCCGTAGACGCCAACCGGCGCAGTACTGCCGAACTCGTGCATGCCCGCCACTGCCACGTGCGTGCCTGCCACTGCTAGCAGGCCGCGGTCCTCGTCATTGACGGCGAGGACGGGATCACCGACCTCGGCGAAGGGACGGTCACCGAGGATCCGGTCGATGCGGAACGAGATGGTCATGGCCGTGATCTTCTCAGCGACCAGAAGCTGCGTGAAGCCACGAACTTCAAGTAGCCGAACAGAAGAACCTGACGGGGAACTCCACCAACCTCCGCGCCCCCGTCCGTGCCGGGCTGCTGGCCCGCGCCGCCCGCTGGGAACACCCGTCCGTAGCCGTCCTGTTCGACGTACCCCTGAGCGCGGGCGAGGACGGCGACGGCGCGGGCCAGATCGCCGTCCTGGGGAAGCGGCCGGTGAGCGTGCATGTCGGTCCGCAGCACGTTGGCCAGGACCAGGGCGTCGCCCGGGTCGGACTTCTTGCGCGAGACGGAGTGCCGGTCTCGGTAGCGGGCCGCGGCCACCGGGTTGATCGCGAACACCTGTCGCTTGCCAGTCCGCAGCACCCGCGACCAGCAGGCCCCGGGATGTCTCGCGCGACCGGGATCGGGGCCTCCTCCGTGTCGCCGTACTCAGCGAGCATCCAGCAGGCTCTTGCAGCCAGCAGTGTCATCGGTGATATGCCGCTTGGCCACCAACTGGTCGTTGTCGTCGACCAAGGCGACGTCGTGTGTCTTCTTCGCCCAGTCGATGCCGCAGCAGATCAAGATCTTTCCTCTTCCCGTCCTCGGGTGTTCGTGCTGGTCACGAGCTCATGCGGTGCCACGCAGCGACCTAATCCAAGGACTCGACACGAGTCCGGTCCGCCACCTCAGCAGCTGTTCGCGGTACCAGCTCACCGCACGGGCCCCGGTCTGCGCTGGAGCTGAAACGGCTCGGGCATCACGAGGGGTCACCATGCAGCGGGCTCGCACCACAAACACCAACGAGTAATCACGCGGGGAGTGTTGACGGCGGTGGCGGTCGCGAGAGCGGCGGGCATCATCGCTCTGGATAGAGGGATCAAGTCCCCGGACGGCTCAAGGTGTCAGCCCGACACTCACGTGACCGCCACCGCGACAAACATCTGCTGCTTGAACAGCCCGGGCGTACGTCCCTCAGGGCTGTCGCTACCACCGGATCAGGACGGCTCCGACGCCGTAATCACACCAGTCACAACTGGATCATCCCAGGTGCCGCTGCCGCCCCATGCCCTCGATTCTGCGTGAGGAGGTTCGTCCTCTTCGAGATGCGAGGACTTCGGAACCGAAAGCCTGACGCACCGATGAGTTTCCTGCACTGCGGGGGTCCTATTGGCAGCAACGCACACCACAGCAGTACGGCCCCTACGTGAACCGGAGAGACAAACATGGCAACAGCGCGAGAGCAGTCGGCCGGAGCCGAGGCCCGAGTCACCTCCGCCGACGGCACCGAGATCGCATTCGAGCAGTCGGGCCGCGGGCCGGCCATCGTCCTGGTTGCCTCGGCACTGGCAGACCGCTCGGACACAGCCAAACTCGCGACTCTCCTCGCCCACCACTTCACTGTGATCAACTACGACCGACGCGGACGCGGTGCCAGCGGGGACGCCGCTACTTACGCCCCCGACCGCGAGATTGAAGACATCGCCGCGTTGGTCGATCACGTCGGTGGTTCGGCGTCGCTGTTCGGCTCGTCCTCCGGAGCGGTCCTCGCCCTGCGCGCGGCCGCGGCCGGAGTCAACATCGACCGCTTGGCTCTGTACGAGCCGCCGTTCGTGGTCGGCGAAGGCGACGACGGACCGCCTAAGGACCTCGCGCAGCAGATCACCGCGTTGCTGGCGGAGGGCCGACACAGCGACGCGGTCAAGTACTTCATGACCAGGGTGCAGGGCATGCCCGGCATCGCCGTGTTCTTCATGAAGCTCATGCCGAAGATGTGGGCAAACCTCACCAAGTTGGCCAGCACTCTCCCCTATGACATCGCGGTCATGGGCGATACCCAGCAAGGCAAGCCTCTCGATGTCGAGGAGTGGAAAGGGGTGACCCTACGCACCCGCGTGCTGACCGGTGGCAAGAGTCCAGCCGCGTTCCAGCACGCCGCCCTCGCCGTCACCGAGATCCTGCCGCAGGCCGACCACCGCACTCTGCCCGGACTCAACCATGGCGCCGTCGTCATGGCTCCAAAGAAGATCGCCCCGCAGATCATCGAGTTCATCAAGGGATGAGCTTGTCGTTCGAGCGGTTCGGCGGCGCTTGGCACCCCTTCTGGCACTCGAAGCGGAGCCCGCCCCATCCCCAGCTGACCGCCGAACCCCGAACGACCACGACTTGCGAGACAGCCTTTAGGAGGCACTGCGCGGAAACCCGGCTGCCCGGGGAACGTCGGACGGACATACTGTCGGCCGACACCACGGAACCGAGGAAGATGATCATGACGAGTGACGACCGGGTCGGGCCCCCGCTCCTGGGCGGTGAGCGCGAGACACTGCGGGCCTTTCTCGACTACCACCGCGACACGTTGGCCATGAAGTGCGCGGGGCTGGGCGACGAGCAGTTGCGCGAGCGGTCGATGTCTCCGTCGACGCTGTCGCTGCTGGCTCTGGTACGGCATTTGGCGGAGGTGGAACGCGCCTGGTTCCGCAGAGTGTTCGAGGACGAGGCGGTGCCGATGGTGTGGTCGGAGAAGCCCTTCGACTTCCAGGCTGCGTACGACGCGAGCGCCTCGACCGGGGCCGAGGCGTTCGCCGCCTGGGAGGCGGAGGTGGAGACCTCGCGCCGGATCGAGCGGGAGGCGGCCTCGCTGGATCTGGTGGGGCGTCAGCCGCGCTGGGAGAAGGACGTCTCCCTGCGGATGGTCATGGTGCACGTCCTGCTGGAGTACGGCCGCCACAACGGTCACGCCGACCTGCTGCGGGAAGGGGTGGACGGCACGGTGGGGGCTTGAGTACGCGGGGTGGGGCTTGACG
>NZ_JAFEUF010000215.1 GCF_016901035.1 Streptomyces durocortorensis
GCCCCGGCGCCGCGCCGCCGCCACCGCGGCCGCCACCCGATCCGCGAGGGCCGGCCCCGGGGCCACCGGCGGACCCACCACCGCCAGACCGGCCCGTACCCCGGCGAACTCACCGGCCCGCAGCCGGCACCCGGGGCAGTCCGACAAATGCTCCTCGAACCGGAAGGTGTCGGCGCTCCCGAGGACGCCCAGCGCATAGGCCCCCACCCGGATGTGGGGTTCGGTCGTCTGCATGTACTGCGGTACGGGAACAAGCCCCGCATCACTCAAGCCATCGGCCTGGATACGCCCTAAACTCCGGCCTCATGCTGCGCGTACTCGCCGTCGACGACGAACAACCCGCCCTGGAGGAGCTCCTCTACCTCCTGCGCGCCGACCCCCGTGTCCGCAGCGCCGAGGGCGCCACCGGCGCGACCGAGGCCCTGCGCCGCATCGGCAGCGCCGTGGACGCGGGCCCCGACGACCCGTCCGCGATCGACGTGGTCTTCCTCGACATCCACATGGCCGGTCTCACCGGCCTCGACGTCGCCCAGCTCCTCGCCGGGTTCGCCGCGCCCCCGCTCATCGTCTTCGTCACCGCGCACGAGGGCTTCGCCGTCCACGCCTTCGACCTCAAGGCCGTCGACTACGTCCTCAAACCGGTCCGCCGCGAACGCCTGGCCGAAGCCGTCCGCCGGGTCGCCGAACAGGTGGGGGACCGGTCCGCCCCCGTCCACGACACCGCGGGCGACCAGATCCCGGTCGAGCTCGGCGGCGTCATCCGCTTCATCCCCATCGACGAGATCGCCTACGCCGAGGCGCAGGGCGACTACGCCCGCCTGCACACCGCCGGCGGCAGCCATCTCGTCCGCATCCCGCTCACCACCCTGGAGGAGCGCTGGCGTTCCCGCGGCTTCGTCCGCATCCACCGCCGCCACCTCGTGGCGCTCGGCCGGATCGACGAACTGCGCCTGGACGCGGGCAGCATGAGCGTGCGCATCGGGGAGGCCGAGCTCGCCGTCAGCCGCCGCCACACCCGCGCCCTGCGCGACCTCCTGATGCGCCAGGGCGGCCGCTGACCGAAGCCGTGAGGCCGCCGCCGAAGGAGCCGTGGGGCAGCCGCCGGAGGAAGCCGTCAGGCCGCCGCTGACCTGGGGAGACCCTCCGGCAGCCCTTCCCAGCAGCACCCGGCGACGCCTACACTCCGAGCCCATGTCCGCAGAGCCAACCCCCCGGCGCGAAGTGGTCACGGGAGAGCCGCGTCGGGTGCGCCCGCTGCCCCGCTACCGCACCCAGTCGGAGATCGACGAGCAGACCGCCCTCGGCGGCGCCTACGTACGCTCGCTGATGCGCGGCCAGCTGCGTGCCGGGCTCACCGTCTTCGGCGTCCTCGCCCTCGTCGCGGGCACCCTGCCGCTCCTGTTCGCCGCGCTGAACAGCTCCGCCCTGGTCTGGGCGGTCCTCGGCTTCGCCACCTACCCGCCGCTCACCCTCGCCGCCTGGTGGTACGTCCGCCGGGCCGAGCGCAACGAACGCGACTTCGCCCGGCTGGTGGAGGGCCGCCCCGCCCCGTGAGCGCCCCCGACCACATGGCGTCCTGGGTGGCGGTCGCCCTCGTCGTCCTCGCCACCGTCCTCGTCGGCGGCTTCGGCCTGCGTATCTCCCGTACGACCTCCGACTTCTACGTCGCCTCCCGCACCGTGCGGCCCCGCCTCAACGCCGCCGCGATCAGCGGCGAATACCTCTCGGCCGCCTCCTTCCTCGGCGTCGCCGGGCTCGTCCTCGTCCACGGCCCCGACATGCTCTGGTACCCGGTCGGCTACACCGCCGGATATCTGGTGCTCCTGGTCTTCGTCGCCGCACCGCTGCGCCGCTCCGGGGCGTACACCCTGCCCGACTTCGCCGAGGGACGGCTCGAATCACGGCAGGTCCGCCGTCTCGTCAGCGCCCTGGTCGTCGGGGCGGGCTGGCTCTACCTCGTACCGCAGCTCCAGGGCGCCGGGCTGACGCTGAAGATCCTCACCGGAGCTCCGGGCTGGCTCGGGGACGTCCTCGTCGCCACCGTCGTGGCGGCCGCCGTCGCCGCCGGGGGCATGCGCTCCATCACCTTCGTCCAGGTCTTCCAGTACTGGCTGAAGCTCACCGCCCTCCTCGTCCCCGCCCTCTTCCTGGTCCTCGCCTGGCAGGGCGACGGCCGCCCCCGGGTCAGCTTCGACGACCAGTTCGCCGTCTTCCGCGCCGACCACCCGCTGTACGCGACGTACGGGTTGATCGTGGCGACCTTCCTCGGCACCATGGGCCTGCCGCATGTCGTCGTCCGCTTCTACACCAGCCCCAACGGTCGCGACGCCCGCCGCACCACCGTCGCCGTCCTCGCCCTCGTCGGCCTCTTCTACCTGCTGCCGCCGATCTACGGGGCGCTCGGCCGGCTCTACACCCCCGAACTGCGGTACGGGGGAGACGCGGACGCCGCCGTCCTGCTGCTGCCCGCCCGGGTCATCGGCGGCCTCGGCGGAGACTTCCTCGGGGCGCTGATCGCGGGCGGGGCGTTCGCCGCGTTCCTGTCCACCGCCTCCGGGCTCACCATGGCCGTCGCCGGGGTCATCACCCAGGACGTCCTGCCCGCGCGCGGGGTACGCCACTTCCGGCTCGCCACCGTCCTCGCCATCGCCGTGCCGCTCGCCGGCTCCCTGCTGGTGAGCCGGGTGCCGGTGGCCGACGCGGTGGGCATGGCCTTCGCCGTCTCCGCCTCCTCCTTCTGCCCGCTGCTCGTCCTCGGCATCTGGTGGCGGCGGCTCACCCCGCCCGGAGCCGTCGCGGGGCTCCTGCTCGGCGGCGGGTCCGCGCTCCTCGCCGTGGCCATCACCGTCAGCGGCGCCGTACGCCCGCCGGGCTGGCCGCACGCCCTGCTGGCCTGGCCCGCCGTCTGGTCCGTCCCCGTCGGCTTCCTCGCGATGATCCTCGTCTCGCTCGCCACCCCGGGGCGCATCCCGCCGGGCACCAACGCCGCCATGACCCGCTTCCACCTCCCCGAAGCCCTCTCCTCGGCGCGGGCCGCCGCGGGGAGGGAGCGATGACCGGGGCCGCCGTCGCCGTGGTCGTCGTCCTCGCCGGGCTGCTGCTCGGCGCCGGTTACCTGCTGGGGCGCCGCACCGCCCGCCCCGTGCGCCCCAGCGACGTCGGCACGCCCGTCGAGCACGCCACCTTCGAGACCCTGCACACCGCTTCGCTGGCCGCCCCGCCGCTGCGGGCCGGGCTCACCGAGGAGAGCGCCCGGCGGGCCGCCCGCCGGTTGCGCTCCCTCCTCGGCACGGACGCCCTCTGCCTCACCGACCGGGACCGGGTGCTGGTCTGGGACGGGGCCGGGCACCACCACGGCAAGGACGTGATGGAGCATCTGAAGGTGCTCCTCGACAACGGGCGCGACACCGCCTTCGACAGCGGCTGCGGCGACCTCGACTGCCCGCTGCGCTGGGCCGTCGCCGTCCCGCTCACCGTCGAGAACCGGGTCCTGGGCGCGCTCGTCGCCTACGCCCCGCGCGAGTCGGCGGTGCTGGCCCGGGCGGCGGGGGAGGTGGCGCGCTGGGTCTGCGTCCAGCTGGAACTGGCCGAGCTGGACCGCTCCCGTACGCAGCTGATCGAGGCCGAGATCAAGGCGCTACGGGCACAGATCTCCCCGCACTTCATCTTCAACTCGCTCGCCGCCATCGCCTCGTTCGTCCGGACCGACCCCGAGCAGGCCCGTGAACTGCTCCTGGAGTTCGCCGACTTCACCCGTTACTCGTTCCGCCGGCACGGGGAGTTCACCACTCTGGCGGACGAACTGCACTCCATCGACCAGTACTTGGCCCTCGTCCGCGCCCGCTTCGGTGAACGTCTCGCCGTGACCCTCCAGGTCGCCCCCGAGGTGCTGCCGGTCGCGCTGCCGTTCCTGTGTCTCCAGCCGCTGGTGGAGAACGCCGTCAAACACGGCCTCGAAGGGGCGGTCACCCGCAGCCGGATCACCATCAGCGCCCTGGACGCCGGTTCGGAGGCCGAGGTGGTCATCGAGGACGACGGCACGGGAATGGACCCCGAGCGGCTGCGGCAGATCCTGCGAGGCGAGGGCGGCACCTCCACCGGCATCGGTCTGCTCAATGTCGACGAGCGGCTGCGCCAGGTCTACGGCGACGACTACGGGCTCGTCATCGAGACCGGGGTCGGGGCGGGCATGAAGATCACGCTGCGGCTGCCCAAGTACCGTGCGGGCGTACACGGTTCCTGAAGAAGGCCGTCAGCACAGATGGACGGCCAGGTGCCCCAGCGGCAGCCCCAGCTGCCAGGCGGGGGTCCAGATCCGGATCTCCTGGTCGTCGTCCGCAGGGTCGGCCGCGGCCTCCCAGGGGACGGGGCCGATCGCGTCCAGGTCCGCCGCGAGCAGTTCGGTCTCCTCCAGCCAGCGCCAGGCGGCCCGGGCCAGCGCCAGATCGGGGTCGCCGGGCTCGGCGGCCTCCTCCGACTCCGCCAGCCGCTCGCAGATCCAGCTGCGCCAAGTGCCCTCGTACGCCGTGAGCACGCGGAGTTCGTCGACCCGCGGCTCGGGCAGGGCGTGCGGGGCGGGTGCGTCCCGGGGGAATTCGCACAGGAACATCGTCAGCGCGAGGGCGTCGCGCCCCGCCCGGAACTCCAGCGTCGTCGGCTCCATCAGATCGCCGGTCCGTAACAGCTCGTCGGCGATGTACTCGGTGGACAGCCAGGTCATCGGCACCCGGAGCCCGTTCCCACCGGTCCCATCCGTATCCTCGGGACGCATCCCGTCTCGCCTCTTTCCTTGCTCGGTACCGGGCTTCACGCAGCATTGAACCGGGGGCGGACGCCCCGCGTGGGCAGAAGGGGAGGATCGCCCAGGAGATACGAGGCTGTGAATGAGTGCCTACCCCGGCGACGACCGGCATGTGCGCCTGCTGCTGGGCGCGTACGTCCTGGACGCCCTGGACGCCGAGGAGACGTGCCGGGTCGCCCGCCACCTCCGGGGCTGCGACGACTGCGCCCGGGGCTATGTGGAGGTGGCCGAGGCCTCCGCCCTGCTGGCGCTGCTCCGGGCGGAGGACCTGCGGGAGTAGCCGGGCAGGGTGCGTGCGAGGACCCGCAGGGCGTAGTACGAACGGGACTTGACGGTCCCGGACGGGATGCCGAGCGCCTCCGCCGTCTCGCCGACGCTCAGCCCCCGGAAGTAGATCTGCACCAGCACCGCGCGGTGCTCGGGGCTCAGCGTGCGGACCGCCTCACGGACGTCGAGGGCGCGGACGGCCGAGTCCGCGGTGTCCAGGGAGTCCGGGGTGGTCTCCAGCACCGTGTCGCTGACCTCGACGGGGCGGGCCTGGCGTGAGCGCCGCGCGTCGATGGCGAGGCGGCGGCCCACGGTGAACAGCCACGGCCGCATCGAGTCGTAGGGCGCGTCGAATGCCTCCGGGTGCTGCCAGGCGCGTACGAGGGTCTCCTGCACCAGGTCCTCGGCCCGCTGCCGGTCCCCGAAGGTCAGGCCGAGGAGGAAGTGGAAGAGGGCGGGCCCGTGTTCCCGCTGCAACTCCGCCAGGGTCCGTTCGTCGGTCGTCGTGGTGGTCTTCATGAACGTCCTCTCCCGCCGAGGCCCCTGACGGCCGCGTTGCCGACTGGCGTATACGAACGCATTCGACGGCGCGGGAACAGGCGGTGCACCGAGGCGTGCGACGAGCGGTCGCTCAGTGCGGCGAGTGGTGCGGTGAACGGTCGAGGGGCCGTCGGGGTCGGCCGGTACGACCAGTTCAGCTAGGTATGCGGCAATGCTCCTTGCCTATCCGGTATGAAGATCTGTGTAGTCGGATGGTCGTAATCATCCGAACATGGAGTCGAGCAGATGACGCAGCGCATCCGACCGGGCACCGTGGCCGCCATCGCCCTCCTGCTCGCCGCGGCCACCGGCTGCACCGGGCAGCAGCCCACGACCCCCGCCGAGGGCGGGCCGTCCGCCGCCCGGGGTGCGGGCGGCCAGGACGCCGGGAGGCCCCGCCCGTTCACGCTGCTCGCCGCGGGTGACGTCCTGCCGCACTCCTCCGTGATCGACCAGGCCGCCGCCGACGCGGGCGGCGCCGGCTACGACTTCGCCCCGATGCTGGCCGGTGTCGCCCCGGTCGTCTCCGGCGCGGACCTGGCGTTCTGTCATATGGAGACCGTGTACGGGAAGGAGGGCGGCCCCTACACCGGCTATCCGAGCTTCAAGTCGCCGCCCGAGGTCGCCGCGGCCCTGCGCACCACCGGGTTCGACTCCTGCTCCACCGCCTCCAACCACACCCTCGACGACGGGGCCGAGGGGGTTTCGCGCACGCTCGGAGCCCTGGACGAGGCGGGCGTCCGGCACGCCGGCTCCGCCCGTACCGCGGCCGAGGCGGCCCGGCCCACGATCCTGCCCGCCGGGCCGGGGGAGGGGGCGGCCAAGGTCGCCCATCTCGCGTACACCTACGGCACCAACGACATCCCGCTGCCCGCCGGCCGGCCCTGGACGGTCAACGTGACCGACGAGCGGAAGATCATCGAAGAGGCGCGGGCCGCCAGGCGCGCCGGAGCCGACGTCGTCGTCCTCTCCGTCCACTGGGGCACCGAGTGGCAGGACGAGCCCGACGCTCAGCAGCTGGAGCTCGCCGAGCGGCTCACCGCCTCCACCGACCGGGGCCGCCCCGACATCGACCTGATCATCGGCACCCACGCCCATGTGCCCCAGGCGTACGAGAAGGTCAACGGCACGTGGGTCGTCTACGGCATGGGCGACCAGATCGCCGGAGCGATGATCAACTACGAGGGGGCCCAGGACCCGCGCGGCAACCAGAGCTCGATGGGGCGCTTCACCTTCGCGCCGCCCGCGAAACCCGGTGAGCGCTGGAAGGTGAAGAAGGCGGAGTTCGTCCCGCAGTGGTACGACACCGTCACCGGACGCGCCATCAACCTCAACGCCTCCCTCGACTCCCCCGAGGGAGAGTCCGAGGATCTGCGCGAGATCCGCGACCGCATCCGTACCGTCGTCCTCGGGCGGGGAGCGGAGGCGGACGGGCTCCTCATGGGCGAGTAGGGCCCGGCGCCGGGGGCTACGGGACCACGGTGACCGGCCAGCGCCCGGCCTTCACCAGGCGCACGGCCACCGAACCGATGAAGCGGTGCCCGGCCGACTCCGAGGCCCCGACCACCACCGCGTCCGCCTTCAGCTCGTCGGCCGCCGTCACCAGCCCGTTGTAGGGGTCGCCCCGGAAGGTGTGGAACTCCCATCGCATGTCCCACGCGTCACTGAAGCGCTCGGTCGCCTCACGGATCTCGGTGACCAGGGAATCCGCGACCTCCCCCGTCGTGTCGCCGACCGGTACGCCGAGGGCGGCGCCCGCCGTCATGACCGGCTGGACGTACACCAGGGCCAGCATGGCGTTCTGCCGGCGGGCCAGTCCGGCGGCGTAGGCCGCCGCGCGCATCGACGAATCGGAGCCGTCGAGCCCCGCGACGATCACCTTGGGTCCGTCCGTACCGCGTTCGAACTGATGAGGCTGCTGCTCTGTCACGGCTCCGAGGCTATCGGCTCGTCCGGAGGGGGAGTCGCCGGGCCGTCGGCGGGCACCGGAGAATATGAACATAATGCGTCGATCGGGTACAAAACGGTTGGCATCCGGTGTCGGGGGCCGGGGCGGGCGTCCGGCCGTGCGAGCAGTTGGCCATGACGAGTGATCACACCGGACCCGAGCGCCGCACCCTCCTGAGGGTCGCCCTCGGCCTCGGAACCGCCGCCGCCGTGCACCTGATCGTCGCTGATCCGGCCTCGACGCCCAGCGGCCCCGCACGCACCGCCGGCACCCCGCCCGCACCGGCCGCGGGGCCTCCGGCGAACGTGCGGGGCCGGCCCTCCCCGTACCGGCTCGACCCCATGACCGCGGGCAGCCCGCCCCGGTTCCGCCCGGCCAGGCCGCCCGTGCGCACCCGGCCCTTCGAGCACCTCCCGGATCTCGGGCACTCGATGGTCCTCAGCTTCGACGACGGCCCCGACCCGCTCTACACCCCGGACATCCTGGCCACGCTGCGCGAACACCGGGTCCGTGCGATGTTCTTCGTCTGCGGCGAGATGGCGAAGAGCAACCCGGACCTGCTGCGCGAGATGGCCGACGACGGCCATGTGGTGGGCAACCACTCCTGGTCCCACCCGCTGATCCCGAAGCTCTCCCGCCCCGCGATCCGCGACGAGCTGGGGCGTACCAGCGACGTGGTGGAGCGGGTGCTCGGCGCCCCACCGCTCTGGTACCGCGCCCCCTACGGTGCCTGGAACCGCAACTCCTTCGAGATCGGGGCCGAGTTGGGCATGGAGCCGATGGCCTGGACCGTGGACACGCTGGACTGGAAGGAGCCGGGGACCGGCACGATCGTCCGCCGGGTGCTGGACGGGGCGGCACCCGGCGTCGTCGTCCTCTCGCACGACGCGGGCGGCGACCGCTCGCAGAGCGTCGCCCCCCTGCGCCGCTATCTCCCCCGGCTGCTGGAGGCGGGCTACCGCATCACGGTGCCGCAACGCGTCTGAGCGCGCACCTCTATGGCTGTGTCCCCGGCGATCCACCGGGGACACAGCCATATCGGGACGCGTCCGGTCAGCGGGTGTCGACGAGCCGGGCGAAGACCACCACGTTGCCGTCGTAGCCGCCCGCCTTGGAGTAGCCCCCGCCGCACGTGATGACCCGCAGCTCCGCGTGGCCGGTGTCGCCGTAGACCCGGGGGCCGGGAAAGTCGTTCTTGGAGAAGACCTCCACCCCGTACACCTCGAAGATCCCGACCCGTCCGTCGTAGCGGGAGACCTCGACGCGGTGCCCCTTCTGGAGCGAGCCGAGGCCGTAGAAGACGGCGGGCCCGGACGTGTTGTCGACATGGCCGACGACCACGGCGGTGCCCCGCTGGCCGGGGGCGATGCCGTTCTGGTACCAGCCGGCGAGGTTGGGGTCCTCGGCGGGCGGGGCGTCGATCCACCCGTTGGCGTCCAGGTTGACGTCGATGATCGGGGCGTCCACATTGATGGAACCGATCTTCACCCGGGAGGCCGGGGCGTACGGCAACGGCTGCACCGGCTCGCCCTCCACCGGCGGACCCGCGGTGTCCTTGCCCAGGTCCAGCGAGGCGGCCGCCGCGGGCTGAGGCGGGCCCGCCTCCCCGAACTCCGTGCCGTTGCGCATGAGGGCGAGGCCGCTGAGCATCACCAGGGCGATCGCACCCCATGGCACACGTCTGGTCCGCTCGGCGCCAGCGTAGTCCCGGCCCATGGTTCTCCCTTCGTCGCGACGCTGTGAACGCTAAGGGCGTCACGACGAGGCGGCGATCAGGGAGAGGCGAACGGGTGGCGGCGGGGTGGGGCCCCTGAGGGGTGACTGCCCATCGGAGTAATGAGCAGATAAAACTTCTGACGGTCTGTGACCTGCGCCTCCGTCAGATTCAGGGGGTCTTGTGCGGCGTGTCGCGTCACTGGGGTGGAGCAGTGCCGAAGTGCGAGCCGCCGGTCGACTGGTGAGTGTTCGTCATGGGAGACGTTCTCGTCGATCCCGGGGGACAGCCCCCGGGGGCGTTTCCCGCTGGAGGTTCACACGATGCGTGCTTCACGCGCTCTCGCGGTCACCGCGACCGCTTTCGCGGCCGTCGGGCTCGCGGCCCCCATGGCCGTCGCCACCAACGGCCCGGTCAACGTCGCCGTCAACCCTCAGTCCGTCCACCAGGGCGGCATGCTGAAGGTGACCGCGCAGGGCTGCGGTCACGGCGGCAAGGTCTGGTCGAACGCGTTCCCCACGACCAGCCTGTCGGCGGGTGACGGCACCAACTACGCCCACGCCCGCGTCCGGAACAACACCACGCCGGGGCAGTACCACCTCTCCGTGAAGTGCAGTGACAACGACCGGATCGCGACGCAGAAGTTCACCGTGCTCGCCGGCAACGGCGCGCAGGGCGGGCTCGGCGGCTCGATGGGTCCGAGCTCCGTGGAGATGCAGGTCGGCGGCGGTCTGGTGGCCGCTGCGGCCGTCGGTGGCGCGGTCTTCCTGGTCCGGCGCCGGCGGACGAGCCATGCGGCGTTCTAAGGCGTCGAACTTCCCGTCCGGCCCGATACGCCCGTCGCCCCGAGTCCTGGATCAGGACCCGGGGCGACTGTCGTGCGCCGCATGTTCGCGGTCAGTGGCGGCGGTCGGCGTTGCGGCGGCGCGCGAAGTAGAGGGCGCCCGAGGCCGCCGCGACCACCAGGGCCCCGCCGGCGGCGACCTCCACGGTGTCGATGGCGCCGGAGCTGCCGCCGAGACCGCCGCGCACCCCGCCGGGCACGAGGGCCGTCGAGCTGGCCGTCGGAACCGTGGTGGGGGTCGGAGTCGGGGTCGGGGTGGGGCTGCTCGTGGCGCCGCCGGTGATCGTCAGGTTGACGTTGCGGGAGGTGCCGGTGGAGCCGCAGGTGAACGTCACCGCGTAGACGGCTCCCCGGCGGGCGTCCGTGTCGACGGTGGCCGTGGCCGACGTGGAGCCGCTCGGGACGGTGGCGGTGTCGAAGATGCCCGAGCTGACGGTCGTCTCGCCCGTGCAGCCACCGGCGCCGAGGGTGACCCGGCCGCCCGGTGCGATGACCGAGGGCGTGATCGTCGGGTTGAACGTGCTGGAGGCCCCGTCCGGTGCAGCGAAGGCGGTGGACGGGGCGATCAGCGTCAGGGCACTGGCGCCGAGCAGGGCGAGCGGTGCGACACGTATCGCGCGCATGGTGGATCCTCCGGGTTCCCCGAGGGGCAGCTGCGGAACCAATTTCCACATAGCAGGAAAAATGCACCTCGATGCCCGACACGCTAGGAGCGGTCCTCCCGGCCCGCGATCGGGGTCCGGCGAATGGGTCAGTCCGTCCCCCGACCGGCCCACCGGCCGGGGGAGCGGGCGTCAGCCGGCGGCCCCCGGGAACATGTCGAGGAACGGTTCGGCGGTGGCCGAGATGCCCCGGCCGAAGGGCGCGTCGAAGTCCCAGATCAGGAAGAGCAGAAAGGCGATCAGTGCGCTGAACAGGCCCGCCAGGAGCAGTTCGCGGAACGTTCTGCGGATCTGGAGCGTGAAGATCAGCCCCACGGTCACCAGCGCCCCGATGATCAGCCCGAACCAGACCACCCCGGGCATCGTCGCCCCGGCGTTCTGCCCCCGTGAACTGCGGGCGTCGTCCGCCGCCGCCACCTGGTCGACCAGCGGCTGGTAGGCCTGCCCCTCGTGATCGGTCTTCGGCTCGTAGTCGGTGACGTCCGCCCGCACCTGGTTCAGCAGTTCGGTGCCGCGCTCGGTGAGCGTGTTCCGCTCCGACATCACCTTCCACTCGTCGTCCACGACATGGCGGACATAGGCGTCGACGTCCGCCCGGATGCGGTCGCGGACCTCCGCCGGGTAGACGGACGCCCGCGCCTTCACCTCGTGCAGCGCCTGCGCCTCGATGCGTACGGACTCCTGGGCGGCGCTGCGCCCCTCCCAGACCCCGGCGATGGCGAGCCCCAGGACGATCGCGTAGACCACGCCGATCATCATCGTCATGTACTCGATGACGTCGGGGGTCTCGGAGGGATCGTCGTCATCCCCGACCCGCCGGTTGTTCAGGACGACGATGATGAGGACGACCGCGCAGGCGGACGCCATGGCAATGCTCAGTACGAGCCATTCGGACATGCATTTCTCCTGGTCAGCGGGATGATCGCGGGCGCAGTACGGCGACGGCGAAGACCGCCGGGGCGGTGATGAGCAGAGTCAGCGACACCAGCGACGGCCCGCTCCGCGGCTGTTTGCGGGCCGGTTTGCGGTACGTCGGCAGCGCGACGGGCCGGGGCTCCGGCGGCTCGGTCCGCACCGGCGGCTTCGGTGAGGGCGAGGGCTCCGGGGGCGGTGGCGCCGGAGCCGGCG
>NZ_JAFEUF010000216.1 GCF_016901035.1 Streptomyces durocortorensis
CCGCCGCCCGGCCCGCCCAGCGGCGGCGACCACGGCGGCCCGAACGGCCCCGGCGGCTCGGGCGGTTCGGGCGGTTCGGGCGGTTCGGGCGGTTCGGGTGACGGGGGCGACGCGGGCGGCTCCGGCCCCGGCGGTGGTCCCGGCGGCCCGGGCGGTGGCTCGGGCGCCGCACCCGGTCCCCGCCCCGATCGTCCCTGGTGGCGTTCGGTGCCCCGGATCGCGGCGATCGCGACCGCTCTGGTCGCGGCGGTGGTGCTGGTGGTCGTGCTGACGCGGCCCGAGGGCGGCGGCGGGACGAAGGAGGGCGGCGAGGTCTTCCTCCAGGCGGCGGGCGAGTCCGGTCCGGATCCCTTCACGGACTCCACGGCGAACGACGACGCCCCCGAGCCCGGGACGGCCAGCCCCTCCGTCGCGCCGAGCCCGTCGAAGACCGGCACGCAGGTGACGCGGGGCGTGGACGGCGCGGCGCCGGGTCTGTACGGCGGCACGCAGAAGATCGCGAGCTGCGATGTGGAGCAGCAGGTCAAGGTGTTGCAGGGGGCTCCGGAGAAGAACCGGGCGTTCGCCTCGGTCCAGGACATCGAGCCGTCCGCCGTCCCCGGCTATCTGCGCGGGCTCACCCCCGTGACGCTGCGCATGGACACCCGTGTCACCAACCACGGCTTCCGGGACGGCGAGGCCGACGCCTATCAGGCCGTGCTCCAGGCGGGTACGGCGGTCCTCGTCGACGACCGGGGCGTCCCCAGGGTGCGGTGCGCGTGCGGGAACCCGCTGCTGCCGCCCGTCGCCCAGGAGGACCCGCAGCAGAAGGGCAAGGCGTGGCCGGGCTACCGGGCCTCCGACGTGGTCGTGGTGCAGCCGTCCGAGCAGCCGGTGAAAGAGTTCGTGATGGTCGACCCGGAGAACGGCGACTGGTTCAAGCGGCCGGCCGGCGACACGGGCGACGGCGACAAGAAGACCGACCCGCCGAAGAAGGACGCCTCCGAGTCCCCCTGCCCGCCCGGCTCGGACCCCTGCCCCACCTCGTCCGGGGACACCACACCCTCGGAGCCCGCGCCGGACGACCGGACGTCGCAGCCCGGCGAGGACCCGGCGACCTCCGAGCCCCCGCCGGACGACCCGGCGACCCCGGAACCGCCGCCGGACGACCCGGGGACCGAGCCCGCTCCGGAAGACCCGCCGGGCTCGCCCGACTCGCAGTCGGCCCCGCAGCCGCCCGCCCCGGACACCGGGGCCCCGCAGGAGCCCGGCGCGGGGATACCCCCGCCGGGCGCGACCGCCTTCGGCTGAGCCGGTGAGGAACGGCGGTCCGCCGGCCCCTCAGCCCACGGCGTCGGGGCGGCGCTCCACCGGGGTCACCGGGGTCTTGGCCCGGGTACTCGTTCCCGTGCGCAGTCCGGCCGCGGCTGCCGCCGAGTGCAGGGAGCGCAGGGCGACCAGCAGGAAGCCGATGTCGTCGAGGTAGACGGGGTCGGGCAGCAGGTCGACCGGTGACACGGTGTAGATGACGGCGGCCCAGACGAGCGCCTTGCTGCGCAGCGGGATTCCGGCGTCCATCAGCAGCTTTCTGGCCTTGAAGACGCGGACCAGCAGAACGACGGCCAGGGCCAGCATGATCAGCGCGGCCACGGCGCCGAGAACGAGCCAAGCGGTGGTGTCCATGGCTCATCGTGTACCCACTCGTTCCCGGATCACGAACATCGCTCCGGCGGCGGCACCGTGCGGCGTACGGGTCAGGCCGCGCCGCGTCCCCGGGCCTCCGCGCGCCTGCGGCTGCGGCGCTTCAGGGCGCGTCGCTCGTTCTCGGACAGGCCGCCCCAGATGCCGGAGTCCTGCTTGTTCTCCAGGGCCCACTCCAGGCAGGCGGCCTGTACGGGGCAGGTCCGGCAGACGGCCTTGGCCTCCTCGGTCTGGACGACCGCGGGCCCCGTGCTCCCGATGGGGAAGAACAGGTCCGGGTCCTCCTCGCGGCAGGCGGCGTGCAGGCGCCAGTTTTCCATGCTGCTCAACTCCGCTCACTCCCGATGTCGTTATGTCGTAGGTCAGTTGCCGTACGTGTCTTCCCTGCGGATGACCGACGATCGACGCCTCAAACACGTATCGCCGGACAGGTCCGGACGCCGGAGCGCGTAACAGCGGGGAGTCTCTGCCGGGCACCCGGCGTGATGTCCATCCGGCCGGCCCCCGTTCCCAGCTGTCCATCCGGCTGGCCCCCGTTCCCAAGGGGGCGTACACCGGATGGCCGGCGGCCCTCGCCGTTCCTAACCTCGCATCATGATCTTTCGTCGTGCCTTCTTATCCGCCGCGGTGCTCGCCCTGGCCGTCTCGTCCCTGCCGTCCGTCGCGGCTTCGGCCGCGCCACGCCCCTCCGGTTCCGGGACGGCGTGGTCCGTGCAACGTGACGCCGACGCGCTGCGTGACACCGGGATCACCGGGGTGACGGTCCGTCTGGAGACCCCGCGCGGGACGGTCACGGCCCGCTCCGGGGTGGGGGACCTGACCACCGGCCGTCCGGTTCCGATGGACGGTTTCCTGCGTCTGGGCAGCACCACCAAGACGTTCGTCGCCACCGTCATGCTGCAACTGGTGGGCGAGAAGAGGCTCTCCCTCGACCAGAGCGTGGAGCAGGTGCTGCCCGGGGTCGTGTCGGGTGCCGGGAACGACGGCCGGACCATCACGCTCCGCGACCTGCTGCAGCACACCAGTGGTCTGTCCGACTACATCCACGACGTCTTTCCCGATCCCGGCGCCCGGACCTACTTCGCCCACCGGTGGCGTGCCTACGAGCCCGAAGAACTGGTGGACCTGGCCATGCGGCACGCACCCGCCTTCCCCGCAGGCGCCGGCTGGGAGTATGCGAACACGAACTACGTGCTCGCCGGAATGATCATCGAGAAGGTCACCGGCCGCACCTGGGAGCAG
The DNA here is from genome assembly GCF_016901035.1 of Streptomyces durocortorensis. GTDB lineage: Bacteria > Actinomycetota > Actinomycetes > Streptomycetales > Streptomycetaceae > Streptomyces > Streptomyces durocortorensis. The sequence goes on from NZ_JAFEUF010000216.1 coordinate 2,923, forward strand.
CAGGTCCGGGACCGCATCCTGCGCCCGCTCGGCCTACGGAACACCGACACTCCGGGCACCCGGCCCTTCCTCCCCCGTCCGCACTCGGCCAACTACCAGCAGTTCGTCCCGGACGGGCCGATGGTCGACACCACCATCCCCTACCGCCCCTTCGACAGCGGGGCCGACGGATCGATGACCGGCACGGCCCGCGACCTCAACCGCTTCTTCGCGGCGCTGGCAGGCGGACGGCTGCTGAAGCCCGCCGAACGCGCCGCCCTGCTCACGACCGTGCCGGTGCCGCCGGACAGCGGTCACCCGGAAGGCACCCGGGACGGTCTGGGCCTGTTCTTCACCCCGCTGTCCTGCGGCGGCGGCTACCTCGGACATGGCGGAAGCGGCTTCGGATACGTCGTCCGGACCGCGACGAGCGTGGACGGCCGACGTGCCGTCACCGTCTCCGCGCACAGCCGCTCCGCGGACCCGCGGAGCGCGGCCCGTCAGGAGGACGCACTGCGCGACCTCGTCGACCACGCCCTGTGCCGCGCCGCCTGAGCACGCACGCGGCACGACGCAGAAGCTCAGACGGTGTCCACCGGCCGGTGCCGGGCGCCTGCCGGTCGGTGCAGGGCGAGGAGGGCCTGATCGTCCTGGATGCGGCCGCCGGTGTGGTGCCCGACGTCCTCGATCAGGAGGTGGAGGATCTGCGCCGGGGAGGCCGGGTCGCCGATCAGCGCGCGGTGGCGGACGAGGAAGGGCAGCCGGACGGACGCGTCGTAGAAGACGCCGGACTCGTCACGGGCCTCGGTGACCCCGTCCGTGTAGCAGATGAGGGTGGCGCCGGGCGGGAACGGGAACGTGTCGACCGGGCACGACCAGGTGCCCAGCGCGCTCATCCCGAGCGGGGGCGCCTCCTCGGACGGTTCGAGGACGGTGGCCCGGCCCTCGGCGTCCAGCAGCACCGGCGGTGGATGCCCCCGGTTGACGACCCGTACGGAGCCTAGGTCGTCGGCGAACTCGGCGATCAGCGCGGTGGTGAACCCCTCGTCCTGCTCCTGGCCGCCGCGCCGGCCGCCCTCGCGCAGGAGGGCCCGCTCCAGCGCGGCCACCAGGCCGGGCAGGTCCTTCGCCTCGTCCGCCGCGTACCGGAAGGCCCCCAGGTCCGCGCAGACCGCGCTCACCGCGCCCAGGCCCTTGCCGCGGACGTCCCCGACCATCACGCGCACCCCGTGCGGGGTGTCCTGGACGACGTACAGGTCGCCGCCGATCATGGCCTCGTTCTCGGCGGGCACGTACCGGGCGGCGATCCTGAGGTCCCCGAGGCGCGACGGGGGCCGCGGCAGGACGGCGCTCTGGGCCACGGCGGCGATGTGGCGGGCACGGCGGGTCCGGGCGTCCCGGCCCTCCAGGCTGCGGTTGATGAGGACGGCCAGCACGGTTACGGCCAGAAGGGTGAGCTGGTTGGCGACGCCCCGCTGCCAGCCGAAGGTGCCGTCGTGCCAGGCAAGGGCCGCGTGGACGGCCATGGCGAGCACACCGATGGCGATGATGCCGCGCAGCCCGAGCAGCGGCGCGGCGGCGACCGGGGCCGCTATCAGCAGGGGCGCGGAGGTGACGTCCGTCGGGGTCACCAGGTCCAGCACGACGCCCAGCACGATGACCCCCAACGGGATCCACTTGGCCCTGCGCAGCTGCACCACTCCCCCACGCTGTCCGGGGTCGGGGCCCTCCGCATCCCGGCGGCGGCCGGATCACACCGGCAGCGGGGTGCCGGGCCCGGGCGCGGCGGCGCACGCGGCGTCCAGCCGCATGCGGTGGGCCATCACGGCATCGGGGTCGTCGATGAGGTCGACCCGTACGCCCGGGGTCTCCAGCACCGCCTGGTCCCCGATCTCGGGGGCGGGCACCCGGAGGATGTGCAGCGGCGGTACGCCGGTCAGGGGGTGCGGCGGGTGGTCCAGGGGCACCACCTGGACGGTGATGTGCTGCTCCCGCATCGCCTCGGCCAGCGCGGCCCGCTGCCCCTCCATGGTCTCCCGGTCGCCCACCCGGGTGTGCAGGGCCGCGGCCGGGAACAGGGCCCACAGGGCGGCCCCGCGCTCGCACAGACGGCGGCGGCGCTCGCGCAGCAGCTCCACCCGGCGTTCCCGGCGGGCGGGGCTGTCCCCGGGGTACTGGGTGCGGTGGAGCGCGGCGGCGTACGCCGGGGTGCGCAGCAGCTCGGGCACCAGCGCCGGATGCCAGGTCCGCACGAGGCTCGCCGAGGACTCCACGCCGATGACCTCCTGCTGCCAGGCGTCCATCGCGTCCCGCCAGCGGTGCCACCAGCCGGGCAGGTTCGCGGCCGAGAGCCCGGCCATGATGGGCTCGGCCACGGCGGCAGGCACGCCGTAGCAGCGGAGCAGTTCGCCGACCTGCCGGGCGTCGAGTCCGGTCTCGGCGCGTTCGATGCGCCGGACGGTGGCGGGGTGGGCGTCCAGTGCCTGGGCCGCGGCCCGCAGGCTGATGCCCGCGCGTTCTCGCAGCATGCGGAGGCGGACCGCGAGGACGCGGTGCTCCACGGTGGGACCTGAGCGGGCTCGCATGCGCATACCTTCTCCGTCGAGCCCCGGGGCGGAGCATTACACACTCTGTCGCTTGCAAAGTATGTGTTTTGCGTCGAGAGTGCATACATGTCGGAAATAGTCAGTTGCGCGGAGCGTGCCCCCGATGACGGAGGTGTCCGAGGTGCCGGAGGTACCCGAGGTGCACACAGCTGGTGGGTTCCCCGATTGCCCGGAGGTGTGCCGGAGGCGCGTCACCGGGTCCAGGAGGCCATGCGGGCCTGGGGCGAACCGGCCGAACGCATCGAGGCGGCGGCTCTGATAGTGACCGAACTGGTCACCAACGCGGTGCAGCACACCAGCACCCGGCGGATCCGCTGTCGGCTCCTGCGCTCCACGCACGGCGTGCGGATCTGCGTGTGGAACCGCGGCCGGGCCCGGATCCCGGCCCCGGCGTCCCCCGCCGACTCGGCCGGCCTTCCCGTCGGCCAGGTCCCGGCCGCGGCCGACCTCGAAGGCGACGACGCGCTCGACCGTCTCGCCGAGGACGGCAGGGGTCTCCTGCTCGTCGACGCGCTGGCGGCCCGCTGGGGCACCCGCGCCGCACTGGCGGGCCGGCTCGTCTGGGCCGACCTCTGAGGCGTTCCCCGCGCCCCGCGATCTCCCCGCCCGGTCAGGCGGGAGCGGTGCGGCACTCCGGGTGACCCCAGCCGTTCGGGTTCTTCGCGATCGACTCCTTGGCCGCGTACTGCTTTCCGCAGTGGCACCGGCCCGCGAAGCGCGCCTTGATCGTGCCGGTGGACCGCCCGCCCCGGGACGCGCCCCCGGCGCCCTTCCCCTTTGCGCCGCCCGAGCCACCGCCCGACGCCCCGGACGCCTCCGTACGCCCCTTCGTGGACCGTGCGGGCGCGGGCACCGGCAGAGCCGTGGCGCCGTGCGCCGTACCGGCCGGAAGCTGGGTCACCGCGACCTCACTGGCCGCCTGGTCGGCGATCGCGTTGAGCGGGTCGCCGTTCACCTGGTGGGCGGGCACATAGCGGAACGTCACCGAGCGGTCGGCGAGCAGGGCGTCGATGCGGGTGACCAGCTCACGGTTGGCGACGGGCTTGCCGCCGGAGGTCTTCCAGCCGTTGCGCTTCCAGCCCGGCAGCCACTTGGTCACGGCGTTCATCGCGTACTGCGAGTCCATCCGCACCTCGACGCGCACCGCCGGGTCGGTGGATTCCAGCAGCTCCGCCAAGGCGGTGAGCTCGGCGACGTTGTTGGTCGCGGTGCCGAGCGGGCCGGCCTCCCAGCGCACCGGGTTCCCCTGCGCGTCGGCGGCCACCCACGCCCAGGCGGCCGGTCCCGGATTTCCCTTCGACGCCCCGTCACACGCGGCGATGATGCTCTCGTTCATCCCTCGATCATGCCAGCCCCGCATGACCGCTCCGACCGGTCGCTCGATCGCCGAGTCCGCCGCGCTCAGGGCAGGATCGAGTCCACGTAACCGCCGTCGACCCGCACAGCCGCCCCGGTCGTCGCCGAGGCCTGCGCGGAGCTGAGGTAGACCACCAGGTTCGCGATCTCCTCGGGCTCGATGAGCCGCTGGAGCAGGGACTGCGGCCGGTGCAGCCGCATGAACTCGCGCTGCGCCTCGTGCCAGGGAAGGTCCTTGTCGACCAGCTCGTACACGAAGTCCTCGACGCCGCCGGTGTGCGTGGGGCCTGCGATCACGGAGTTCACCGTCACGCCGGCGCCCGCGGCCTCCTTGGCGAAGCCCCGGGAGACGGCGAGCAGCGCGGTCTTCGACATGCCGTAGTGGATCATCTCGGCGGGGATCACGATCGCGGAGTCGCTGGCGATGTTCAGCACCCGGCCCCATCCCTGCCCGGTCATCCCGGGCAGGTAGTGGCGGATGAGGCGCACGGCGCTGAGCACGTTCGTGTCGAAGTAGGTCTTCCACTCCGCGTCGGTGATCTCCAGCGGCGGCCGGGATCCGAAGATTCCGAGGTTGTTGACGAGGACGTCGGCGGCGGGCACGGCCGCGTACAGCAGCTCGGCGCCCTCCTCGGTGGTCAGGTCGCAGGCCACGGTGGCCACGGAGGCGTCCGGCACCGCTCCACGCACCGCCTGCGCCGCCTGGTCCAGCCGCCCCTGGGTCCGCCCGGTGAGGACGACCCCGGCCCCCGCGCCGGCCAGTCCGGTGGCGATGGCGAGGCCGATGCCCTGGGATGACCCGGTCACCACCGCGTTCCTGCCCGTCAGATCGATACGCACGCCGCTTCTCCCTCATCCGCTCGTCGAGGCCGTCAACGCCAGGCTCGCACCCACGCTCGCGGCACGCCCCTCAGCGCTTGACCTCAAGCAAACTTCAGGTTCTAGCGTTCCCAGTGAACCCGGGGCCGCACGGCCGACGGGGATCCGCAGGCCGTCGGGCGATCCGGGGGCCATCGATTTCGGAGCGCCCCATGGACATGGAAGTCACCGCGTGGAATTCGCTGCACAGCGCGATGAACGCCCAGCAGGACCGCCGCCCCTTCTCCCGGGCGTCCTTGCGCCGCATCATGCTCTTCGCCCGGCCCCATCGACGGCGGATCCGCCGGTTCCTGCTGCTGAGCGTCCTGACCGCGCTGCTCGCGGTGGCCACTCCGCTGCTGGCCGGGAAGGTCGTCGACGCGATCGTCAACGGCGAGGACACCGGCACGGTCACCCGGCTCGCGCTGCTCATCGCGCTCATCGCCGTCGCGGAGGCCGGTCTCGGCCTGCTCACCCGCTGGCTGTCGGCGACGCTGGGCGAGGGCCTGATCCTGGACCTGCGCACCGCTGTCTTCGACCATGTGCAGAAGATGCCGGTGGCCTTCTTCACCCGGACCCGGACCGGGGCCCTGGTCAGCCGGCTCAACAACGACGTGATCGGCGCGCAGCGGGCGTTCAGCAACACGCTCTCCGGCGTCGTCTCCAACCTCGTCACGCTGCTGCTGACCCTCGCGGTGATGCTCACGATCTCCTGGCAGATCACCCTGCTCTCGCTGGTGCTGCTCCCGGTGTTCGTCGTGCCGGCCCGCCGGATGGGGGCCCGGATGGCGGGTCTCCAGCGGGAGGCGGCCGACCACAACGCCGCGATGGGAACCCAGATGACCGAGCGGTTCTCCGCCCCCGGCGCGACGCTCGTCAAGCTCTTCGGGCGGCCCTCGGACGAGTCGGCCGAGTTCGCCGCCCGCGCCGACCGGGTGCGTGACATCGGCGTCCGTACGGCGATGGCCCAGTCGGTGTTCATCACCGCCCTCACCCTGGTCTCCGCCCTGGCACTGGCCCTGGTCTACGGGCTCGGCGGTTTCTACGCCCTGCGCGGCAGCCTGGATCCGGGAGCCGTGGTGGCGCTGGCGCTGCTGCTGACCCGGCTGTACGCGCCGCTCACCGCCCTCGCCGGGGCCCGGGTCGAGGTGATGAGCGCGCTCGTCAGCTTCGAGCGGGTCTTCGAGATCCTGGACCTGAAGCCGCTGATCGAGCAGAAGCCGGACGCCCGCCGGGTGCCCGAAGGGCCGGTCTCCGTGGAGTTCGACGAGGTGTCCTTCGGCTACCCCACCGCCGAGAAGGTCTCCCTGGCCTCGCTGGAGGAGGTCGCCACGCTCGACGGCCGGGGCGGGCAACCTGTCCTGCACGAGGTGTCCTTCCGCGCCGAGCCGGGCCAGACGATCGCCCTGGTGGGCTCCTCGGGCGCGGGCAAGTCGACGATCGCCCAGCTGCTGCCCCGGCTGTACGACGCGGACGCCGGTTCCGTACGGCTGAACGGTGTCGACGTACGCGATCTGAGCGCCGACTCGATCCGGGACACGCTCGGCATGGTCACCCAGGACGGGCACCTCTTCCACGAGTCGGTGCGCGCCAACCTGCTGATCGCCCGGCCCGACGCCTCCGAGGAGGAGATCTGGGACGCGCTGCGCCGCTCGCGGCTCGACGGTCTGATCGCCTCGCTGCCCGACGGGCTCGACACGGTGGTCGGCGAGCGCGGCTACCGGCTCTCCGGCGGGGAGCGCCAGCGCCTCACCATCGCCCGGCTGCTGCTGGCCCGTCAGCGGGTCGTGATCCTCGACGAGGCGACCGCGCACCTCGACTCCACCTCGGAGGCGGCCGTCCAGGAGGCGCTGGCCGAGGCGCTGTCGGGGCGGACCGCCCTGGTGATCGCCCACCGGCTCTCGACCGTACGGGCGGCCGACCGGATCCTGGTGCTGGAGGCGGGCCGGGTCGTCGAGAGCGGCACGCACACCGAACTGCTGGCGGCCGGCGGCCGGTACGAGGAGCTGTACCGCACGCAGTTCGAGCGGCCGTCGTCGGAAGGGGAGCGCTCGGTCCAGCCGGTAGTCGGCTGACCCGGGGCCACGCTCGTATCGGCACGCGCGGGCGGTGCCCGTTGGTGACGAGCGCGTTCACCGAGGTCATCGGGTCCGCCGCCATGGTCTTGGCCAGCAGCACGCCGACCACCAGCGGGAGCAGCGTGACGGCCAGGGCGGAGCCGGCGGTGGTGACGTGCTCGATACGGGGGCGGCGCGGCGCTTCGGAGGTCATACGGCCATCGAACAGCGGCCCGGGCGCTCCGAACATCGGGGAACGTACTCAGGGGCGCGGGACCGGCATACTCAGGCGCTCGCGGGGGGACGCTCACAGCGGCCGGGCGCACGGGCTCCGGCGCACGTCGGACCACGGAAGGACCGCCTCGATGGGTGACAGCCAGGGACGTACGGGCGACGGCCACGGGAGTCCGGCCGCGGCCGTGTTCGACGCGCTGGGCGAGGAGTACGAGCGGGCCTTCGCCGCTTCCGCCGCCCACCGGGGATCGCTGGAGCGGCTGCTGACGGATCTCGCCCCGGGAAGCCGCGTGCTGGACGTGGGCAGCGGGACGGGCCGGCCCACGGCGCAGACCCTGGCGGACGCGGGGCACCGGGTGCTGGGCGTCGACGTGTCGCCGGTGATGACCGCGCTCGCGGCCCGGCAGGTCCCGGGGGCCGAGTTCCGGTGCGCGGACATCCGTGATCTTCCGCTGGCCGAGGGTGAGTTCGACGCGGTCTGTGTGTACTTCTCGCTGCTGCAGCTGGAGCGCGGCGAGCAGGTCGAGCTGGTGGAGCGGCTCGCCCGGTCGCTGCGGCCCGGCGGGCTGCTGGTCGCCGCGACGGTGCCGGTGGACGTCGCGGGGGTCGACGCGGAGTTCATGGGGCAGCCGGTCCGGGTCTCCAGCTTCGGCGCCGAGGAGTTCACCGCCCTGGTCGCGCGGGCGGGCATCGCCGTGGAGTGGACGCACAGCGCGCTGTTCACCCCGGACCACCCGGCGGGATCGCCCGAGCCGCACGTCTTCGTGCACGGCCGACGCGCCTGACGGCGCATCTGACGGCGCAGTCATACCTCTCGGAACTCTTCACACTCTCCCCCCATTGGCAATCACAAAGAACAAGCCGAATGAATGACTTGGGTGGCGCATTCACGTTCCTTCACGAGAAGGTAATGCGATAGCAAAGTTCTGGTCTATATGCTGAGCTGTAGTCGTATCCGTACGGAGCGGCCGGAGCGAGCCTCATGACGGCTGCCATCCGGAAAACCGCAAGGTGAAGAACCCTTCATTTACTCCGAACACGCATACGGATACAACTAAAGCATTCGTCAATATGACCCGACCACACCGCTCCCCGGTACCGCCGGATGCAGGAGGCAGGCCACCATGCAGTCCCTCGTAGAACACGCCCGGACATTCACCGAGCACGTCGCCGCGAACGCAAAGGATTTCGAACGTCTCGCGGACGGCCAGACCCCCGAAGCACTCTTCGTCACGTGCTCGGACTCGCGTGTCGTCCCCTCGCTGATCACCGGCGCCCGCCCGGGTCAGCTCTTCGAACTCCGTACCGCGGGCAACATCGTTCCGCCCTATCCGGGCCAGGACCGGCCCACGGGTGAGGCCGCGACCATCGAGTACGCGCTGTGCGTGCTCCAGGTCCGCGACATCATCGTGTGCGGGCACTCCCACTGCGGCGCGGTGGGCGCGATCCTCCGCGGCGACGACCTCTCCGCCATGCCGGCCGTCCGCCACTGGCTGGAGCGCTCCACGGACGGCCGGACACCCCCCGACGACGCCGGCGACCTCCCCGGCGCGGTCCAGGCCCACGCCCTCGCCCAGCTCGACACCCTGCGCGGCTACCCCGCGGTCCGCGAACGGCTCGCCGAGGGCTCCCTCGGCCTGCACGCCTGGTACTACGAAGTGCACACCGGCTCGGTCAGCGTGCACCGACCCGAGCGCGGCACCGAGTTCGCCCGCCTTTGACGGCTCTCCCTCCCCCCCCGCCCCGGGGGGGGGGGCCCCCGCCCCCCCCCGCGCCCGCCGCCCGGCCCGCCGTGGCCCAGGGCGAGGCCACCGCAACGGCAACACCACGACGGAAAACGAGAA
>NZ_JAFEUF010000217.1 GCF_016901035.1 Streptomyces durocortorensis
GCCCCAGCACTCGGCCCCGCAGCAGCCCGCGCCCCCGTCGCAGGGGCAGCAGCCCGCGCAGTCGGCCCCGCAGCCGCGGCCCTCCGCGCCGCCGCAGGGCCGGGAGGCCGCGCCCGCCCCCGAGGCCTCCCCCAGTTCGTACGGGGCGGAGCCGTCGTGGTCCGTGGCCCCCGAGGACGACACCGCGGAGGCCGACGACCCGGATCTCGTCGACTCCGCTCTCTCCGGCCACGAGCTGATCGTCCGCGAGCTGGGCGCCACGGTCGTCGAGGAGTTCACCAACGAGCAGTGAGGCGGCGGGGCCGAGCGGTCGGCCTGCCGGCCTGCCGGCCGAGCAGCGGATCTGCCGGGCGAGCGGCCGGCCTGCCGGGGGAGTGGCCAACCCGCCGGCCGAGCCGTGCGGGTACCGGTCGGCGCCGTCGCGGCAGTCGGGCGGTGCAGGTACCGGCCGAGCCATGCGGATACCGGCCGTGAAGTGCAGGCACCGGCCGTGCAGCGCAGGTACCAGCCGAGCCGTGCGCCGAGCCGTCCAGGCACCGGCCCAGCCGTGCAGGTACCAGCCGGGCAGTGCGGGCACCGACCATGCAGCGCGGGCACCGGCCCGGGCCGTGCAGGTACCGGCCGGGCCGTGGTGGGCCCGTCCACGGACCGGTGGCCGTCGGGGCTTTCCGCGGCCGGCGGCTAGGCTGCACCCCGTGAAGGTCCTCGTCATCGGCGGCGGCGCCCGCGAACACGCCCTGTGCCGCTCTCTGTCCCTCGACCCCGATGTCACCGCTCTGTACTGCGCACCCGGCAACGCCGGCATCGCAGAGGTGGCCGAACTGCACCCGGTCGACGCGCTCGACGGTGACGCCGTCGCGCGCCTCGCGGCCGAGCTGGGCGCCGGGCTGGTGGTCGTCGGCCCGGAGGCGCCGCTCGTCGCCGGGGTCGCCGACGCCGTGCGCGCGGCCGGCATCCCCTGCTTCGGCCCTTCCGGTGAAGCCGCGCAGCTGGAAGGCTCCAAGGCGTTCGCCAAGGACGTCATGGCCGGCGCCGGGGTTCCCACCGCCCGCAGCTACGTCTGCACCACCCCCGCCGAGATCGACGAGGCCCTCGACGCCTTCGGCGCCCCGTACGTCGTCAAGGACGACGGCCTCGCGGCCGGCAAGGGCGTCGTCGTCACCGAGGACGTGGACGTGGCCCGCGCCCACGCGCTCTCCTGCGACCGCGTGGTCATCGAGGAGTTCCTCGACGGCCCCGAGGTCAGCCTCTTCGCGATCACCGACGGCACCACCGTCGTGCCGCTTCAGCCCGCCCAGGACTTCAAGCGCGCCCTGGACGGCGACGAGGGCCCGAACACCGGCGGCATGGGTGCCTACTCCCCGCTCCCGTGGGCGGACCCCAAGCTGGTCGACGAGGTCCTCGAAACCGTCCTCCAGCCGACCGTCGACGAGCTGCGCCGCCGGGGCACGCCCTTCTCCGGGCTGCTCTACGCGGGCCTCGCGATCACCTCGCGCGGCGTCCGGGTCATCGAGTTCAACGCCCGCTTCGGCGACCCGGAGACCCAGGTGGTCCTGGCCCGGCTGAAGACCCCGCTGGCCGGTGTCCTGCTCGCCTCCGCCAACGGCACCCTCGACGTCCTCCCGCCGCTGAACTGGCGCGACGACGCCGCGGTCACCGTGGTCATCGCCTCGCACAACTACCCGGACACCCCGCGCACCGGCGACCCGATCGACGGGCTCGCCGACGTCGCGGCGCAGGATGGGCCCGACGCGTACGTCCTGCACGCCGGAACCCGCGCCGAGGGCGACGCGGTGCTCAGCGCGGGCGGCCGGGTGCTCTCGGTGACCGCGACCGGCAAGGACCTCACGGCGGCCCGTGAGCGCGCCTACACCGCGCTCGGCCGGATCCGCCTGGACGGCTCCCAGCACCGTACGGACATCGCCCTCAAGGCATCCCAGGGCTGAGGCGCCCCGGGCCCGAAGCCCCTTGCGCCCGCCCCCGTACGCCACCGGCGTACGCGGCCGGTGCAAGGGGCTTTCGCGTGTCCGCGTGCCCCGGCGGGCCCGGGTCTCCGGTCGCTTGCCCATGGGCGCGAACACGTCAGCAGCTTTACCCAAAGCCATTCCATCGGGTGACGACTGGGCTATCCGGATGACGGCCGCCGGACCCCCAACTAGGGTGCGGCGCAAGCGTTCCGGCACTTGGCCCACCGGCATTGCGATGTCGGTGGCGGGTGCCACAGTGGGGGAGTGAGCAACACCGCCGCGAGGGCCAAGAGGGCCGCGATGAGGGCAGAGGGGGTGACGTCCGGCCGTGTCCGGTATCGATGTGGGTGAGGAGCCGGGTGCGCGGGCAGCGCAGGCCCGAGCGCTCGCCCTGCTGCGGATCCGCAGCAGGGCACTGGCCGTGGCGATCCTGCCCGCGGCCGTAGCCGTCGTGCTGTTCGCGGCGGACGCGCAGGGGCATCTGGCCGGTCCGGCCTGGGACGCCGTGCGCTGGACCGTCCTCGGCGTCGCGGTCGTCGTGCTGCTGGTGACCGTCCTGGTCGCCGTCTCCGTGGCCCGTGCGCGACCCGCCATGAGTCCGACCGTCCCTGTGCCGGAGGAAGGGGCCCCCGACCTCTACCGCCTGGTCCGTGACCTGGCCGATCGGCTCGACGTGCCCGCGCCCTCGGCGATAGCGCTGACTCCGGACTGCGACAGCTGGCTGGAGGACCGGACGCACCGCGCGCTCCGCAAGGGCCCGGGAGCGTCGGCGGAGGCCGCGGACACCGCCCCCGTCCTGGTCATCGGCTCGCCGTTCCTGTGGTGGATGCGGGTCGCCGAGCTCCGCGCGGTCCTCGCCCCTGTGGTGGCGGGCACCGGCCCGTCCGCGCATCCCGACATAGCCGCCGCCCGCCGCTTCGTCCGCGGCCTGGACGCCGCGATCGCCGATGCCGCCGCCCCCGGCCGGGGCCCGGTGCGCGGGGCGCCGCTCGCCTTCGCCGGCTGGGTCGCCCGGCTGCTGCTGCGGGCCTGCCGGGACCATGCCGCCGAGATGGAGCGCTGTGTGGCGGCCGCCGCGTCCATGCGGGCCCAGACGGTCGACTACGGGCTGCGCATCGCCGCCCAGGAGCAGGTCGGCCTCGCCTACGCCGGCTGGGACCGGCTGCTGACCCGGGTGGCGCTGCCCGCCTGGCGGATGGGCCGCTGGCCCTCCCGGCTGGACGCCGGGGTCGTCTCCGCGCTCACCGAGCTCTCCCGCCGGGACCGGCTGGCCGACGGCTTCGCCCTGCGCCTGGGCGAGCGGCCCGCGTGCGACCTGCTGGAGGAGCCCGGGGTGGCCGACGAGGCCGCGTCCCTGCTGGCCGCCCGGCTCTTCCACGGCGGCCCCGCCGAGAACGGTCCGGGCTGGGCGCCGGTGGACTGGCAGCAGTATCCCGACGAGGTCGTCGACCGGAAGTGGCGCAGCGAGGCCGCCCGGCTGCACCGGGTCCTTGACACCCTGGGCGTCCCCCGGGCTGCCGCCGCCGATCCGGCCGTCCCGACCCTGGCCCGGGTCATGGAGCACCTGTCCGGTCCCGGCGGCCCGGGCGAGGCGCTCGCGGCGGGCATCGGCGCCGCGGTCGCCCGCGAGGAGGCCGAAGCCCCGGGGGCCGGAAGCACGGGGCACGGCGGCGGCCAAGTCCAAGGCCAAGGCCACGGAGGCGCGGGGAGCGGCCCGGCCGACGACCCGCTCGACCTCTGGGGCCCGGGCCCGCTGCCCCTCTTCCCGCTCCAGCCACCGCGTACGGGCACCGAGCTGCTCGCCGACCACGTCGCCGCCATGGTCTGCTGCGCGGCCGTGGACACGGCGGGCGCGGCCCCCGGCCTGGACTGGCTGGACGGCCCCGCGCTGCTCGTCGGCGGCGAACGCCGGGCGGACCTCGCGACCCCGGTCCTCAGCCTCGTCGAGGACGGCGATCCGGACCCGCTGCTGTCCTGGCTGGCCGAGGTGGGGGTGCGCTCCGACAAGCCGGTCCGGCTGGTCTGACCCGCGTACCGGTCCCGCGTACCGGCACGGGCTGCGGATCGGAGCACGGGCTCCGGCGTTTGGACCCCGGCGTCCGGACTCCGGAGCCCACTGTTCGGAAGGGATGGTTCCGTTCCCGTCAATTCGCGACGAAGGGTGACGGGGTGCGTGCGTTATGTGATGTGCTGGGGATCGGCGCTGACATTCGGCGCACCAGAGTTGTCCGGGGGATCCCCCCGAGTTGTCCGGGGGATCCGAGGGAGGGGCGCGGCATGGGGGCGGAGCAGATTCGCCGGTGGGAGTCGGGCGCCCTCGCGCACGCGGTGAGCGACCCCTTCGGCCAGGGCCCGCTGCCCTGGCTGCGCGGCAGCGAGAACTACTTCGACGACACCGGTCAGGTCGTCCCCTGGTACGCCGACCTCGCCCGCTCCACCGGCGGCGGCACCCGTACCGCCGACGACGTGCACCGCCAGATCAAGGGCTTCGTCTCGCCCGGCGCGGCGGCCCCCGGTGAGGCCATCGACTTCCACATCACCGTGGACCCGCCCCAGCAGTTCTCCGTCGACGTCTACCGGATCGGTCATTACGGCGGCGACGGCGCGTCCAAGATCACCACGAGTCCGCGGCTCTCCGGCATCGTCCAGCCGCCCCCGCTCGCCGCCGACCGGACCGTCTCCTGCCACCACTGGTGGATGTCCTGGCGGCTCCAGATCCCGAGCTACTGGTCGGTCGGCGCGTACGTGGCCGTTCTGACCACCGCCGACGGCTACCGCTCGCACATCCCCTTCACCGTCCGCCACGACCACCCCGCCGACCTGCTGCTCCTGCTGCCCGACATCACCTGGCAGGCGTACAACCTCTACCCGGAGGACGGCCGCACCGGCGCCAGCCTCTACCACGCGTGGGACGAGCGGGGGCGGCTGCTCGGCGAGGAGGACGCCGCCGTCACGATCACCTTCGACCGCCCGTACGCCGGGGCCGGCCTGCCGCTGCACGTGGGGCACGCGTACGACTTCATCCGCTGGGCCGAGAGATACGGCTACGACCTCGCCTACGCCGACGCCCGCGACCTGCACGCGGGCCGCGTCGACCCCAGCCGCTACCGGGGCCTGGTCTTCCCCGGCCACGACGAGTACTGGTCGCTGCCCATGCGCCGGGCCGCCGAGCGCGCCCGGGACTCGGGCACCTCGCTCGTCTTCCTCTCCGCCAACACCATGTACTGGCAGGTGGGCCTCGCCCCTTCCGCGTCCAACGAGCCCGACCGGCTGCTGACCTGCCGCAAACGCCGGGGGCCCGGGAAGTCCGCCCTGTGGCGCGAGGTGGACCGGCCCGAGCAGCAGCTCCTGGGCATCCAGTACGCGGGCCGGGTGCCGGAGCCCCACCCGCTGGTCGTGCGCAACGCCGAGCACTGGCTCTGGGACTCCACGGGCGCGGTCGACGGCGACGAGATCCCGGGCCTGGTCGCCGGCGAGGCCGACCGCTACTTCCCGCGCACCAGCCTGCCCGAGCACGACAACCGGATCCTGCTCGCCCACTCCCCGTACGAGGACTCCGAGGGCGCCACCCGCCACCAGGAGACCTCGCTCTACCAGGCCCCCTCCGGCGCGCTCGTCTTCGCCTCCGGCACCTTCGCCTGGTCCCCGGCCCTGGACCGCCCCGGACACACCGACCGCCGGATCCAGCGGGCCACGGCCAACCTCCTCGACCGGATCTGCAAGCGGGACTGACGTCTGGCAGGCGATCGGGGTATCTGCCGCTTCATCAGGGCAAACGCGCCTGCCGCGCCTGCACTTCTCCTTCACGAGATCTTGTTCCATGTGTGGCTGCCGTGTAAGTTCACGTCACCTGCGGCCGGTTGGCCGCGATCGAGCAGCTGCATCGCTGCCCAGGGGGAATCCCTGGTGCTCGGGTTCTGAAGCCGAGGCCCGACGCTGCCTCGCACCACGGGGAGATCACGAAATGGGTTCCACGAGACCTGCGCCGAGCCGTGCCGCCTCGGTGGCCGCCACGTTCTCCTCGTTCCGGAAGACCGGGTGCTGACGAAGGTGACCGCACTTCCGCGCATCGTCGGGGCGACCGCCCTGCTCGCCCTGACGATGTGTGCCTGTTCGACCTCGGGGGTGGGGGGCGGTGAGCCGAAGCTCGGCTCCGTACCCACCCCCGGGCACCTCGACTCGGCCCGGATCACCACGCCGCTCGACGCCTACCTTCCGTCGCCCGAGGAGAACTACACGCTCAAGAAGGCACGCGTGCTCCTGGTCAACTCCTGTATGCGCGAGCTCGGTTATGCGCAGAATCCGCAGCCCCTGACGCGGTTCAGCGGCAAACCGTACCTGGAGCACGGGGAGTTCTCCGTCGTGCCGCTCGACCAGGCGGAGCGATACGGCTACAAGCAGTCTCCCGGCGACGAGGAGAGCGGCGCGGAGGCCGAGTCCCGGTACGGAAAGAGCGTGACGGATGTCCAGGGCGGCCTGCTGAGCGGCAAGGCCTCCACGTTCAACGGCAGGAAGGTCCCGGCACAAGGCTGTGAGGGCGAGGCCCTGCGGATCATCACGAAGGGCGCGTCGACCGCGGAGGAGGTCACCCTGCCGGACGGGTCGGCCGCCGGCTCCGGCAAGGGCGGCTTCGGCGAGGGCTACGCCGAGATGGTCGTCTCGTCGGCTCGCGGAAAGGCCATGGCCAAGGTCCGGGAGGACAGCCGCTTCCAGGAGGTCACCGAGCACTGGTCGGACTGCATGGAGAAGCAGGGGTACGACTACGACTCCCCGAGCAGTGCCTGGAACGACAAGAAGTGGGCCGACGCCACCCGGGCGGGGAAGCAGGAGATCGCCGTAGCCGTCGCCGACATGGGCTGCAAGCAGAAGGTCAACTACCTGGGCGTGGGTATCGCGGTGGAGACGGCCTACGAGAAGCAGGTCATCGAAGAGAGCGCGGAAGTCCTCGAGGACGCCAAGGACAAGACGGCCAGGTGGATTCAGAATGCGAACCAGGCGATCGAGAAGCGCTGACCCCGATACGGCAACCACAAGGCCGGCGCACGGCACCCCGGCACCGGCCCTGGCCCGTCGCAGGCGGGTGCTGATCGCCGTGGTCGTGGGGGCGTTGGTGACCGGGGGCGCGGGGTTCGGGCTCTCCACCGTGGTCCGCTCACCCGCGCAGGCCGCCGCCGAGGCCGGGGCCCCGGAGCGCGACGTGCTCACGGCCGACGTCGAACACCGGGTCCTGCGTTCCTCGTTGGTGATCCGCGGGGAGGTCGCCGCCGAACGCACCTTCACGGTGTCCGCGGCGGTGAACGCGGCCGAGGGCGCCGAACCCCTGGTCACCAGGGCGCCGTTGCGGGCCGGTGACCAGGTGCGGGCGGGGAACGTGCTCGTGGAGGTCTCCGGGCGTCCGGTCTTCGCGCTGCCCGGATCCCTGCCCGCCTACCGTGACCTCAAGCCCGGATCCCGCGGAAAGGACGTGACCCAGCTGCGCGAAGCGCTGGCCGGCCGGGGCTTCTCGTCGGTGGCCGATCCCGCGGGCGAGTTCGGTGCCGCCACCCAGGCCGCCCTGGAGGCCTTCTACCGGTCCCTCGGATACGACCCCCGCCCGGTCGCCGAGGACGGGGCCGACCGCGTCGAGGCCGCCACGACAGCCGTCACCGAAGCCGAAAGAGCCCTGCAGGACGTCCAAGCGGCGGACTCGCGGGAGGCGAAGGCCGTCGTACGGGCCGAGGAGGACCTGGGCCGGGCGAGAGGCGCGCTGGCCGACGCGCGTCTTCAGGCCGGGGCCATGATCCCCGCATCGGAGGTCGTCTTCCTGGACCGCTTCCCCGCCCGGGTGGAGTCCGTCGCCGCGCAGGTGGGGGACCGCGCCCCCGGAGAGGTGATGACCATCTCCTCCGGCTCTCTCGGCGTACGGGGAGCGCTGACCCCCAGCCAGCGCGACGCGGTGGCGGCCGGGCAGAAGGTGCGCGTCCTCGCCGAGGCGACCGGCGACGAGTTCGACGGTACGACCGGATCGGTCACGGATCCCGACGGCTCGTCACAGCAGTCGGAGGGCGAGGGTGGTACGGAGAACGGCGCGGGGGATCCCGGCGACGGCGCCATGGCGATCCTGAACGTCACACCGGACAAGAAGCTCGACGCGGCGCTCGTCGGCCAGGAAGTACGCCTCACCATCGAGATCAAGGCCTCCCGGGGCAAGGTCCTGGTGGTTCCCTTCTCCGCGGTGTCGTCCGCCGCGGACGGCAGCACCGTCGTCACCGTCCTCACCCCGAACGGCGAGCGCCGCCAGGTGCGCGTACGCCCCGGACTGGAGGGTGACGGCAGCGTCCAGGTGACCCCGTTGCCGCAGGACGCGCTCACCCCGGGTGACCGGGTCATCGTCGGCAAGGCCCCGGGCGGCGAGGACGAGGCCCGGTGAGCCCCGTACCGGTCATCGAGTTCCGCGGTGTCGGGCTCACCTACCCCGGCCCGCCGCCCGTCCCCGCCTTCCTCCCCGTCGACGTCGTCGTCGCCGGTGGGGAGTACGTCACGATCACCGGGCCGTCCGGGTCGGGCAAGTCGACGTTCCTCAACATCGCCGGTCTCATCGACGCGCCCACCTCGGGGCGTTACCTGCTCGACGGCGTGGACACCACCGGCCTCCCGGACTCCGAGCGGGCCGGGCTGCGCGGGCGGCGCATCGGCTTCGTGTTCCAGTCGTTCCACCTGCTGCCGCACCGCAGCGCCCTGGAGAACGTGGCGCTCGCCATGGTGTACACGGGGGTACGCCGCCGGGAACGTGCCGCGCGCGCCCGGGACGCCCTCGTACGGGTCGGGCTCGGCCATCGCGTCGACGCCCTGCCGACCAGGCTCTCCGGCGGCGAGCGGCAGCGCGTGGCCATCGCGCGCGCCTTGGTCGCGCGGCCCTCGCTCCTGCTGTGCGACGAACCGACGGGCAACCTCGACACGGCGACCGCCGCATCGGTTCTCGCCCTTCTCGATGATCTGCACAAGGACGGAATGACTCTCGTCGTCATCACCCACGACACCTCGGTCGCGGCCCGTGGCAGCCGCACCCTGACCATCCGCGACGGCCGGCTCACCGAGCCTCCGGCCATCCGCGACGGTCGGCTCACCGAGCCTCCCGGCCGGGACACTCCGACCGCCGTGCTCCGCACACCGGCGCACCGGGCCGACGCGTGACGCCCGCCGGGCGGGGCGCCCGGCGAGCCGGACGGCGTCGCCGGGGGAGGGGCCGAAGCCCCGACCGGGCCGGCGTCTCCCGGTTCGCGCCGCGCGACCTGCTGTCGGAGGCAGTCGCCGGCATCCTCCAGCGGCCTGCCCGCTCGGCGCTCACCGCGCTCGGCACGGTGCTGGGCATCGGAGCGTTCGTGGCCGTCCTGGGCCTGACGGCGACGACCTCGTCCCAGATCGACGGCCGCTTCAACGTCCTGACCGCCACCGAGGTCACCGTCGAGGACGTAGGAGCGTCCGACGGATCGGCGATCGGCGTCTCCTTCCCCGAGGACGCGGCCGCCCGGATCGAACGGCTCAACGGCGTCTCCCACGCGGGCGTCTACTGGCCGGTGAGCCTCCCCGAGGGCGACAGCGTCCGGGCCTCTCCCGTGGGCGCGACCGTCGGCGAGGAGGAGACCCAGGTGGCGGCGGCCGGACCGGGCGTGCTGCGCGCGGCGCAGCCCACGCTCAAGGAAGGCCGCCTCTTCGACGAGTACCACGAGCGGGAAGCCGTGCCGGTGGCCGTCGTCGGCTCGGGGATGGCTGCCCGCCTCGGCATCACCACGCTGGAGAGCCGCCCGGTGGTGTTCATCGGGGACCGCCCGTTCACGGTCATCGGCATCATGGGCGACGTCCGGCGCAAGGCGGACCTGCTGCTCTCCGTGGTGGTCCCGGCGAGCGTCGCCGCCCGTGAGTGGGGTGAGCCGGGCACGGGGGCTCCCGCCAGAATGCTGATCTCCACCGACCTGGGCGCGGCCGCCCAGGTCGCGGACCAGACGCCCCTGGCGCTGGACCCGGCGCACCCGGAGCGCTTCAAGGCGGTCCCCCCGCCGGACCCCAAGGCACTGCGCGACACCGTCGGCTCGGACCTGAACCAGCTGTTCCTCCTGCTGGCCGTCGTCTGCCTGGTCATCGGGGCGGTGGGCATCGCCAACACAACGCTGGTCGCCGTCCTCGAACGTACGGGGGAGATCGGGCTGCGCCGCACGCTGGGCGCGCGGGGCCGGCACATCACCAGCCAGTTCCTGGCCGAGTCCGCGGCCCTGGGCGCTCTGGGGGGCCTGGTGGGGACCGCTCTGGGCGCACTGACCGTGGTGGCCGTCGCGATGGCACGGCAGTGGACGCCGGTCGTGCACCCCACGACGCTGCTCGCCGCCCCGCTGATCGGCCTGGTGACGGGGCTGCTCGCCGGCGGGTACCCGGCGTGGCGCGCCAGCCGGATCGAGCCCGCCGAGGCGCTGCGGCGCTGAGGGGAGCCCTCCCGGCGCTGCCTACACGGGCGGCCCGGGGCCCGCGGCGTACCGGGAGGCGAAGCCCGAACGGGCCGGCACGACGACGGCCACCGGCCCCCTGCGCGCGCCGCCCCGCGGATACGGGACAATCGGAACCGCTCCTGGATCAATCTACGCGGAGGCACCGTGTCCGGTTTTGTAGAAAAGCCCGAGCCCGTCGAGGTCCCGGGCCTCACCCACCTGCACACCGGCAAGGTGCGTGACCTGTACCGGAACGAGGCTGGCGACCTCGTCATGGTCGCCAGCGACCGTATCTCCGCGTACGACTGGGTCCTGCCGACCGAGATCCCCGACAAGGGGCGCGTGCTCACCCGGCTCTCCCTCTGGTGGTTCGACCAGCTCGCCGACCTGGTCCCCAACCACGTCATCTCCACCGAACTGCCCCCGGGCGCCCCGGCCGACTGGGCGGGCCGCACCCTCGTCTGCAAGAGCCTGCGCATGGTCGAGGTCGAGTGCGTGGCCCGCGGCTATCTGACCGGCTCCGGGCTCGTCGAGTACGACGCCACCCGTACGGTCTGCGGCATCGGGCTCCCCGAGGGCCTGGTCAACGGGTCCGAGTTGCCCGGCGCGATCTTCACCCCGGCCACCAAGGCGGCCGTCGGCGAACACGACGAGAACGTCAGCTACGAGGAGATCGCCCGTTCGGTCGGCGTGGAGACCGCCGCCGAGCTGCGGCGCACCACGCTCGACGTCTACCGCCGGGCCCGGGACATCGCGCACGAGCGCGGGATCATCCTGGCCGACACCAAGTTCGAGTTCGGCTTCGAGACCACCGAGGACGGGACCGAGCGGCTGATCATCGCCGACGAGGTGCTGACCCCGGACTCCTCGCGCTTCTGGCCCGCCGCCACCTGGAAGCCCGGCCGCGCGCAGCCCAGCTACGACAAGCAGTTCGTCCGCGACTGGCTGACCTCGCCGGCCTCCGGCTGGGACCGCAAGAGCGAGCAGCCGCCCCCGGCGCTGCCGCAGGAGATCGTGGACGCGACCCGCGCCAAGTACATCGAGGCGTTCGAGGTGCTGACCGGCACCAGCTGGGCGTAACGACCCGCGGACACGGGGGGGGGGGGCCCCCCCCCCCCCGGGGGGGGGGGGGGGGGGGGGGGGGGGGCGCCCGGGGGGAGAGAGGGCCCCCCCCCCAGACGGGGGTGGGGGGGGCGAACGAGAGAGCGGGCCCGCGGGG
>NZ_JAFEUF010000218.1 GCF_016901035.1 Streptomyces durocortorensis
CGCTCGCCCCCGCCTTTCCCATGCCCGCGATCTCCCCCTCACCTTCTCGCCTTACCTTTCGCGGGCCCGCTTCGTCGGACCGGTGAGACCTTATCGATCTACTGCCTTCCGGGCGGAACAGGGGACGTGGCATGGCCACCCAGGCACCGACAGCGCACGGCTTCTCGTTCCTGCGGATCACGATCGCTCTGCAGACGCTGACCGTCTTCCTCCAGGCGATCTCCGCCGGGCTCCTGCTGACCACCTCCTACGGCGAGATGCTGCACAGCGTGGGAGCCCGCGTGATGTACGGGGCGTCGATGCTGTACGTGCTCGCCGCGGTGCTGGCGTGGAAGCCGGGCGGCGGCTCGCCCCGGCCCATCGGGCACGCCCTCGGTTTCCTCGCCCTCGCCTCGGTCCAGGTGGCGGTCGGCATCGCGCATCTGCCCCCGGTCCATCTCCCCCTCGGCGTCCTGATGTTCGGGCTGAGCCTGCTGGCGCTGGTACGGCGCTGACGTCCGCGATGCAGTCACCCCGCACAGGTGGGTGCCGCCTACAGCTACCCTGCGTCCGGCAGACACCGACGCGAAGGGCTGGACCGACAGCATGGACGGGAACACCGACAACGGCCACCGGCACGTCGTCGCCGCCCTCGACGGCGTGAGCATGCGTCGCCACACCACCGGCCGGGCCATCCTCGACGCCGTCGACTGGACCGTCCGGGCCGGGGAGCACTGGGCGCTCCTCGGCCCCAACGGCGCGGGCAAGACCAGCGTTCTGCGTCTCGTCGGCGCGACCGCCTTCCCCACGACCGGCACGGTCGACGTCCTCGGTCACCGGCTCGGCCGGGTCGACGTGCGGGAACTGCGCGCCCGCATCGGCCATGTCTCCACCTCCCAGCGTGTCCCGGGAGATCTGACCGGCCACACCGTCGTCCTCACCGGTCACTCCGGTACGGTCCAGCCGCTGTGGAAGGCGTACGGCGACGAGGTACGCGAGCGGGCCGACGCGCTGCTCGCCGAACTCCAGATCAAGGACCTCGCCGACCGCGCGTACGGCGTCTGCTCGGGCGGCCAACGTGCCCGCATCCTCATCGCCCGCGCCCTGATGGCGGACCCGGCCCTGTTGCTGCTCGACGAACCGTTCAACGCACTCGACCTGCCCTCGCGCGAGGACCTCATCGACACCATGCGTCATCTCGCCGTGGCCCGGACCGAGTTGTCGACGGTGACCGTCACCCACCACCTGGAGGAACTCTCTCCGGCGATCGGTCACGCCCTCCTCCTGCGCGAGGGCCGCGTCCTCGCGCGCGGGGCGGTCGAGGACGTGCTGACCGAGGAGCGCATGACCTCCTGCTTCGGCCGTCCCATCGAGGTGACCCGGCATGCGGGCCGCTGGCTGGCCCGGTCGGGCGGCTTCGCGTAAGGGCCGGGGACTCAGGGCGCCAGGAGGGGCAGTCCGGCCGTACGCCACAGGTCACGGAAGCCGTCCTCCGTCCCGTGCACCCTTCCGGCCCGCGCTCCTGCCGGCTGCCGGGCCGCGTCCGCCTCCTCGTCTTCCTCAGCCGTACGCCAGACCTCTACGGTCGCCCCGCTACCGGCAGGGCCGCCGGGGCCGCCCGGGCCGTCGAGAGGGGCCCAGCCCGGTTCGCCGTGGGCGGCGAATCCGGCCCACGCACCTGCCATCCGCCGTGCGAGCTCCTTGTCGGCCGTGCCGGGCGGACCGCCGACGAGGAAGTGGACGCTCTCCTCGTCGAGGTTGCCGAAGGCGAACGGGATGTCCGCGCAGTGCCAGGCGCGGACGCGTCGGCCGGAACCGCCCCGGCGGCGGTCGAAGCGGGCGAGGTGGGCCCGACCGCCCGCCCGGGCGTGGGCCTCGGCGAGGCGGGTGCTGTATTCGGCGAACAGGAGGCCGGAGTAGAGGGTCAGGTAGACATCCAGGACCGATGCGTCCGGCACACGCTCGCGATGACCCTCGACGAGCGAGGCCGAAAGCCCGAAGTCGGCCGCGAAGATGCTCAGTTGCTCTTCCGTGGTGATCTTCGCGCTGCTGCCGACCGCGTCCAGGAGCCAGTACTCCTCCGTGGTGTGGCAGACCAGCAGCTCCACCGCGCCGCCCGCTCCGGCCGCCAGCGCTTCCAGCGGGTCGGCGGCGAGCAGGACGCCGTCGGCGACCGGGCCGTAGATCGCGGGGTCGTAATGGCGCTGCCCCGATCCGGGGTCCTGCCGGTAACGGTCCACGACCCGGTCGGAGGCAGTGACGAGGGTGTGCGGCGCGGCGGCGAGCAGTCCGGCGGCGGTGGCGGGGATTCCCGCGGCGGCGGCGACCTCGGCCGTGGTGCGGGCCGCCTGCTCGACGGAGGCGCAGGCGTTGACGGGGCTGTGCAGGATCGCGCGGCGGAACAGGCCGCGCGCCCGGTCCGCCACCGTCAGGCAGGCCGCCGATGTGGCACCGGAGGACTGCCCGGCCACCGTGACGCGGTCGGGCGAGCCGCCGAACGCGGCGATGTTGTCGCGTACCCATTCCAGGGCGGCGATCTGGTCGAGCAGTCCCCGGTTGTCGGGGAAGGGCGCGCCGCCGTCGGCGCCGGGGACGTGGCCGAACCCCTCGAAGCCGAGGCGGCTGTTGAGGGTGACGACGACGAGCCCCAGGGCGGCCAGTGCGGTGCCGTCGAAGTCGGGCTGGGCCGAGGACCCGAAGACGTACGCGCCGCCGTGGATCCAGACCAGCACGGGCAGGTCGCCGGGCCCGCCGACGGGCGTCCAGATGTTCAGCGTGAGGATGTCCTCGTCACCGGGTGACCAGACCGGCGCGCCCGGCAGTTCGGCCGACTGGGGGGCCACCGGTCCGAAGGCTGTGCAGTCGCGCACACCGTCCCAGGGTTCCGCGGGCTGCGGCGCCCGGAACCGGCGGGCGCCGAACGGCGGTGCCGCGTACGGGAGTCCGAGTACGGCGACGATGCCGCGGTCCCGCGCGGTGCGCCGTCCCCGTACCGTCCCGGAGTTCGTCGCGTAGACGTCCACGGCCCTGTTCCCCCGCTCCTGCCCCGTCCGCCGTTCGGCGCGGCCGGGGCATCATTCCAGGTCAGCGGCGGATCGCACCAACGGGTTGATCGCGGACTACGCGCCGATCAACTCGCGCACGGTCGCCATGTCGCTGAACGGCAGCAGCTCGCCCCGGACGCTCTGGTGCGGTTCGCTGCCCTTGCCCGCGATGAGCACGATGTCGTCCGGCCCCGCCTCCGCCAGCGCGGCGGCGATGGCCGGGCGGCGGTCGGTCAGCCGCTCGAACGGCGTCCCGGTCGGCGCGATGCCCTCCGCGATCTGGTCGAGGATGGCCTCGGGGTCCTCGTAACGGGGGTTGTCGGAGGTGAGAACGCACAGGTCCGAGTGGGTGCCCGCGATGGCGCCCATCTCGGCGCGCTTGGTGGTGTCGCGGTCGCCGCCACAGCCGAACACGGTGATGACCCGGCCCCGGGCGAAGCCCCGGATGGTGGTGAGGACCTTGTTGAGGGAGTCCGGCGAGTGGGCGTAGTCCACGATCACCGAGGTACCCCCGGGGATCTGGAGGCGCTCGAAGCGGCCGGGGATCTGCGGCATCCGCTCCAGCGCGTCCACCAGCCCGGCCAGACCGTGGCCCAGGAGGTGGCACGCGGCCACCGTGGCCAGCGCGTTGGAGACCGAGAACCGGCCCGGCGAAGGGATCGCGGCCGGATACTTGCGGCCGTCGTGGTGCAGGGTGAACCGGGTGCCCGAGGCGTCCACGGTGAGATCGCTCGCGCGGTAGTCCGCGTCGCCGTCCAGCGCGTACGTGGTCACCGCGCCGGGCATCAGCTTCCGGATCCCGGCACCCACGGGGTCGTCGGCGTTGACCACGGCGCGTCGGCACAGGCCCTGGAAGAGGCGGAGTTTGGCGTCCCGGTAGTTCTCCATGGTGCCGTGGTCGTCGAGGTGGTCCTGGGTCAGGTTGGTGAAGACGCCGACGTCGATGAACGTCCGGTCCAGGCGGTGCGTCAGCAGCCCCATCGACGTGGCCTCCAGGACGACGCTTCCGCACGCCCGGTCGCGCATGTGCCCCAACAGGTACTGGAGATCGGGCGATTCCGGAGTGCTGAGCACCGAGGGCGGCATCGGGATGACCTCGTCCCCGATCCGGCTGCCCGCGGTGCCGATCACTCCGACCCGGGCCCGCTCGGCGAGCCGCAGCACCGACTCGGTCATGTACGAGACGGATGTCTTGCCGTTGGTCCCGGTGATGGCGATCAGGTCCATCGCCCGGCCCGGTTCGCCGAAGTAGCGGGAGGCCACCACCGCCGCGGCCTTGCGGACGTCGGGGACGCGTACGGCGCACACGTCGCCCAGTGCCGCGGGCAGGGGCGGCGCCTGTTCGTCGACGAGTACGGCGACCGCGCCGCGTGCGACGGCCGGGGCGACGGCGTGCGGGCCGCCGGCGGCATGGCCGGGCACCGCGGCGAAGACGGAACCGGGGGTGACCCGGTCCGCGTCGAACGTCACGCCGGCGGTGACGTCCGTGCGGTCGGGGGTGCCCCGCAGCGCATGGTGGTCCTGGCCGGCCATGAGGTCGCTCAGCTTCACGATGATCCCTTCGAGTGCGGCGTCGGCCGGGTGGTGCGCCGTCGCCGGGAAGCGGCACGGGCGGGTGCGCCGTGGGCCGCGTGGTGCTGTGGAGCCGATCGTGGAACGCCGGATGCCGCTGCCGGGAACAGTCGCGAAGATCGCTAGCCGTGGCCGTGCAGCGCGGTACGGCCCGTTCCGGGCGCCGCGTCCGCGGGCGCCGGGGGCACGGCCGCGCGGGCGGCGAACGGGGGCAGCGCGGAGCAGGCCCGGTGCGGCCACTCACTCGGCTCGGCGCTGCGTCCCATGGGCCGAGTGTACGGGGGAGCGGAAGGGCCCCTAGAAACCGCCGCGTCGGCCGGGGCCCGTCCTGGTGGCACGGGAGGTCAGGGTGCGCCGTCGACGAGCCGGACCGTGCCGAGGATCTTCAGCACGGTCGGCTCGGGCACCTCGTCGTCGACGCCTCGGACACCGACGAACGTCCAGGAGAGGGTCTCCCCCGCGGGGTTCTCGAAGGCGAACGCGGTCGCCTTGCCGTCGTAGGCGCAGCGGCCCGTTCCGTCGACGCCGGTGGAGGTGGCCGTCGCCACGCTCCCGGTGATGCCGGACTTCGTGGTGAACGGCTTCGCGGCCCCGGTGGCGACCTTCTCCTTCGCAGGCTGGGCGTAGCTGCCGTAGACCCACAGGCGGGCGTTCTCCCGGGCCGCTTCGGCGGTGTCGCGGGCGTCGGGCTCGGCCCGGGAACCCACGGAGGCCAGGGGGGTGTCGTCCTGGGTGCCGTTGCCGTCGTCGTCGGACCGGCACCACTTCTCCTTGAGGATCGCCGGGGCGGCGAACCCGACGAGCGGGGTCTCCTCGGGGTCGCCGTTCTCCGCGACGTACGTCACCCATCCGGACGACTTGACGGCCCAGTCCACAGGCACGTCGAAGGCGATGCCGCGCTTGGGGTTGGTCACCGTCTTCCAGCCGGGCACGAGGGGCGCGGTGCCGTCCTCGGCTCCGCCCCGTGGCTCCCCGGGGACGCGGACGGCGAGACGCCGCCCGCTCCGGTGGATCCCGCTTCCGGCTTCCCGTCGTCCCCGTCGCCGCCGAGCACCAGGAATCCGGTGATCCCGGCGGCCTGCACGACGGTGGTGGCCGCGACGACCGCGATGAGCGAGCTACGGCGGCGGCCGCCCCCGGACGGGGGCGGCGACGGGGGCGCGCCGGGGTGCGCGTTCCAGGGCGCGCCGCCTCCGGCAGTGGGCGGCTGTCCCGCGTACGGCGGCCATGGGCCCTGCTGCTGGTGTTCGCCCCCGGGCGACTGCTGTCCGTACCCCATGGAGGGTCACCCGATGCCGGGCCGTTCGACGATTCGAACAGCCCGGCGTCCAAGAGTCTCCGTGCGCCGGGGAACGGGGCGCGACCTGCGTACGGACCGTTGCACGCCACCCGCGCGGGGCACCCGAATCCGATCTTCCCTTTGCGGCCGGAGCAGGACCGGAGTGGAATTGCGTACAGGGGACAGTGGTATTCGGTCCTCCCGGAGGCTCCCGGAGGAAAGGACGCGCCATGAGCGACACCGACTGGGGGGACGACGTCTACCAGCCTCAGGAACCCGAGGCTTCCGACCCCGCCGAGCAGCTCGGCGCGGAGGACACGCTCATGGACCCGTCCGGCACCGGTGACCCGCTGGACGAGGGCTACGCGCCCCCGGACCGCCCGTGGGTGGTCGAGGGGCTCGGCACCACGGCCAACGAGCGGCACACCGGCGAGTCCCTCGAAACCCGGCTGACCAGGGAGGTTCCCGAGCCCGACGGATCTCTCGGCGACGGCGTGGGCGATCTCGTGGGCGGTGACGGCGAGCCCTGGGACAACGAGGTGGGCGTGGCGCGCGCCGGGCGGTTGACCCAGCAGGCGGAAGGGACCGTCCCGGCGACCCTCACCGCCAGCGACGTGGGCATCGACGGGGCGGCGGCGTCGGCCGAGGAGGCCGCGATGCACGTGATCCCCGAGCCGGGGGACGACGACGCGCTCCTGGAGCCCTCGCCGGTGGCGGGCCATCCCGGAACCGATCCCGCCACCGGCGGCACGACCGCCTCGCCCTCGCCCTGAGCGGGCATCTGAAGAGCGCCCGCGCCTGAACACGGCTGTCCCCGCGCCCGTACTCCCCTGACCGAAGCAACGCACCCGAAGAGCGGCACGTACCGCACCCCAGGAGCACACAGATGAGCGGCACTGCTCAGATCGGCGTCACCGGACTCGCGGTCATGGGCCGCAACCTCGCCCGGAACTTCGCCCGCAA
This sequence comes from Streptomyces durocortorensis, assembly GCF_016901035.1. Lineage (GTDB taxonomy): Bacteria > Actinomycetota > Actinomycetes > Streptomycetales > Streptomycetaceae > Streptomyces > Streptomyces durocortorensis. Next base: position 6,838 of record NZ_JAFEUF010000218.1, read on the forward strand.
CGGTTACACCGTCGCCCTGCACAACCGCACCACGGCCCGGACCGACGCCCTGGTCGAGGAGTTCGGCGACGAGGGCACGTTCATCGCCGCGCACACGCCCGAGGAGTTCGTGGCCGCGCTGGAGCGTCCCCGACGCCTGGTGATCATGGTGAAGGCAGGAGATCCCACCGACGCGGTGATCCAGGAGTTCGCGCCGCTGCTGGAGGAGGGCGACGTCATCATCGACGGCGGGAACGCCCACTTCGAGGACACCCGCCGGCGCGAGAAGGAGCTGCGCGAGCGCGGGATCCACTTCGTCGGGGTGGGGATCTCCGGCGGCGAGGAGGGCGCGCTGAACGGGCCCAGCATCATGCCGGGCGGTTCGGCGGAGTCGTACGCCTCGCTGGGCCCGATGCTGGCGAGGATCGCCGCGCAGGCGAAGGACGGCACGCCGTGCACCGCGCACATCGGTCCGGACGGCGCGGGTCACTTCGTGAAGATGGTCCACAACGGCATCGAGTACGCGGACATGCAGCTCATCGCCGAGGCGTACGACCTGCTGCGCGCCGTCGCCGGGTACTCCCCCGCGCAGATCGCCGACGTCTTCCGTACGTGGAACACCGGCCGCCTCGACTCGTACCTGATCGAGATCACGGCGGAGGTCCTCGCCCACACCGACGCGGCGACCGGGAAGCCGTTCGTCGACATCGTGCAGGACCGGGCCGAGCAGAAGGGCACCGGACGCTGGACCGTGCAGATCGCGCTCGACCTCGGCGTCCCGGTGTCGGGGATCGCCGAGGCGGTCTTCGCCCGGTCGCTGTCCGGCCACGCCGATCTGCGGGAGGCGGCGCACGGCCTGCCGGGGCCCACGCCCGAGCCGCTCGACGAGGCGGGGGCGGCGGCGTTCGCGGACCGGGTGGAGCAGGCCCTGTACGCCTCCAAGATCGTCTCGTACACGCAGGGCTTCCACCAGATCAGGGCGGGCAGCGAAGCCTACGACTGGGACATCGACCTCGGCTCCGTGGCGGCGATCTGGCGGGCGGGCTGCATCATCCGGGCGGCCTTCCTCGACCGTATCCGCGCCGCCTACGACAACCGGCCCGACCTGGTCAGCCTGCTCTCCGACAAGGAGTTCGGGCAGGAGATCGGCGCGGCGCAGGAGGACTGGCGGGCAGTGGTGGCCGAGGCCGTGCGCCAGGGCGTACCGACGCCGGGCTTCGCCGCCGCGCTCGCGTACTACGACGGGCTGCGCGCGGACCGGCTGCCCGCCGCGCTCACCCAGGGCCAGCGGGACTTCTTCGGGGCGCACACCTACCGGCGTACGGACCGGGAGGGTTCGTTCCACACGCTCTGGGGCGGCGACCGGTCCGAGGTCGGGGCGGGCTGACCCGGGCGGTCCCATCCGGGGCCGCATCCGGGGCCGGGGCCGGCTGACCCGGCCGGGCGCTCCGGACGTGCGGGCGGTGCGGCGGGCGGGGCGATTCGGGCTGACCCGGCCGGTCCACCCCGGGTGCAGGGGGCTGCGGGACGTGGCTTAGTGGCTGCGAGCCCTGTTCACCTTCGTACCGGAGTGCCGCCCATGCCCGACGCCGTCCCCGATCCCGTCTCCGTACAGCCCGTCGTGGCGCCGTTGACCAACGCGGCGCTGATCCTGGTCGGCACGATCGAGCCGGGCGGCGAGAGCGCGGTACGTGACGTGCTGCCGGATCTCGCGGCCGTGGCCCGGTCGCTCGGCTTCCGGTTCCCGGACGCCGATCTCGCCTGTGTGGCGGGTTTCGGCTCCAGCGCCTGGGACCGGCTGTTCGCCGGGCCGCGCCCGGCCCAGCTCCACCCGTTCCCGGAGCTGCGGGGGCCGCTGCACCACGCGCCGGCGACGCCTGGCGACGTGCTGCTGCACATCCGGGCCGAGCGGATGGACGTCTGTTACGCGTGGGCGGCCCAGTTGCTCGACAAGCTCGGCGGAGCCCTGCGGATCGTCGACGAGACGCACGGGTTCCGCTATCTCGACCACCGGGACCTGCTCGGCTTCGTGGACGGTACGGAGAACCCGGTCGGCGACGACGCCCGAGCGGCGGCGCTGGTCGGCGCCGAGGACGACCCGGACTTCGAGGGCGGCAGCTACGTCGTCGTACAGAAGTATCTGCACGACCTGACGGCCTGGAACGCGCTCACCGTCGAGGAGCAGGAACGCGTCATCGGCCGCACCAAGCTCGACGACATCGAGTTCCCGGAGGAGGACAAGCCCGCCGACTCCCACCTCGCGCTCAACACCATCACCGACCCGGACGGCACCGAGCGGGACATCCTGCGGGCGAACATGCCGTTCGGGAGCTTCGGGAAGGGTGAGTTCGGTACGTACTTCATCGGGTACGCAGCCGATCCCGACGTGACCGAGCGGATGCTCCGCAACATGTTCCTCGGCGATCCGCCCGGGACGCACGACCGCATCCTGGACTTCTCCACCGCGGTCACCGGCTCCCTCTTCTTCGCCCCCCGCGCCGACTTCCTGGACGACCCGCCGCCCCTGCCCTCCCTGACCGGCTCCGGGGACCGGCCGGAACCGGCACCCGACGTCATCCGGGAGGAGCCTGTCCCGGCTGACCCCGTTCGGCAGGAGCCGGTCCCGGCCGGTCCCGACCACGGTTCGCTGCGCATCGGCAGCCTGCAAGAAAGTGCCCAGTGATGAACAATCTGCACCGCGAACTCGCACCGGTCACCCCGTCCGCCTGGGCCGAGATCGAGGAGGAGGCCCGACGCACCTTCCGCCGCCATGTGGCCGGCCGCCGGGTCGTCGACGTGTCCGATCCGGACGGTCCGACGCTGGCCGCCGTGGGCGACGGCCATCTGCGCGACATCGATCCGCCCACCCCGGACGTGGTGGCGCGGGCCCGCACGTCGATGCCGGTCGTCGAGTGGCGGGTGCCGTTCACGGTGACCCGCCAGGCCGTGGACGACGTGGAGCGCGGCTCCGCCGACAGCGACTGGCAGCCCGTCAAGGACGCGGCCCGCACCTGTGCGTTCGCCGAGGACATGGCGATCATCGACGGGTACGGGGCGGCCGGGATCACCGGCCTGCGGGACGGCTCCTCGCACGAGCCGCTGCCGCTGCCCGCCGACGCGCGGGACTATCCGGTGGCGGTCAGCCAGGCCGTGACGCGGCTGCGGCTGGCCGGAGTCGACGGACCGTACCGGCTGCTGCTCGGCGCGGACGCGTTCACCGAGGCGGCGGAGACCTCGGACCACGGGTATCCGGTCAAGACCCACCTGAGCCGGCTGGTGGACGACGAGATCCTGTGGGCACCCGCGGTCAAGGGCGGTGTGCTGCTGTCCACCCGGGGCGGGGACTTCGAACTCTGCCTGGGCCAGGACCTGTCGATCGGCTACGCGGACCACGACGCCACCAGCATCCACCTCTACTTCCATCAGGCCTTCACCTTCCGGATGCTGACACCGGAGGCCGTGGTCGGCCTGATCGCATGACCCCGGGGGCAGCCATCAGGGACGCTGGCCGTATGACGCAGACGACTTCCGCACCCCACCACGAGGACGGCACGGCACCGCCCGCCGCCCGCTTCGACGCCGTCGTCGAAGCGGCCGTCCGGCAGGGGCTGCTGGGCGAGGGCGGCCCGGTGGCCGGGTTCATCGACACGGAGGGGGTACGCGCCTCCGTCCGTGCCCTGCACGACGCCTTCGCCGCAACCCCCGGAATGCTGCACACCTTCGCGGCCAAGGCCTGCTCCCTCATCCCGGTGCTGAGGCTGCTGGCCGACTGCGGCATGGGGTGCGAGGTGGCGAGCCCCGGGGAACTGCGCCTCGCCCTGGAGGCCGGGTTCCCCGCGTCCCGGATCGTCCTGGACTCCCCCGCCAAGACCCGTGAGGAGATCCGGCTGGCGCTCGCCCTGGGCGTGGCCGTCAACGCCGACAGCCTCGACGAACTGCGCCGCATCGACGCCCTGCGGAACCCGGGCACCGCCTCGGTACTCGGGCTGCGGGTCAATCCCCAGGTGGGCGGTGGCTCGATCGGGCCGATGAGCACGGCGACGGACACGTCGAAGTTCGGGGTGGCCCTGCGCGACCCGGGGGCCCGCGAGGCGGTCGTGGGGGCCTTCCGGGAGCGGCCGTGGCTGACCCGGCTGCACGCCCATGTGGGTTCCCAGGGCTGCCCGTTGGAGCTGATCGCGGCCGGGGTGGCCCGGACGTACGAACTGGCCGAGGAGATCAACGCCACGCTGGGGGTCCGGCAGATCACGAGCCTGGACATCGGCGGCGGGCTGCCCGTCAACTTCGCCGACGAGACCGTGCGCCCCACGTACGCGGAGTACGTGTCGGCCCTGACGGCGGCCGCTCCTGGCCTCTTCTCCGGGCGCTACGCCCTGGTCACGGAGTTCGGCCGGTCGCTGCTGGCGAAGAACGGGTTCATCGGGGCCCGGGTGGAGTACACGAAGGACGCCGGAGGCCGCCGGATCGCGCTCACCCACGCGGGAGCGCAGACCGCCACCCGTACCGTCCTGATGCCCGACGCCTGGCCGCTGCGGATCGGGGCGTTCGGCCCGGACGGCGCTCCGAAGGACGGCCCGGTGCTGGCGCAGGACATCGCGGGGCCGTGCTGCTTCGCGGGGGACGTGGTGGCGTACGGCGAGGAGCTGCCGGAGCTGGCCGAGGGCGATGTGGTGGTGCTGTACGACACGGGCGCGTACTACTTCTCCACCCCGTGGGCGTACAACAGCCTGCCCCGTCCGGCGGTGTACGGATTCCGGGTGGCGGCGTGGCGGGAGGGGGAAGCGCCGGGGCACGCGGGGAC
>NZ_JAFEUF010000219.1 GCF_016901035.1 Streptomyces durocortorensis
CCGGTTCGCCTTGTCCGGGCGGGGCCCCGGCGGCCGCCCCCACCACACCCCGTACGGGCGGCCCCCCCCCCCCCCGCCGCCCGCGCGCCCGGGCGGCGCGCCCACGGTCATGTCACCGCCCGCCCGGACCGCAGGAGCCCCGCCGTGCCCGAGGGACACACCATCCGCCGCCTCGCCGACGACCACACCGAACGGTTCGCGGGCGCGCCGGTCCGGGTGAGCAGCCCGCAGGGCAAGTTCTCCGACAGCGCGGCCCTCCTCGACGGGCGCACCCTCACCGCCACCGACGCCCACGGCAAACACCTCTTCCTCGGCTTCGGGGACACCGGCTGGGTCCACATCCACCTCGGCCTCTTCGGCAAGCTCGGCTTCGGCGCCGCCCCGCCCCCGCCGCCCACCGACACCGTCCGCCTCCGCCTGGTCAACGCCGGCCACTACGCGGACCTGCGCGGCCCCACCACCTGCGCCCTGCTCACCGAGCCCGAGAAGCGCGCCATACACGAGCGCCTGGGACCGGACCCGCTGCGCGGCGACGAGGACGGGGAGCGGGCCTGGCAGCGGATCTCCCGCAGCCGGACCACCATCGCCGCGCTGCTGATGGACCAGAAGGTCATCGCGGGCGTCGGCAACGTCTACCGCGCCGAGGTCCTCTTCCGCCACGGCATCGACCCGTACCGCACGGGCCGCGACCTCACCCGCGCCGAGTGGGACACGATCTGGGCGGACCTGGCCGACCTGATGCGCGAAGGCGTCCGGAACAACCGGATCGACACCGTCCGCCCCGAACACCTCCCCGAGGCCATGGGCCGCCCGCCCCGCAAGGACGACCACGGCGGCGAGGTCTACGTCTACCGGCGCGCGAACCTGCCCTGCCACATCTGCGGTACGGAGATCCGCACCGCGGACCTCGTCTCCCGCAACCTCTTCTGGTGCCCCCGGTGCCAGCCGACGGGCCCCTCCGACAGCGGGAAAGGCTGAAATCCGTCCGAAGAAGGCCGACGGGAACGCGCGGACGACCCCATTTCGAGCGCATTGTCACCGGGGTACCCCTGCACCGGAGGCGTCCGGGTGGATAAGGTCCCGGCAGTGGCCCGTAGCGGAGGAGCAGACGACTTCTGGGCCCGGTGGCGCAGAAAGACGCACCGGGTCCGCGTCGGTGTGCGCAAATCCGGGGTCGACTACTTCCGCGGCGACGGCTCCGACTGGATCGCCCTGGCCGGTCTGCTGCTGACGATCCCGGCCATCACCTTCGCCACCGTCGTCAGCCCGCTCTGGATCGACCCGGCCGCCCTCGCCCTGCCCATCGTGGCGGGCGGCCTCGTGCTGCGCCCCGCCAGCCTGCTGGGTCTGTACGCGACGGCCGCCGTCGCCCTGATCATCGAGGCGCTGACCCTCGGCCCGTACCTGGACGGCCCCGCCCGGGTCACCCCCGGCACCGTGCTCGTGGTCGCCGCCTGCGGGTTCTTCGGGCTGGTCCTCGCCCAGTTCCGGGCCCGGGTCGGCGTGCCCTGGCGGGGCGGCGGGACGATGCTCTTCGACCTGCGCGAACGCATCCGGGTGCAGAGCGCCCTGCCCCGGCTGCCGCAGGGCTGGCACCGCGAGATGGCCCTGCGCCCGGCCGGCGGCCAGTCGTTCTCCGGGGACTTCGTCGTCGCGGCCCGCACCCACGGGGGCCGCACGCTGGAGGCCGTCCTCACCGACGTCTCCGGCAAGGGCATGGACGCGGGCTCCCGGGCCCTGCTGCTGTCCGGGGCCTTCGGCGGGCTGCTCGGCTCGCTGGCCCCGCACGCCTTCCTGCCCGCCGCCAACGGCTATCTGCTGCGCCAGGACTGGGACGAGGGCTTCGCCACCTCCATCCACCTGGTGCTGGACCTGGAGTCGGGCGACTACGAGATCTACTCCGCGGGGCACCCGCCGGCCCTCCAACTGCACGCGGGCAGCGGCCAGTGGGAGGAGAAGTCGGGGGAGGGGCCCCTGCTCGGCGTCTACGACGGGGCCGAGTTCGACGCGGTGAAGGGCTCGCTCGCACCCGGCGACGTCCTCATGCTGTTCACCGACGGACTGGTGGAGTCCTCCGACCGGGACATCGCCGAGGGCATCGACCGGCTGACGGGCGAGGCCGACCGCTATGTCTCCACCGGCTTCGAGGGCGCGGCCTGGCATCTGATCGAGGCCTGCGCCAAGGACGTCAACGACGACCGGGCGCTGCTGCTGCTCTCCCGCCGGGCCTGAGGGCCCCCGGCACCCGAAGGGGCACACGCGGACTCACACGGACCCCGGACGGCGGAGAGGCGCCCGTCACCCGGTGGCCGGGTATCGGGGCGCCTCTCCGCCGTCCGGTGGTGCTCAGCCGGTGGTGCTCAACAGCTGGTGCTCAGACCGACACCGGAACCTGCTCCTGGTCCTGGTTGTCGTCCTTCTTGCGGCCGCCCGGCAGGATGCGGGCCAGCCAGTGCGAGCGTCCGGCGGCCAGCGGCGCGAGGACGGCGAGCAGGAGGACGTAACCGGCGATGAACGGCGAGAGCCGCTCGTCCAGTCCGGCGGCAGCCGCCATCGTGGCCAGGATGAGCGCGAACTCACCGCGGGCGACGAGCGTCGTGGCGATGTTGGACGTGGCCTGCGCGCCGAAGGAGTACACCTTCGCCGCCGCCAGACCGGCCGCGATGTTCATGGCGAGCGTCAGCACGACGGCCGCCAGCACCGGCCACAGCACGCTCGGCAGGTCGCCCGGGTCGATGGAGAGACCGAAGGCGAAGAAGAAGATCGCGCCGAACGCGTCCCGCAGCGGGTGGACCAGCTTGAGGATGCGGTCGCCGGACGAGGTGGAGCCGAGCATCAGGCCGACCATGAAGGCGCCGATCGCGTCGGCGACACCGAACATCTCGGAGACACCGGCGACGAACACGGCCATGCCGAGGAACGAGATGACCAGCAGCTCGTCGTCCTTGGTGTTCATGAGCTTGCCGATGATCTTCGTACCGAACCGGGCCGCCAGGGCGAGCAGCAGCAGGAAGCCGAAGGCCTTGCCGCCGTCGATCAGCGCGGCCGAGAGGCTGTCCGCACCGGACAGGATCGGCTGGAGCGCGGCCAGGTACAGGGCGAGGAAGACGTCCTCGACGACGATGATGCCGAGGATCGGCCGGGTCTCCGGATTACCGATGCGCCCGAGGTCCACCAGGATCTTCGTGACGATCGCGGACGAGGAGATGCCGAGGACACCGGCGAGGACCAGCGCCTCCGAGGTGCCCCAGCCCAGCGCGAAGCCGAATATCAGACCGGCGCCGACGTTCAGGACGAGATACGTCCCGCCCGCGATGGCCATCTTCCGGCCGCCCGTCTTGAGGTCGTCCATGTGGAACTCGAGCCCCAGGTAGAAGAGCAGGAGGACGAGTCCCAGCGCGGAGAGCATCTCCAGGTCGTGCGGGTTCGAGAGGAGCGTGTATCCGGGGGTGTGCGGGCCGAGGAGGATTCCGGCCAGGATGAACAGGGGGATCGTCGGCAGCCCGATACGGCCGCCGAGGCGGGCGAGGACGGCAGCGGCCAGGAAGGCGCCGCCCATGGCGAGGAGGGTGTCTGCGTGTCCGATGAGCCTGATCCTTCGGGGTCGGTCAAGAGCTGGTCAAGGGGGCATCAAGAATCCATCAGTAATTAGTTTACCGAACGATTGACCCTGCAACTATGACGCCGTCAGATTGTCAGCTTTTGTCTGTTTGATCCGCGAGAGTGTCGCGCCAACAGCCGCCGGAGCAGGGCGAGTTTGGATACGGCTCCGGGTGCGGCCGTAGGCTCGGCCCATGACTGAACGGCATCTGAGCGTCTCCGAGGTGGAGGCCATCGCCCGTGAGGCCCACGAGCTCCAGACCGACAAGGCGGGCCGCCCGTACGTGGAACACCTGGCGGCGGTGGCCGAAGGCGTACGGGTGCGCGGCGGCGACGACGGGCAGATCGCGGCGGCCTGGCTGCACGACGCGGTCGAGGACGACGCGCTCTCGGCTCAGTGGCTGGCGGACGCCGCCCTGCCGCAGGAGGTGAAGGACATCGTCCTTGCGGTGACCAAGCGGTCGGGGGAGGAGCTGTCCTCGTACACCGCGCGGATCCTGGCCACCCCGGGGGCGCTGCTGGTCAAGGAGGCGGACCTCGCCCACAACGCGGATCCCGCCCGGCTCGCGGTCCTGGAGGAGGCGACCCGTACCCGGCTGACGGCGAAGTATGCGCAGGTACGGAGGCTGCTGGGGCTGGTCGGCGACGAATCACCCTCCGACCGAAAGAATCCGGCCAACCCGCAGACGCACTGATCCACCCGCGGCCGGGCCGGCGGGTGGAGCAGGGGTAACGGCGGGGAGGGCGGCGGCCGGTCCGCGGAACGGCCGGTTCTCCCGGAGGCTCAGCGCTTCGCAGGGGCCTTGCGGAACGCCCAGTCCATGTCCGGCTCGGTGGCCCACTTCAGCGCGCGGCCCACCAGCGGGGTGCACATCAGCGTCACGGCCACCGCCGCCACGAGCGAGACGACGACCAGCCCGGCCGGGTCGGAGAGCCAGGTGTAGCGGTCGAACAGGCCCGCGTACTCGGCCCCCTTGATCAGGAAGCCGTGCAGCAGATAGCCGCAGATCGTTCCGGCGCCGAGCACCGTGAACCACCGGGCCCGACCGGGCACCCAGGCCAGGAAGGCGATCGTCAGCGCCAGGGCGCAGCCGAACATCGCGAGCGTCATCACCGCGCCCGACCACCACGGTGCGTCCATCTCCTGCGCGCTGTTGGCGCGGTAGAGCCAGCCGAGCTGCATGTGGGGGGCGACCCAGTACGCGAACAGCAGCGCGCCCGCGAACAGCGGCACGGACAGCAGCCGCACCTCGCGCCGCCTGACCAGCTGGAAGTGCTCGGGCTTCATCAGCAGGCCGAGCACGAAGAACGGCAGGAACTGCAGCACCCGCTGGAGGTCGAGGTCGTCGCCGATGTCGGGGGAGACGGAGGCGAGCATGGCGATGGCGAGCGCCACCGGCAGCGGGTGGCGGATCGACTGCCAGATCGGCGTGGTCACGCGCCAGATGAACAGGGCGATCAGGAACCAGGTCAGGAAGAACGGGTCTATCAGGCTGATCGCCATGTCGGGCGAATCGTCCGCGTACCGCTTGAAGAGCGAATAGGCCGTCTCGAACAGCACGTACGGCACCGCGACCGAGGTGATCAGCCGCTTCACCTTGGGCGCCGTCATGTCGAACGACCGGGAGAAATAGCCGGAGATGAGGATGAAGGCCGGCATGTGGAACATGTAGACGACCATGTACAGCGCGCGGGTGGCGCGGCTGCCGTCCATCACGGGTTCCCAGGCGTGCGCCACCGCGACGAGGACAATGGCCAGATACTTCACATTGTCGAAGTAGGGGTCGCGCTTCTTCGCCGCCGCGGGCGCCGGAGCGGCGGCGGCCGGAGCGCTGGTCCCGGGAGCGGGCCGGGGCGCGGTGGTGGTGGCAGAGAGCGTCTGATCGTGTCTGGGCTCCGACTCCCGGGTCGCCGGGGGGAGCGGGGCCCTCTGAAATACGCTCGGAGCTTGGAACATCTAAGGCACCTTAGACCGGTCGATTGTCTCGCGTAAAACTGCGGGGAGATATCGCGTGTTCCCCTCTATTCGAATGTGAAACCGTCGAACACCGCCCGCTATGACACACTTGATCCCGCTTAAACAGGGCATATCGCCAGGGCGTTGGCCGGAGTGAATTACGTCGCATCCGCGCCGTCAATTGGCTGTGAACGAAGTGTGGGGATGCGGAAACGATCGCCGTCGCTGATATTCGGCCGCCGGGATTTCACAGCCGACGCACAGGGAGCGCGCGGGCGACGCGGCTCCCGCGCGCCTGCCGGGCCCGGGGCGGGCCCCTCCCTGTCCCGCCTTCCGTCACCGCGCCGGCCCCGGCCGTGAAGGATGGCGGGATCCCGTCACTCCGTTCCGTCACCCGGCAGCAACCACGGGGGAGTTGGTGGCACGATGGAGGCGACGGGGCGCGCGGTGGTGCACGCTTCCGGGCCGGCAAGGCGGACCGACCGAGGGTGTGATCAGACGTGGCTATTTCACTGTCTATGGTGCTGCTGTTCGCGGTCATCCTGGTGGTAATGATCCGTGGCGGCTCGATCAAGGCCGGTCCCGCGATCGTCGCCGTGCTCTTCGGCTTCTTCCTGGCATCGACCGGCATGGCTCCGTCGATCAACAGGTTCATGAACTCGATAGCCGACACCATCAACCAGATCAGCTTCTGACAGATCCGACACTGCTGTCGGATCAGCTTCGGAAGCGGAGGCAACGCACGAGGGCCGGGCCGGAGAATCATTCTCCGGCCGGGCCTTCGACTGCGTGGAGCGGGCGACGGGAATCGAACCCGCGTAGCTAGTTTGGAAGACTAGGGCTCTACCATTGAGCTACGCCCGCAAGGCTCGCACCGCAGGTCCGTGGACCGCGGCACGAAGAGCATCGTAGCGGGTCGGCGGCGGTGCCCGCACACCCGTTGTGCCGACCGCCGGACCCGGCTCGCGCCGGAGTCGGTCCGACCCCGGGGGAGCCGCCCCGTAAAGCGGCGGAACCGCGGTCGCCGTGCATGTACCCTACGTGTCGCACCGACGGGGTGTGGCGCAGCTTGGTAGCGCGTCCGCTTTGGGAGCGGAAGGTCGTCGGTTCGAATCCGGCCACCCCGACCACCAGCAAGATCGCATTGTGGGAGTCCTCCCCCTTGCCGTTACTATGCAAAATGCGTGCCCGTGTGTCTGATGTACCGGGCTCGGTCCGCGAAGCCGCCGATCGGCGGTCGAGCAGAACCCCAAGAAGTCAGCCACCAAGGAGACCGAACCGTGAAGAGCGCCGTGGAGACCCTGAACCCGACTCGGGTTCGGCTCAGCATCGAGGTGCCCTTCGAGGAGCTCAAGGACAGCCTCGACGCGGCGTACAAGAAGATCAACCAGCAGGTCACGGTGAAGGGCTTCCGCAAGGGCAAGATCCCCGCCCGGGTCATCGACCAGCGGTTCGGCCGCGGTGCGGTGCTGGAGGAGGCCGTCAACGACGCCCTCCCGAAGTTCTACACCGAGGCGGTCAACGAGGGTGAGCTGAACGTCCTCGGCCAGCCCGAGGTCGACATCACCGAGCTGAAGGACGGCGAGCTGCTGGCCTTCACCGCCGAGGTTGACGTACGCCCCGAGATCGAGATCCCGGACTACTCCGGCATCGAGGTCACCGTCGACGCCCTTGAGGTCACCGACGAAGAGGTCGAGAAGGCCGTGGAGCAGCTCCGTGAGCGCTTCGCCGCCACCAACCCGGTCGAGCGCGCCGCCGCCGACGGCGACGTCGTCACGATCGACCTGGAGGCCAAGGTCGACGGCGAGGTCCTGGAGGACGGCGTGGCCGCCGGTGTCTCGTACACCATCGGTTCCGGCGAGCTCCTCGACGGCATCGACGAGGCCGTGACCGGCCTGGAGGCCGGTGGCGAGGCCACCTTCACCTCCGAGCTGAAGGGCGGCTCCGCCGAGGGCAAGGCCGCGGAGGTCACCGTCAAGGTCACCGCCGTCGCCGCCCGTGAGCTCCCCGAGCTGGACGACGACTTCGCCCAGATGGCCAGCGAGTTCGACACGCTGGAGGAGCTGAAGGCGGACAGCCGCAAGCGCCTGGAGACCACCAAGCAGTACGACCAGGCCACCCAGGCCCAGGAGCGCGTCCTGGAGGAGCTGCTGAAGCTCGCCGAGGTCCCGATCCCGGAGAAGCTGCTCGCGGACGAGGTCCAGACCCGCAAGCACAACCTGGAGCACCACCAGCTCGGTCAGATGGGTCTCGACCTCGAGAAGTACCTCGAGATCCAGGGCAAGACCCTGGAGGAGTTCGAGAACGAGACCTCCGAGCAGGCCATCAAGGGCATCAAGACCCAGTTCATCCTGGACGAGCTCGTCAACAAGGAGAAGCTGAACGTCAACCAGGAGGAGCTCACCGAGCACCTCATGCGGCGTGCTGCCTCCTCCGGCATGAGCCCCGACCAGTTCGCCCAGGCCGTCGTCGAGGGTGGCCAGGTGCCGATGCTCGTCGGCGAGGTCGCCCGCGGCAAGGCGCTCGCCGTCGTCGTCGAGGCCGCCAAGGTCGTCGACACCAACGGTGAGGTCGTCGACCTGGAAGACGACGAGGACTCCGCCGAGACCGCCGAGACCGCCGAGACCGCGGAGACGGCCGAGGCCGCCACCGAGGACAAGGCGGCCGACAAGGCCGAGGAGAAGAACGAGGCCTGAGCCTCGCCCTGATCCGAACGACGGGCCCCGAACGCACCATGTGCTCGGGGCCCGTCGTCGTATCGCTGTACGAGCCCCGGAACCCTTGTGCCCACTGCGGAGCTTGCGCTCCCAGCGAACAGTTGCGGAAGCGGGATGGCGTTGTCCCACCTGCGCGTTAGGGTCCATGAAGAGGAAGGGTGGGGCAGTGACTTCACCCGCCCGGTACGAAGACGCTGAGACGGCCGGAGCCGTCAGAGACGAGCAGGTGGATACGTGACGAATCTGATGCCCTACGCCGCCGGAGAGCCGTCCCTCGGTGGAGGCCTCGGTGACCAGGTCTACAGCCGACTGCTCGGCGAGCGCATCATCTTCCTCGGTCAGCAGGTCGACGATGACATCGCCAACAAGATCACCGCACAGCTTCTCCTCCTTGCCGCCGACCCGGACAAGGACATCTACCTCTACATCAACAGCCCCGGTGGTTCGGTGACGGCCGGCATGGCGGTCTACGACACCATGCAGTACATCCCGAACGACGTCGTCACCATCGGCATGGGCATGGCCGCCTCCATGGGCCAGTTCCTGCTCACCGGCGGCGCCGCGGGCAAGCGCTTCGCGCTCCCGAACACCGACATCCTCATGCACCAGGGTTCGGCCGGCATCGGTGGCACGGCCTCGGACATCAAGATCCAGGCCGAGTACCTGCTCCGCACCAAGACGCGGATGGCGGAGATCACCGCCCGCCACTCCGGCCAGACCGTCGAGACGATCATCCGCGACGGCGACCGCGACCGCTGGTACACGGCGGAGGAGGCCAAGGAGTACGGCCTCATCGACGAGATCATCACGTTCGCGTCGGGCATCCCGGGCGGCGGCGGCACCGGTGCCTGATCCGGTCTCCACCGGACCGTCGGCACCACTCCCGCACCCCCATCTCGTACGCCGAGACCTCCAGCCCCAGAACGCCACCAGGATGGTGAACACCCACATGAACAACTTCTCCGGCGCCTCCGCGAGCGGCCTCTACACCGGCCCGCAGGTGGACAACCGCTACGTCGTCCCGCGCTTCGTGGAGCGCACCTCGCAGGGTGTGCGTGAGTACGACCCGTACGCGAAGCTCTTCGAGGAGCGCGTGATCTTCCTGGGCGTCCAGATCGACGACGCCTCGGCCAACGACGTCATGGCGCAGCTGCTGTGCCTGGAGTCGATGGACCCCGACCGCGACATCTCGATCTACATCAACAGCCCCGGCGGCTCGTTCACCGCGCTCACCGCGATCTACGACACGATGCAGTTCGTGAAGCCGGACATCCAGACGGTCTGCATGGGCCAGGCGGCCTCCGCCGCCGCCGTCCTGCTCGCCGCCGGCACCCCGGGCAAGCGTATGGCGCTCCCGCACGCCCGCGTCCTCATCCACCAGCCGTCCTCGCAGACGGGCCGCGAGCAGCTCTCCGACCTGGAGATCGCGGCCAACGAGATCCTCCGCATGCGGACGCAGCTGGAGGAGATGCTGGCCCGCCACTCGACGACCCCGCTGGAGAAGATCAGCGAGGACATCGAGCGCGACAAGATCCTCACGGCCGAGGACGCCCTCGCGTACGGTCTGGTCGACCAGATCGTTTCGACCCGCAAGACCACCGCGGGCGCATCGCTCTGACGTCGGTCTTTCCCCTTGGCACATTCCGTTTGCACGACCACGGCCGTGTGAACCGTGCCAAGGGGGGCCCGAACGGGGGCCCAGGCAAGGTACCGTCGACTAGAGGCACCAGGAGCCGCTGAACCAGGCGGCCTCCCAGGCGAAGGGGAAGCACCTCGTGGCACGCATCGGTGATGGCGGCGACCTGCTCAAGTGCTCGTTCTGCGGAAAGAGCCAGAAGCAGGTGAAGAAGCTCATCGCAGGACCCGGTGTGTACATCTGCGACGAGTGCATTGATCTCTGCAACGAGATCATCGAGGAGGAGCTCGCCGAGACGAGCGAGGTGCGCTGGGAAGAGCTTCCCAAGCCCCGCGAGATCTACGAGTTCCTGGAGGGGTACGTCGTCGGGCAGGAGCCCGCGAAGAAGGCCCTCTCCGTCGCGGTGTACAACCACTACAAGCGGGTCCAGGCCGGGGAGAACGGCGGCGGCGCCGGTCGTGAGGACGCGATCGAGCTCGCCAAGTCGAACATCCTCCTGCTGGGCCCCACGGGTTCCGGCAAGACGCTCCTCGCACAGACGCTGGCCCGCATGCTCAACGTCCCGTTCGCCATCGCGGACGCGACGGCGCTGACGGAGGCCGGCTATGTCGGCGAGGACGTCGAGAACATCCTGCTCAAGCTGATCCAGGCGGCCGACTACGACGTCAAGAAGGCCGAGACCGGGATCATCTACATCGACGAGATCGACAAGGTCGCCCGCAAGAGCGAGAACCCCTCGATCACCCGCGATGTCTCCGGCGAGGGCGTGCAGCAGGCACTGCTGAAGATCCTGGAGGGCACCACCGCCTCCGTCCCGCCACAGGGCGGACGCAAGCACCCCCACCAGGAGTTCATCCAGATCGACACGACGAACGTGCTGTTCATCGTGGGCGGCGCGTTCTCCGGCCTGGAGAAGATCATCGAGTCCCGGGCCGGCGCCAAGGGCATCGGCTTCGGCGCCACGATCCGCTCCAAGCGGGAGATCCAGGCGAGCGACCAGTTCCAGGAGGTCATGCCGGAGGACCTGGTGAAGTTCGGGATGATCCCCGAGTTCATCGGCCGTCTCCCCGTGCTGACCTCGGTCCACAACCTGGACCGCGAGGCCCTGCTCCAGATCCTCATCGAGCCGCGCAACGCCCTGGTCAAGCAGTACCAGCGCCTCTTCGAACTCGACGGTGTGGAGCTGGACTTCGAGCGCGAGGCGCTGGAGGCCATCGCCGACCAGGCGATCCTGCGCCAGACGGGCGCGCGCGGTCTGCGGGCGATCATGGAGGAAGTCCTCCAGTCCGTGATGTACGAGGTCCCGTCCCGCAAGGACGTCGCCCGCGTCGTCATCACGCCCGACGTCGTCCGCGACAACGTCAACCCGACGCTGGTCCCGCGCGAGCCGCGCACGATCGGCAAGAACGACGGCGGCCGCCACGAGAAGTCGGCCTAGCCGCAAGCGACTTGCGTACGCCGAAGGGGCGCCCACCGGGGGTCACCGGGGGGGCCCCCGGGGGGGGGGGCCGGGGGGCCCGCCGTCCCCGGCGGCTACCCGCCCGCCGTCGCCACGGGCGGTCCCCACGGAAGCGAGGCCGGCGCGGAAGCCGGTGCGCCGGGCGAGACGGGCCCGCCC
>NZ_JAFEUF010000220.1 GCF_016901035.1 Streptomyces durocortorensis
GGCGGGGTGGGCGATGTGGACGGAGCCCGACTTGACCACGTGGGCGCAGGTCAGGACGAGGCGATCGGTGATCATTACGCCGCTGCCCTGCCGGCTCGCGGAGACGACGACCGTACGGTCGGCCAGGTGCACCGAGGTCACCGCTGCCCGGCCCCGCCGAACCCCGCCGTCGACCCGTCGTCCTCGGTCCCGATCTCCCACGCCTCGCCCGTCGCCGCGTTGCGCGGGGTCAGAGTGAAGGCGACCTTGTGCGTGCGGCCCGTGGTGCGGGCGGCGTCCGCGCCCGCCTCGACCACCCAGGCCTTCACCTTGCCGCCCGCCTTGGCCTCCCGGCGCAGTTCGAGGGTGAACTCCATCTGGATGTCGCCGACCGCGAAGGACACCGGGTGGTCCGTGGCCCGGGTCGCCGCGTCGATGAGCTGGTTACGGATGGACGCGACGGCGTCCGCGAGCTCGATGCCGTCCAGTGCGTGGGTGTTCTCGGCCGTCATGGGATCCCCCGGGGTGCGGTGCCGCTTTCCCGTCAGCGTAGTGAAGTAGCGGGCCGAAGGTCCCGAAACGGAAGGACCAAGGTCCCACCGGCGGTGACAAGGCGCACAGGCCGAAACAGGCCTACTACCCGGGTCAGTAGAAAGGGCCGTGATCGGCCTCGGGACCTTCGGCCCGGCGTCGGCAGGCCCTTCCGAGGTTCTGGGCGATACGGCCTTTTCGCGGTGCCATGTCCGGAAAAGGCCCCGTGGAACAGGCGTTAAACGTCTTTCGCGCGCAGGATTTCGTCGCCGGTGCCGCCCCCTCGCGGAGGGACAACCTCGGTCAATTCCCCCCACCCTCTCTACGGCTTTTCTTCGTAGATGGGGTGTTTGAGCATCGGCCGGGGTGCGGGTTACCAAGGTTGAGCAAGCCCGGACAGCACGCCGGGTCCACTCACCTTCGGAGGACTTCCTCGTATGAAGCGCGCAACGAACCAGCACACCATCCGCCCGTCCGCCTTCCGCGTCCGTGGCGCCGTCCTGGCCGCCGGCCTGGGGGCGACCGTGGTGCTGGGTGCCGGAACGGCGTTCGCCTCCAGCGGCACCGCCGCCGCTGCCCCCCTTGCCGCGAGCACCACCGCCGACTCGGTCGCCCAGCAGGCGGCCGCGCAGGCCAAGGCCGCGGACGCGGCGAAGAAGACGGCCGTGAAGAAGGCCTCCGACGCCAAGAAGAAGGCCGAGGACAAGAAGAAGGCAGCGAAGAAGAACGCCGCCTCCTGGAAGACCCCGGTCAAGAAGTACAAGCTGACCGCCAGCTACGGCACCGGCGGCGCCCGCTGGGCCGCCAAGCACTCCGGCCAGGACTTCGCCGTGCCGATCGGCACCACCGTCACGGCCGCCCACACCGGCACCGTCGTGAAGGCCGGCCCGAACGGCGCCGGTGACGGCCCCGCGTACGGCAACGCCATCGTGATCAAGCACTCCAACGGCAAGTTCTCGCAGTACGCGCACCTGTCGAAGGTCAACGTGAAGATCGGCGAGAAGGTCAAGACGGGCGAGAAGATCGCGCTGTCCGGCAACACCGGAAACTCCAGCGGCCCGCACCTGCACTTCGAGATCCGCACCACCCCGAACTACGGCTCGGCGCTGAACCCGGCCGCGTTCCTCCGCTCGGTGCACGTCTCCATCTGATCCGGCCCGGCGTAACCGCGCGGCCCCGGACCGGACAGCCGTAGGCACCCGGCACCACCCGCCGATGCCCGGCACCCGGCGGCCGCGCAGCACAACCGAAGAGCGTTCAGTGGACCCGTTACACCCCGGTACCCGGGGCGTGCGCCCGGGTCACCCGACCGACGGCGACGTCGAGGACAGCCTCACGGCTCACTCCTCGGGGTCGCCGTCGGCGTTTCTCCGTCGGGCCTCGGGGTCGCCGTCGGCGTTCCCGTAGGACCAGCAGGTGTGCCGCTCAGTCCGACGCCTGCCGCTGATCCGCCATCCGCAGCACCGGGAAGCTCCCCGTCACCGTCGGCGCGTGCTCCGGCAGCCACAGCACCGCGATCGCCCCGCCCGTGCCCTCCGCCGCACCCGAGGGCGCCGCGTTGCGGAAGGTCAGCCGGGCCCCCAGCACCCGCGCCTGGCCCGCCGCGATCGTCAGGCCGAGACCGTGCCCGTGGCCGGCCCGGTCCATGGAGCCCGTACGGAACCGGCTCGGCCCGTCCCGCAGCAGCTCCTCCGGGAAGCCGGGGCCGTGGTCGCGGACCCGTACCACCCGGCCCTCGACCGTGACCTCCACCGGGGTGGAGCCGTGCTTGGCGGCGTTGCCGAGGAGGTTGCCGAGGATGCGCTCCAGCCGGCGCGGGTCCGTGGAGACCCAGGACTCGTGCACCACCTGCACGGTCACATCGGGGTCAAGCAGCCCGATCCGCCGGCTGACGAACTCGCCGAGAGGCAGCTCCTGCAGCTCCGCCCGCTCCGACGCACTGTCCAGGCGGGCCACCTCCAGCACGTCCTCGACCAGCGTCCGCATCGCCTGGGCCCGGTCCCGGACCAGCTCGGTCGGGCGGCCCGGCGGCAGCAGCTCGGCCGCCGTGAGCAGCCCGGTCACCGGGGTACGCAGCTCATGGGCGATGTCCGCGGTGACCCGGCGCTCCGCCTCGATCCGCTCGTTCAGCGCGTCGGTCAGCGCGTCGACCGCCCGCGCCAGCTCGTCCGTCTCGTCGCGGACGACCCCGCCGACGGCCTCCCTGACCCGTACGTCCGTCTGCCCCTGGGCGACCCGGCCCGCCGCGGCCGCCGCCTTGCGCAGCCGGCGCGAGAGCTGGCCGCCGATGAGCACCCCGAGCGCGCAGCCGCCGAAGACCACCGAGACCGAGCCGATGATCAGGGCCCGGTCCAGGTCGTCCATGATCGTGGCGGAGCGGTCCGCGAACCGGGTGTGCAGCGAGAGCACGTCCCCGTTGGCCAGCGGCACGGCCGCCCAGACCTCGGGAACCCCGTCGGCCCCCTGTTCCACATGGGTGGCCCGGCGGTTCTTGCGGACCTCCTCGCGCAGGGTCTGCGGGATCGTCGGGTCGTTGAGCTTCGCCCCGAACTTCGGCCCGCCCCTCTGCATGCTCGTCGCCTCGTAGAAGCGCTGGGCGCCCAGCAGCCGCTCCAGCTGTACCTCGCGGGCGTTCTCGATCATCGAGACGCGGGCTGCGTTGTGCACCACGAGGCTCAGCGCCACCGCGATGAGCGCGCCGACCGCCGCGATGGCGATGCTGATCTTCCAGCGGACACCGGTCCGCAGGGCCAGTCGCTTCATGGGCCCACCACCGGCCGCTCCACCTGCTGCTGCCTGAGCCGCACCCGCGGCTGCCTCAGCTGCGCTTGTGGCCGCTTCATCCGCGCAGCTTGTAGCCGAAGCCGCGGACCGTGTCGATCCGGTCCTGGCCGATCTTGGTGCGCAGCCGCTGGACGTGGACGTCCACGACCCGGGTGTCCCCGCCCCAGCCGTAGTCCCAGACCCGCTCCAGCAGCTTGTCGCGGGACAGGACGGTGCCCGGCGCGGACGAGAACTCCAGCAGCAGCCGCATCTCGGTGGGCGTCAGCGCCACCTGCTCACCGGCGCGCCGCACCTCCATGCCGTCCGTGTCGACCTCCAGATCGCCGAAGACCAGCACCCCGCCGAGCGCCTCGTCGTCCCCCTCCGTACCGCCCTGCCCCGCGCCGTCCGGCCCGGCCGCGTGGCCGAAGCGGCGCAGCACCGCCCGGATCCGGGCGACCAGGACCGCCCCGTCGAAGGGCTTGGTGACGTAGTCGTCGGCTCCGGCCTCCAGGCCGAGCACCACGTCGATCGAGTCGGCCCGGGCGGAGAGCATGATCACCGGTACGGTCGACTCGTCGCGGATGCGGCGGCACAGGCTGACCCCGTCCAGGCCCGGCACCATCACGTCGAGCAGGGCGATGTCCGGCCGGTCGGCGCGGAACGCCTCAAGGCCGGAGAGCCCGTCGGGCATCGCGGTGACCGTGAAACCGACCCGCTCCAGGGCGAGCTGGGTGGCCTCGCGGATGACGTCGTCGTCCTCGACGAAGAGGAC
The DNA here is from genome assembly GCF_016901035.1 of Streptomyces durocortorensis. Lineage (GTDB taxonomy): Bacteria > Actinomycetota > Actinomycetes > Streptomycetales > Streptomycetaceae > Streptomyces > Streptomyces durocortorensis. Next base: position 4,049 of record NZ_JAFEUF010000220.1, read on the forward strand.
GTGGGTCTCGGCCATGGGGCTGCTTCTCGCTTTCCGTTCCCGCCCGGTTCCACCGGCGCGCCTTCGTTCCTGCCCGGCGTCGGCTCCCCGCCCGGCGTCAGCTCCGGGCGTCGGCTCACCGCTCGGTGCCAGTTCCTGTCCGGCTCCGGGTGGGGGAGCCGACGCCCGGTGTCAGCTCCTGTCCGGCTCCGCCGGTTCGTCCGCCGGGTCCGGTCCCACCGGCTCCGACTGCACGGGCAGGTCGCCGTCCGTGCCCTCGACGGCACGGCTGAAGTCGTTGTGCACCCGGTCGTGCTCGGTGAAGCGGTCGCTCGCCCAACGGTAGGTGACCACCTCCGAGCCGGAGGGGGAGGCCAGCGGATCCTTCGACCCGTAGACCTGGGTCGTCACCACCAGGTCGCCCCGGTCGATCGTTCCGTAGACGGCGGGGACCTCGGCCGCGAAGACGTTCTTGTACGAGCCGTCGTCGTCCGCCCGGTACACATACGTTCCGACGCTCACCGAGTCGGCGCAGCTCATCACGTTGACCACCACGTCGGCGGCCCGGCCGCCGGTCATCGACCCGTAGGAGGTGTCGACCGGATAGGCCTTGCCCGCGCAGGGCTTGAGCCCCTCCCGGACGCGTTCGCCCACCTTGGGGTCGCTCTTGAGCAGCCGTACGGCGTCGACCCGCCGGACGGCCGGGGTCGTGCCGGAGGGGCTGGGCCGCTGGGTGATCTGGGCGACCGGCTGACTGCCGGCGGGGCCCTCGTCCCGGGTGCCGGTGCCGCCCGTGGAGCAGCCGACGCCGAACAGCCCGAAGGCGACGAGTCCGGCCAAGGCCGTGCCACCCGCCGCCATACCGCCCCGGAATCTCCGCGACCGGCCCGATCTCCCCGGCCCGTCGTCGTCGGGGCCCCCGGGGCCGCTCGGGGAGGGCCCGCTCAAGCCGCCGCCCCCTCCGCTGCTGCTGCCACTCAGGCCGCGCACCGCTCCATCCCCCGCTCGTCGTGACGCCCGTTGCGCTGCGCCGGTGTGTGCGTCCCCGACCCCGGCACCGACGTGAGCGGCGACCGCTGGGCGGGGACACGGGCGGAGGCGGCCGGCGCCGCGCTCCGGTGGCCCCCGGTCTCCCGGGCGACCGCCTCGCGGCTGTCGAGCTCACGGCTCTCCAGCTCCTGGCGCAGCCGCGCCAGGGCCCGGTGCAGCGTGCTCTTGACCGTACCGGCCGACATGCCGAGCGCCGCGGCCGTCTCCTCCGTGCTCATCTGCTCCCAGTGTCGCAGCACGACGACGCTGCGCTGCTTCGGAGCCAGAATCCCCAGGATGTCCATCAGGAGGGCGCGGTCGGCGCGCTGCTCGCTGCCGTCCTCGACGCTCGCGTCGGGCAGCTGCTCGGTCGGGACCTCTTCGAGCTTGCGCGCCCGCCACCACTCCGTACGGGTATTGATCATGACGCGGCGCAGATAGGCGTCGGCCAGGGACTTGTCGGCGATGCCGTCCCAGCGGCCGTACGTGCGCACCAGGGCGGTCTGGAGGAGGTCCTGGGCATCCACCGGGTCCGGGACCAGCCGACGCGCGCTGCGCAGCAGCGCGTCCTGCCGTGTGCGTACGTAGTCCTCGAACGCGAGCACCTCGCCCTGCGCCATGACAACCGCCTCCGTCCCCGATGTTTCCCCGTGTTCACTGCTGTCGGAGACGCTACGGAGGCGGTGTCACGGCGATGTGCGGAGCAGCCGTAGGCCGGTGCACGGCTGCCCATCGGTTGTGTAACAGCGCGTCCCCGGCGCCCCGGGGACGTGGCGGGATCAGGTCAGCGGCAGCCGGTACCGGCCGTCCGCCAGCGGCTCGACCAGCCCGTCGGCCACCAGCCCGTCCAGCGCCCGGGCCCGCTGCACCGGCTCCTCCCACACCGCGTCCAGCGCGGCCTGGGTGACGGGGTTGAGCGCGTCCCGCAACACCGCCAGCAGCCGCCCGCGCACCTGGCGGTCGGTCCCGGCGTACGTCTGCCCCTTGCGCGGCGGACCTTCGTGCGCGGGCTTCCCGGCCAGCCGCCAGGCACACCGCGAGGCGATCGGGCACCGGTCGCAGTCCTCGTTGCGCGCGGTGCACACGAGGGCGCCCAGCTCCATCGTGGCCGCCGCCCAGCGCGCCGCCCGCTCGTCCTCCTCGGGCAGCAGCGCCCGGGCGAGCTTGCGCTCGGCGGCCGTCGTCGCGTTCGGCGGGTACTGGACCCCGGTGGCTGCGCGGGCGAACACCCGGCGGACGTTCGTGTCGAGCACCGCGTGCCGCTGTCCGTACGCGAACGAGGCCACGGCCGCCGCCGTGTACTCGCCGATCCCGGGCAGCGCCAGCAGCTGGGCGTGCTCGCTCGGCACATCGCCGCCGTGCCGTTCCGTTATCGCCTGCGCGGCCCCGTGCAGGCGCAGCGCGCGGCGGGGGTATCCGAGCCGGCCCCAGGCGCGGACCGCCTCACCGGGCGCCTCGGCGGCCAGGTCGGCGGGGCGGGGCCAGCGGGCGAGCCACTGCTCGTACACCGGCAGGACCCGGCTCACCGGGGTCTGCTGCAGCATGAACTCGCTGACCATCACGCCCCAGGCGCCCGCTTCGGGGCGGCGCCAGGGCAGATCGCGGGCGTGCTGCTCGAACCACCCGATGACGGGGGTGTGGAGGGAGGCGGCGGCGGGGGGCGTCTGAGGTGAAGTCGAAGTCAAGGCAGTCATGGCACTGACGATCCTGGCACGGAAGGCGGGGCGGGCGTCACGGGCGCGGGAGTGTCGGCCCGCGCGGCGGCCCAGGAGGTGGCAACGCCACCCGTTCTGTCCCCTGTGACCGGCTCGCGACGCCTTTCCCGTGATGATGATCGGCAAAACTTGTGAGCGGAGCGGCGGGTGGGGCCGGAGTCGGCCCGGATCTCTCGTAGAGTTCGGGCCGTGGGATCTATGCGCAATCCGGTCGGTCCGCTTCCCTCCAGCATCTACTGGCGACGAAGGGCGGTAGCGGGACTTCTGGTTGCGCTGCTCGCCGTGTTGATCGCCTGGGCGGTGACGTCCGGAGGCGGTGGAGGCAGCCGTGACGACGGCAAGCCCGGCGGCTCCGACCCGGTCGAGTCGATCACCCCGGGGCCGGGCAGCTCCGGCCCCGCGATCAGTCAACAGCCGGGCGGCCGCGACGAGTCGGACGACGAGGACGGCTCCGGCGGTTCGGGCGGCTCCGGCGGCTCCGGTGAGTCCGCCGGCGGCGAGGGCGACGGCGGTTCGTCCGACGGGGCGTCAACAGGCGGTACGGGCACGGGTGATGCGGACTCGTCCGGCGCGGGTTCGGGCGGCGGCGGCTCGGCGGGCCAGCAGGTCCCTGCCGGCTCCCCGCTCCCCGAGTGCAAGGCCGGGGCAGTGCAGTTGAGCCTGCGGACGAAGGTCAGTTACGGCCCCGACGACAAGCCGAAGTTCGAACTGATCGCGAAGAACACGTCGTCGGCGGCGTGCAAGGCGGACTTCGGCCCGAAGAGCGCGGTGCTCACGGTGACGGAGGCGGGCGGCGAGGACGACGACCCGATCTGGTCCTCGAAGGACTGCCCCGCGGAGGCGGGACCGCTGTTCCTGAAGGTCCCGGCGGGTGCGACGGTGATCCACACGGTGGACTGGAACCGGGCCCTGTCCGCGCCGGGCTGTGCGACGCCGCCGGCGGGGAAGGCGGGCCCGGGAACGTACCTCCTGGAGGCGAAGGCGCCGGGCGAGGCGGTCCAGCGAGCGTCCTTCGTCCTGGCGAAGGACTGACCCACCCGGCTTTCGGCCCGCCCGGCGACCACTCAAGCCCGTCCGGCGCTGCACCGATGGGGCCGGGCGGCGATCCCAGCCTGTCCGGCGCTTGAGGACGGAACCGTTCACGTGGACGAGCGAGGCACCTACGGGCCCGGGCCAGCCCGTGTGGGCACGGCTCACCCACGCGCAGGGTTCCGTCCTCAATCGCCGGACGGGCTGGATGTGGCGCAGGGGTTCCGTTTCAAACGCCGAACGGGCTGTAGGTGGCCCGCCCGGGCTCAGCCCTCAAACGCCGGACGGGCTGAGAACGCGCGGCCAGACCTCAGACGTACCGCTCCAGGATCGACGACTCCGCCAGCCGCGACAGCCCCTCGCGGACACTGCGGGCCCGCGCCTCGCCGACCCCGTCCACCGTCTGGAGATCGTCCACGCTCGCAGCCAGCAGCTTCTGCAGACCACCGAAGTGCTCCACCAGCCGCTCGATGATCGCCCCCGGCAGCCGCGGCACCTTCGCCAGCAGCCGGAAGCCCCGCGGCGACACCGCCGAGTCCAGCGTCTCCGGCGAGCCGCTGTAGCCCAGCGCCCGCGCCACCACCGGCAGCTCCAGCAGCTCCGTGTGGCTCAGCGCGTCCAGCTCCGTCAGCGCCTCGGCCACCGTGCGCGACCGTTTCGCCGTCGGCTCGGGCACGTAGTCCCGGACCACCAGCTCCCGCTCCGGCTCCACCCCGGCGATCAGCTCGTCCAGCTGGAGCGACAGCAGCCGCCCATCGGTGCCGAGCTCGACCACGTACTCCGCGATCTCCGTCGCGATCCGCCGCACCATCTCCAGGCGCTGCGCCACCGCCGTCACGTCCCGGACGGTGACCAGATCCTCGATCTCCAGCGCGGACAGCGTGCCCGCCACCTCGTCCAGGCGGAGCTTGTACCGTTCCAGCGTGGCGAGCGCCTGATTGGCCCGGGACAGGATCGCGGAGGACTCCTCCAGGACCCGCCGCTCCCCGTCCACGTACACCGCGATCAGCCGCATCGACTGGGAGACCGAGACGACGGGGAAGCCGCACGCCTTGGAGACCCGGTCCGCCGTACGGTGCCGGGTGCCCGTCTCCTCCGTGGGGATCGAGGCGTCCGGGACCAGCTGCACGCCGGCCCGCAGGATCTTGGTCATGTCCTTGTCCAGGATCAGCGCCCCGTCGAGCTTGCACAGCTCGCGCAGGCGCGTCGCCGTGAACTCCACGTCCAGCACGAATCCGCCGGTGCACATCGACTCGACGGTCCGGTCCATGCCCAGCACGATCAGGCCGCCGGTATTGCCGCGGAGAATGCGCTCCAGGCCGTCCCGCAGGGCCATACCGGGCGCGACCGCGCTCAACGAGGCGCGCATCAGCGCCTCGTTACCGGTGCCTTGGCCGGACTTTCCGGGCGTCGTCGCCCGGTCGTTGGCTGCCACTGCACTCCTCCGGTCACAGGTTTGCGGTGCCCTTGCGTCCCCCATGCCGTGTCCACTGGCGGGCGAGACCAGGGCAAAGTCTACCGGCGCGCGTTCTCTTCCTGACGAGGCTGCGGCGCCTCTTGACGAGACCGGCGCGGGAGGACCCGCAGAGCGTCGCCCATGTCGGCGACTTCCGTGACCTTCATACCGGCCGGAACCTTCCCCGGGTCCGTGGGGACGAGCGCGTGGGTGAAGCCCAGACGGTGCGCCTCGGCCAGTCGCCGCTGCACCCCCGTGACCCTCCTGACCTCGCCCGCGAGCCCCACCTCACCGATCGCGACCAGGTTCTTCGGGAGCGGGGTGTCGCTGGCCGCGCTGGCCAGCGCGAGCGCGATCGCCAGGTCGGCAGCGGGCTCGGTGAGCTTCACGCCGCCCACCGTCGCGCTGTAGATGTCCCGCTTGCCGAGCGCGCTGATCCGGCCGCGCTGCTCCAGCACGGCGAGCATCATCGAGACCCGGGAGGTCTCCAGACCGGAGGTGGTGCGCCGGGGCGAGGGGATCTGCGAGTCGACGGTGAGCGCCTGCACCTCGGCCACCAGGGGCCGCTTGCCCTCCAGCGTCACCGTCAGGCAGGTGCCCGGGACGGCCACGTCGCGGCGGGTCAGGAAGAGGCCCGAGGGGTCGGCGAGGCCGGTGATGCCCTCGTCGTGGAGCTCGAAGCAGCCGACCTCGTCGGTCGCCCCGTAACGGTTCTTGACGCCGCGCACCAGCCGCAGCCGGGCGTGCCGGTCGCCCTCGAAGGACAGCACCACGTCCACGAGGTGCTCCAGCAGCCGGGGCCCGGCGATCGCGCCGTCCTTGGTGACGTGGCCGACCAGCAGCGTGGCCATCCCGCGCTCCTTGGAGGCCCGGATCAGCGCCCCGGCGACCTCCCGGACCTGGGCCATCCCGCCGGGTGCGCCGTCGATCTCCGGCGAGGCGACCGTCTGCACCGAGTCCAGGACGAGCAGGGACGGCTTCACCGCGTCGAGATGTCCGAGCACCGCCGACAGGTCCGTCTCCGCCGCGAGGTAGAGGTGGTCGTTGATCGCCTTGATCCGGTCGGCCCGCAGCCGGACCTGGCTCGCGGACTCCTCGGCGGTCACATAGAGCGTGCGGTGGTCGTCGCTCGCCGCCTTGGCCGCCACGTCCAGCAGCAGCGTCGACTTGCCGACACCCGGCTCGCCCGCCAGCAGCACGACGGCCCCCGGCACGAGCCCGCCGCCCAGCACCCGGTCCAGCTCGCCGACGCCGGTCGAGCGGGCGGTGGCCGTCCGGCTGTCGACCTGGCCGATCGGCAGGGCGGCGGTGGAGACCCGGCCTGCGGCGGTGGTGCGCACGGCGGGGGCGCCGCCGAACTCCTCGACCGTCCCCCACGCCTGGCACTCGGGGCAACGGCCGAGCCATTTGGCGGTGGTCCAGCCGCATTCGGTGCAGCGGTAGGACGGCCGGTCCTTCGCGGATTTCGTACGGGCAGCCATGGCGTCACCGTATAGGTGGGGTACGACAACGCCGCCCCGGCGGTCGGCGCGCACCGCGCTCTCCGCTCCCTCCGCGCGCAGGGCGCACGGAAGCACTCGGTAGCACCCCGGAGTGCTGCAGAGCGCTACGGGCGGAATCCGGGATCTCTGTCCGCTTTCACAACTCTTTCGAGGGATACATTCACCCGTAAGGATTAAATGTACTCAAGGGGCGCTTGAGGCATGCGCTCCGTTGCCTACGGTCGCCGGGTGACGAGCAGCAGGCTGGAGACCCCGACGCACACCACCGGCGCACACCGGGCGCACCGCCGAGGACCCGACGCCCCGGCACAGCGACCGCCCGCACGTTACGAGCCGTATCTCGACGGCCTCTTCACGTACTGCCTCTCCGTGCTCTGCGACCATGACGCGGCCACCGAAGCGCTCGGCGCCGTCCTGGCGATCGCGGTCCGGCAGGACTCCCGCGGCCCCGCGGCCGAGGAGGAACGTAAATCCTGGCTGTACGCACTGGCCCGCTGGGCCTGTCTGCGGGCGCTCACCGAGCGCAGGCGCGGCCGCCAGGCCCACCGCAGGCCCTCGGGAACGACCAAGCCGCCCCGCACGGCCAAGGCGTCCGAGAGCCGTACGGCCGGGGCCGCCGGAGCCGGTACGGCCAAGACCCCCGAAGCCGGTACGAGTACGACCAAGGCCCCCGGGACCGGCAAGGGGGCGCACCCCGCCCGGCGCACGCCGGAGCACACCCCGCCCGCCGGACCCGCCCCAAACAGCTACGTACCCCAGCC
>NZ_JAFEUF010000221.1 GCF_016901035.1 Streptomyces durocortorensis
TCCGGTGCGGGGTCGCTCTCCCCCGGGCCGGGTGCGGGGGCGGTGGGGTCGGCGCCGCCGCGGATCGTGATCGCGGCCAGTTCGGTCTCCTGGCCCGGGACCGGTTCGCAGGCGACGTCGAGCCCCGGGGGTGCGGTCGGCTCACCGGCCTCCGTGAGTGAGGACAGCGAGAGGGCGAGCGCGGCGGAGGCGAGCGTCGCGCGTCCGGGGGTGCCGAAGGAGACCGACGGCACGTCCCCGGTGGCGGTCAGGGTCAGCTCCCCCTCGCCCTCGTCCTGGCCCGGGCCTTGGCCTTCGCCCTCGCTTTCGCCCTCGCCTCCGGCGGGCTCGGGCAGGTCGGCCGGGGGTGCGGTCAGGTCCTGCCAGGTGGCGTCGGCGGACCGGTCGCCGACGGTGTTGCGTACGGTGAGCCGCGCGACGGCCGACAGAGTGGCGGCGTCCAGTCCGGCGAACCGGGCGAGGGCCGTGGGCGGCAGGGTCACCTCGACGGCCACCTCACCGGGGCGGATCTCCTCGCCGGTGCGGGCCGTGGTGGGGAGCACCGCCGAGACCACGACGTCCACCTCCTCGGGCCCGGAGGGGAACGGGCAGGCGTAACGGAGGGCGACCTCCGAGGTCTGTTCCGCGGCGGCCGACTCCGCGCTGGGGACGAGCGCGGTGGCGACGACGAGCGCCCCGCCCACGGCCCAGTGGATCGGTCGTCTCGCTGCGGCGCGTGCATCGACGGTCATACGGATGTGTCCTTCCGGCGCGCGTGGGCCCAGGGGGCGGGCGGCTGCGGAGCGGGTCCGGGGTGTGGCGCGGCTCTGCGGGCGGCGGCCGGGCGGGCCCTACCGACGGGTACGGTACGCACGCCGACGCCCCCCTGGGAAGGGCCGGATCCCTGATCGGATCACCGGCGCGCGGACTTTGGCAGCGGGTGACAATCCGCTGCCGCGCCCCTTGTCGGCGGGTGCGCGAAATCGTGCCCGGCCGTCAGGTGCGCACGGCCGGGCACGGCGTTCAGACGCGGTACGTCATCGGCGCGGGATCAGCCGCTGATGACCGGGGACTTGCCCGAGGCCACGTTCACGATGGTGTACAGGCCCTGGAAACTGGCGGTGGTGCCGACGATGCCGCAGCCGCCGCCGACCTTGTTGGCGATGGACAGGGTGAGCCCGCCGCCCGCGGTGTTCAGCGTGCCGTTGCTGCCGCCCGCGGTCGGGTTGTTGTACTTGGCGGCGACCTTGCCGGTCACGTCGAAGGTGCAGGGGCCGAGGATGCTGCTCCCGGACACCTTCGCCTTGATCGCTCTGATCTCACCGGTCGTCTGGCCCGTGGAGTTGGTGCCGGCGCCCGCCGCGTAGTCCAGGCCCCAGATCTCCCACGGCGGTGTGGTGGTCACCGTCCAGGTGGAGCTGAACGGCCCGGTGCACGGCGAATTGAACGAGATCGCCGAGATGGACGCGAGCTTGGCCGGGCTCCCGGCGACCGGCGAGGTCGGCGCCGAGCCGGAGGCGGCGGAGGTCGCGCACTGGATCTTGTTGCCGTTGTTGTCGGTCAGGACGGTCACTCCGGCGCTGCCTTTGAAGGCACCGGTCGGGCTGATCGTCCAGCTGGTCGGTGCGGCGACGGCCGACGGGGCGGCGAGGACGACGGATGCCGCGGCGGCCCCGATCGCGGTCAGGAAACCGGTTCGCTTGAACATGGGTGTACTCCCTTTTCTCGTTCCGTTGGGGATTCGGCTGAACGTGACTGGAGAGGTCCGTGCTGTGCGGCCTACCGCTTCGCGGAATGCCAGAATTCCGACAGCTTGCGGCCCTCGTTCGGCGCGAGGCCGGCGGGGTCGTAGGGGCTGCCGAAGTAGGTGGTGGTGTCGTCCAGCGTCACGCTGTTCTTCCCGGCGGCGGACGGGAGACCGGTCTTGAGGTTCACCGCCCAGTCCAGGAGCCCGGCTCCGCAGCCACTGGCTCCCGGCACGGCGAACGTGGCGTCGCCCTGGTCAGCGCCGTCGAAGGTGTAGCGCCCCATCTCGCCCTCGTCGTCGTTCGGCGTCCCGTCTGCTCCGAACCGCTGGAGCGAGAGGGTCGGCGCCGTCACGTTCTGCGGCTTGAGGAGCACCGGGTTCGCGGTGGTCCCGATGTAGCACTTGTCACCCAGGAACGGATTCTTGAGGTGGATGCGGACCGGGATGGTGAGAATGGGCTCACCGGTGGAGAAAGCGGCGCTCATATGGAAGTCGCGGGGTGCTCCGGCCGGTTCGATCGTCGCCGTCACACGGTTGAGGTTGTTGTCCGTCAACTGACGGCAGATTGCCGATACGAGCGGAATTCCGCTGGGGCACATCAGCCCGATCAGCCCGCCGGGAATCTCCGCCGGATCCGCCGTCAGCGCCCCTTCGGGCGGGGCCACCAGCGAGGCGGTGCCATCGGCGCGCTGGACGACACCGAGCTGGAGATCCGTGTGGCCGGTGGAGACCTTCGTCTTGCCCAGCGTGATGGATCCGGTGGCCGAACCCGACGCGATGCAGGTGGCGATGGTGTTGATGCCGTCGGCGGCCAGCATGGCGGGCGCATCGACCGGGCAGCGGTCGAAGGGCGCCCAGTCACCGTTGAGCTGGGTGGCGGCGGCGGCCGAGCCGGTGGAGAGCAGAGCACTGAATGCCGTGAACGCCGCGAGAAGGCCTACGCGGGTTCGATTGGAAACGGATCTCATGTCGTCCCCTCTGTCGGCCGCCGTGGCGCGGCCTCGTGCACGAAGTTGACCGGTTCTGCAACGCATGCCCGCACCGCGACGACTTCTCGGCGGTGATGGAGCCTCGGGTGGCCCAGGGGCGGAGGATCGGAGCATCAAATTTCGGGCAGATTTCACGACCGAATTGATCGAGGCGTGATGTTACTCGCGGGAAACAGGGCGACACAATCCGTCCGGCTAAGATTCTTTTCACCGTACTCTTTTTGATCCGTAGATGAGCATCGGGGCCCGGTTCTCTTATCAAGGAATGCGCATCCGGGGGCCGGGAATTGCTTACCGGCGGCCGGAACCCCGCGCGCGGTGCGCAGGCGGGGCCGACGCGCCGGGAGGCACGGAAGTCCGGCTTCCGCTCTCCGGCAGACGGCATGGAATTCAGCCAGTCGGCTTGAAACCCTCGTGCACCAGGCGGGGTTCACCCGTGTTCGCCATGGTGAGCCGCTCGCACATCCACCCGTTCCCCGGCCCGTCCGACTCCGGCCGGACCCTGCCGGGAACAACTCGATGACAGCGGAACCGCTTTGTTGTCACCGTCTGAGCGGGCGGCCGAAATTCATTGTCCGAAAGCGCGCAGCACCGCCCGACCTGCACAGAAGTCGCACCGTGCGGCCGAGATGTGTGCCCCCTGCACGTCGATCTTGTCCAAGTGGTGTGCAGTGCCTGTTCCTTGGTCTATCTTCGTCGCGGACTTGGTACGCACCTGTCGGTTCGTGGGAGCGCTTTCCCCCCACCGCCTCACCCCACCACCGGGCGCCGAGAGCAAGGGGATCTGTCATGCCACATCTCATACAGCCGTTGGATACCGACGACCCGCTCGGGCCGCTCCCGCAGGAATTCGCGGCGATCATGCGACCGGAACTGCCCAGCCTCATCAAGGAAATCGGCGTCGAGGTCACCCGGGCCTATCCGGAATACGCCCGGCTGCTCGACGGCCCGAACGGGCAGGCCATCCGGGTGGGCGTGGAGCAGAGCCTCGCCTCCTTCGTCGATCTGGTGGCCGAGCCCGCCTCACCCACCACGCTCCGCGACGACATGTGCCGGCGCTTCGGACGGTTCGAGGCGTACGAGGGCCGGAGCATGGACACCCTCCAGGGGGCCTACCGGCTGGGCGCACGGGTGGCGCTGCGACGCGCGAAGAAGGTCGGGCAGAGTTATCACCTCTCCCCCACTCTGATGCTGAGCTTCGCCGACGCGCTCTTCGCCTACGTCGACGAACTGGAATCGCTTTCCCGGGAGGGCTTCCTGGAGGTGCAGTCCCAGTCGGGCGAGCACAGCGAGGCGCTGCGCCGCCGTCTGCTCCATCTGATCCTCGCCGGGCGCCCGGCCCCCGGCAGCGCCATCGCCGACCTGTGCGAGCAGACCGGGTGGGCGCTGCCCGAGGAGGTGACCCTGGTCGCCGTGCGCGCCCCGGCGGAGCTGGACCGGATCGGCGCGGACCGTGACCTTCTGGTCGATCTCAGCGCCCCGCAGCCGCATCTGCTCGTTCCGGGAGCGCTGGACGACGCACGAAGATCCATGCTGGAGCAGGCCCTGCCGGCCGGGCGCGCGGCGATCGGGCTGACCGTCCCCACGGCGCTGGCCTGCGAGTCGATCCGCTGGGCCCGCCGGGTCCTGGAGCTCGTCGACTCCGGCGTGATCGACGACGCTCCGCTGATCCGCTGCGAGGACCACCTCATCACCCTGTGGCTGCTGTCCGACCCCGCCCTGCTGGACCAGCTCGCCCAGCGGGAGCTGGCCGCCGTCGCGGGGATCAGCGCGACCCGCCGCGAACGGCTGGTCGAGACGCTGCGGATCTGGCTCGACACCCGGGGCACCGCGGCGCAGATGGGTGCGCTGCTGGATGTCCACCCGCAGACCGTGCGCTACCGCATGCGCAGCCTGGAGACCATTTTCGGTGACCAACTCGTCGATCCCGAGAGCCGTTTCGCCACCGAGGCGGTGCTGCGCGCGCTGCGTCTGCGCTCCCGCTCCACCGGCACATCCCCCTGATCCGGATCACGTTCGGCGCGCCGGGTCAACTTACCGGCGCGTAAGGCGAAATAGACGGTCAGTCCCAAACGGTTGCGACACGGAGACGTATCCGGCGAGAAACCCGGAACCGCGTCCCGTACACAGGAGGGATGCCGCCGCCCACCAGGCGACGGATCCCGTGCACCGCCTCCTGGCCGACCACCGAAGAGGGAACACCCCATGACCGCCTCGCACCTCCTCGTCCCCGTGCCGATCCCGGACCGGGTCGCCGCGCTGATCGGTTCGTGCATTCCGCCGCACATCCTCCAGGCGGAGTTCGACGCCGACTGCGCGGCCCGCGAGGTCCGCAGGTTCCGCGGGCCCCGGCTGGGCGTCGAGGACCAGGCCGACCGCGAACAGGCCCTGTCCGAACTGGCCCGCGCCAACAAGGTGCTGGCCGCGCACCATCCGCGACTGGCGGTGCTGCCCGGCTCGCCCTTCTGAGCGGCCTTGCGGGACGTAACCGCTCCCCTTACCTTACTCCCAAGTAAGTTTACTTCGGAGTAAGGAATCGGCGTGGACGGAACCAGCAGCGGCAGCCTCACCGACGACCTGTCCGCGCTCGACTTCGCGGCGGTCGCGCCCGAGGAGTTCGCACGGATCGTCAAGGGCCTGTCCGCCAAGCAGCTCGCCGAGGTCATGCGGGGCGAGCTGCGCACCCGGATACTCGGCGAGGTCTTCGGCCGGATGCGGCAGCAGTTCCGCCCCGAGACCGCGGGCGGCCTCACCGCACTGATCCGCTGGAAGATCACCGGGGAGAGCGACGCGTTCTACGAGACCGCGATAGCGGATGGCGCCTGCCAGGTCACCCCGGGCCGTTCGGAGGCCGAACCCCGCACCACCCTGGTGATGGCCGACGCCGAGTTCCTCAAGCTCGTCTCCGGCAACGCCAATCCGGTCACCATGTTCATGACGCGCAAGCTCAAGGTCGCCGGTGACGTCGGCCTCGCGTCCGGCCTGACCCGCTACTTCGACATCCCGAAGGCGTGAGGGCATGAGCTTCTTCTCCCTGGCGCTGACGGAGGAACAGCAGGACCTGCGTGACTGGGTGCACGGCTTCGCCGCCCAGGTGGTCCGTCCGGCCGCGGCCGAGTGGGACGCCCGGGAGGAAACCCCCTGGCCCGTGATCCAGGAGGCCGCCCGGATCGGCCTGTACGGCTTCGAGTCGCTCGCCGAGCTGTACGGGGATCCCACAGGCCTCTCGCTCCAGATCGCCAACGAGGAGCTGTTCTGGGGCGACGCGGGCATCGGCATGGCCCTGTTCGGCACCTCGCTCGCGGTCGCCGGGATCTTCGCCTCCGGCACCCCGGACCAGCTCGCCGAGTGGGTGCCGCAGTGCTACGGCGACGAGGACGACCCGAAGGTCGCCGCGTTCTGCGTCTCCGAACCGGGGGCCGGGTCCGACGTCTCCGCGATGACGACGAGGGCGCGCTACGTCGAGGCGAGCGACGAGTGGGTGATCTCCGGTCAGAAGGCGTGGATCACCAACGGCGGCATCGCCGAGGTCCATGTCGTCGTAGCCTGGGTCGACCCGTCGCTCGGCTCCCGCGGGCAGGCCGCGTTCATCGTGCCGCCCGGTACGAGGGGCCTGACGGCGGGCCGCACGGTCAAGAAGCTCGGCCTGCGCGCCTCGCACACCGCGGACCTCTTCCTCGACGACGTCCGCGTCCCCGGCCACTGCCTGCTCGGCGGAAAGGAGAAGCTGGACGCCCGCCTCGCCAGGGCACGCGAAGGCTCCACCGCCAAGGGCCAGGCGGCGATGGCCACGTTCGAGGTCAGCCGCCCGACGGTGGCCGCGCAGGCACTCGGCATCGCGCGGGCCGCCTACGAATACGCTCTGGAGTACGCCGGTGAGCGCGAGGCGTTCGGCAGGCCGATCATCGAGAACCAGTCGATCGCCTTCGCGCTGGCGGACATCCGTACCGAGATCGAAGCCGTAAGCCTGCTGATCTGGCAGGCCGCGTGGATGGCCCGCAACGACCGTACCTTCGACGCGGGCCAGGGCTCCATGTCGAAACTGCGGGCCGGCGAACTCGCGGTCGCGGCAACCGAAAAGGCGGTCCAGATCCTCGGCGGCGCGGGCTACAGCCGGGAGCATCCGGTGGAGCGGATGTACCGCGACGCCAAGATCTACACGATCTTCGAGGGGACCAGCGAGATCCAGCGCCTGGTCATCGCGCGGGCGATCTCGGGGCGGCACATCCGCTGAAGGGCTGGACGTCCTCCCCGAACCCACCCCGACCGAGGGCAGCCCACCCGGCCACGCGGTAGCGGCAGGCGGCAGGCGGCAGGCGGCAACAGCAGCGGCGGAGGCTCGGGCGGCGCGTCGGCGTACTACGAGAACTGCGACGCGGTCCGCGCCGCGGGCGCCTCACCCTTCCGGTCCGGCCAGCCCGGGTACGGGCGTCATCTCGACCGCGACGGCGACGGTGTGGGCTGCGAATAGGCACGCCCGGCCGCACCGGACGTGAAGACGGTCCCCTCCGGCAGGAGGGGGCTGTTCACTGCGTCACGCGACGCTCCGGGCGGCTCAGATGCCCGGCAAAAGCCCCGGCATGACGGTCGGCACATGTGATCCTCGTCGCGCTGAACACTTACCTCGACGCCGGAACGCGAACGGGGAAATCGTCGTCCGGCCTCGGCGGCGGCGGCCGTCACCGAGCGCGCCGGAAGGAACACGCAACACCTCCGGAACCCCGCCACACCGCGTCCACGTGCGGCAACACGGTCCGGATCGCTCGTTCGTGGCGGTCCCGGAGAATCTGTGGCGACGGCGTGGAGAGGTCCGCGGCGCGGGGCGGCCGCCGCGCCGGCGCCGGTTCCCGGCCGGGGACGAACGGCCCTCGCGGCCGCACCCGCACGCTTCGACGGTGCGCCGTCCGCCTCCGTACCACTAGCCTCTTCACATGACCCCCACTTCGACCCAGCCGACGCCTGCCCGCCCGATGGTCGAGCTGAACGCGGAGATCCGCGCTCTGGTCGCCGACGGCGGTGTGGTGTCGCCGGAGGGCCGCCGGGAGTACGAGCGTCTTCTCGTCGAGTGGGTGGCGGCCGTGCGGGGCAGCTCCACCGAAGCCGTCTGACACCCTCCCCCAAGGGGCCGGATGCGGTGTCGGCGATAGTGATCGCCCGTCCGCGTCCTCATCCCGGGAGAGCCCATGACCACCGCGTCACCCGCCGACGCACGCCGCACGTCCCTCCTGCTCGTCACCGATCTCGCCTATGAGGCCCGCGGCCGCCGCTACTGCGACGAGGACATCTTCCTGGCCTCCCGGCTGCGCGAGGCGTTCGACGTGGCGCTCTGCCACCCCCGGGACGCGGCCGCGCTGCTGCCCGGGTTCGACACCGTGCTGATCCGCAACAGCGGGCCCGTCCTGCACTACCGCGAGGCGTACGACGCGTTCCGCGCACGCGCCCTGGAGCTGGGGACGCCGGTCTACAACCCGCTCGACGGGCGCGGCGACATGGCGGGCAAGGAGTATCTGGTCGAGATGGACCGGGCGGGCCTCCCCGTCATCCCCACCGTGGACCGGGCGGCCGACCTGGCCCGGCTGCCCGAGGTCCCCCGGTACGCGGTCAAGCCGAAGCTGGGGGCGGACTCTGTCGGGCTGCGGTTCGTCACGGCGGCACAGGCGCGGACCGAGCTGGAGCGGGCGGCCGAGGGCTCCCTCCTCGTACAGCCGCGGATCGACTTCCGCCACGAGGTGTCCTTCTACTTCGTCGACCGCGACTTCCAGTACGCGCTGTACGCCCCGGACCCGGAGCGGCGGTGGGTGCTGGAGCCGTACGCGGCGAGCGCGGAGGACCTGGAGTTCGCCCGGCGCTTCATCGCCTGGAACACCCTCGACCACGGGATCCAGCGGGTCGACGCCTGCCGGACGTCGGACGGCGCCCTGCTGCTCGTGGAGCTGGAGGACCTCAATCCGTATCTGTCGCTCGACCGGGTCGGCGAGGACGTCCGGGAGGCGTTCGTGGCGCGGCTGAAGACGTCGATCGCCTCGCTGCCCCGCTAGGACCTCCGTTCGGCCCGCCCCCGCATGCGGGGGCCGGGGGCCGGTGTGAGGGTGCAGGGGTGACGACTGCCAGCGAGCAAGCCCCCGCCGCGCAGAGTGCCGCCGCGGGGCCGCCCGTCCTCGACCGGCGGCGGCGCAACATCGTCTTCGCGACGATCGTGCTCGGCATGCTGCTCGCGGCGCTGGACCAGACGATCGTGGGCACGGCCCTGCCGACGATCGTCTCGGACCTGGGCGGCGCGGCGCACATGTCGTGGGTGGTCACCGCGTATCTGCTGGCGGAGACGGTGGCCACCGTCCTGGTCGGCAAGTTCGGCGACCTGTTCGGGCGGAAGCTGGTCTTCCAGGTCTCGGCGGTCATCTTCATCACGGGGTCGTTCCTGTGCGGCCTGGCGTCCGACATGCTGCTGCTGATCATCTGGCGCGGTATGCAGGGCATCGGCGCGGGCGGTCTCATGGTCACGTCGATGGCGCTGATCGCGGATGTGATCCCGCTGCGCGAACGCGGCAAGTACCAGGGTGCGATCGGGGCGGTCTTCGGTATCTCCACCGTGATCGGGCCGCTGCTCGGCGGGCTGTTCACCGACCATCTGACCTGGCGCTGGGCGTTCTACGTCAATGTGCCGATCGCCATCGTGGTGGTCATCGCCGCCGCCCGGAACATCCCGTCGGTGAAGGCGGCGGGGCGGCCGGTCATCGACTACCGGGGCATCGCGCTGGTCACTGTCGGGGCGAGCGCGCTGATCCTGGCGACGAGCTGGGGCGGGAACGAGTACGCGTGGGGCTCGGCCGTCATCATCGGGCTGTTCGTCTGCGGGCTGATCGCCCTGGCGCTGTTCTGCCTGGTGGAGACGCGGGCGAAGGAACCGATGCTGCCGATGCGGCTGTTCCGGAACCCGGTCTTCACGGTCTGCTCGATCCTCTCCTTCATCGTGGGCTTCGCGATGCTCGGCTCGATGATCTTCCTGCCGACCTATCTCCAGTACGTGGACGGGGACTCGGCGACGCTCTCGGGGGTGCGGACGCTGCCGCTGGTCGCGGGGCTGCTGGCCGCCTCGATCTTCAGCGGCAACGTGGTGAGCAAGACGGGCCGCTACCGGGTGTTCCCGATCGTGGGGACGCTGGTGATGGCGGCCGGGCTGTTCCTGCTGTCCCGGATGGGGCCGGGGACCGGCGTCTGGCTGGAGTCGCTCTACATGGTGGTGCTGGGGCTCGGCATCGGGCTGGCCATGCAGGTGCTGACGATCGCCGTGCAGAACACCGTGGACTACGAGGACCTGGGCACGGCCACCTCGGGCGTGACGTTCTTCCGTACGCTGGGCAGCGCCTTCGGCACGGCGGTGTTCGGCACCATCTACGCCAACGCGCTGAAGCCGAACCTCACCGAGGGGGTCGCGCAGGCGGTGGCGGCGGGCGGCGACCCTGCGGTCCTGGCCAGAGCTTCGGAGAGCCCGCAGGCCCTGCACGCGCTGCCCGACGCCCAGTCGGAACCGCTGGCGCTGGCGTACGCGGACACGTTGCACACCGTGTTCCTGTGGACGGTGCCCATCGCGCTGATCGGCTTCGTCGTCGCGCTGTTCCTCAAGGAGGTGAAGCTGCGCGACTCGGCGCGGCTGGGGTCGACGGACATGGGCGAGGGCTTCGCCCAGCCGGGCAGCGGGGACTCGGCGAAGGTCCTGGAGTATTCCGTGGCCACGATCCTGCACAACGCGGGCCCGGACACCGCCCGGCGCATCACCGCCGAGTCCGACACCCGGCTCGACATGGCGGGGGCCTGGGCCGTGATGCAGGTGGACCTGTTCACCCGGATGGTCGGCCATGCGGGCCTCGGGCTGATCGCGGCCCGGCACCGGATTCCGCCGGAGGTGCTGGTGCCGGTCTTCGACCGGATGATCGAGGAGGGCTATCTGACGGGCGACGGGCGGCTCTTCTCGCACACGGCGGCGGGCCGGCGCGAGGCGGCGGTGATCTCCGACGCCTGGGGCCGCTGGCTGAACGACCGCCTGGCCGAGGACGGCGCACGCCCCGACGACGCTCAGCTCCGGGCCACCGTGGACGTGATCGCCAAGCGGCTGCTCGCGGAGGACCTGGCCCAGGAGCTGTCCCCCGCGGCCGGCTCCGGCGGCTCGTCGCGGGTGGGGGCTCCGGTCTGACGCACGGGCCCGGCGTGCGCGGCCCTCGGGCGCCGGTCAGTCGACGAAGACCGCCGTCGTGTAGACCCAGGCGCCCTCGTGCCGGGCGAAGCGGCTCTTCTCGTGAAGGGAGTCGGGGCGGCCGTCGTCGGTGTAGTGGGCGCGGAAGGTGACCGTTCCGGTGGAGTGGAAGGCACTGCCCTCGGTGGTGTCCAGGATGTCCAGGCCCGTCCAGCGCATCGACGGGTCGAAGTCGACGCCGGGCGGCCGGGTCTCGGGGTGCCAGGTGCGCAGCAGGTACGCCGCGTCCCGGACGACGAACGCCACGTACCGTGAGCGCATCAGGGCCTCGCAGGTCGGTGCGGCGGCGCTGCCGGAGTGGAACCGGCCGCAGCACTCCCCGTAGACGGCGGGCAGGCCGCAGGGGCACGGGGAGGCGG
>NZ_JAFEUF010000022.1:0-9704 GCF_016901035.1 Streptomyces durocortorensis
TTTTTTGTATCCCCCCCCGCGTCTCCCCGGGGCGCCCCCCCGCCCCCCCCCCCCGGCCGCGGGTCGACGGGGTGTCGCTGCGCGTGGAGCGCGGCGAGATCGTGGGCATCGCCGGGCTGATGGGCGCCGGCCGCACCGAACTCGCCATGAGCGTCTTCGGCCGCTCCTACGGGCGCTACCTCTCCGGAACCGTGCTCCGGGACGGGGCCGAGGCCCGGACCCGTACCGTGCCGGAGGCCGTCGACGCGGGCATCGCCTATGTGACGGAGGACCGCAAGCACTACGGCCTCGACCTCCAGGACTCCGTCAGCAGGAACATCTCCCTCGCCTCGCTGTCCCGGCTGGCCCGGCGCGGAGTGGTCGACAGCCACCGGGAGCGCGTACTCGCCGAGGAGTTCCGCCGCACCATGAACATCCGGACCCGCACGGTCTTCGACCAGGTGGGCCGGCTGTCCGGCGGCAACCAGCAGAAGGTCGTCCTGAGCAAGTGGATCCTCGCCGGGCCCGAGGTCCTCATCCTGGACGAACCGACCCGGGGCGTCGACGTCGGCGCCAAGTACGAGATCTACACGGTGATCGACCGGCTCGCCGCCGAGGGCAAGGCCGTCCTGATGATCTCGTCCGAGCTGCCCGAACTCCTCGGCATGTGCGACCGCGTCTACACGATGGCGGCCGGCCGGGTCACCGGCGAGAGCTCCCGCGCCGAGGCCGACCAGGAGCTGCTGATGCGGTACATGACGCACGACCCCGCCGTTCCCGCGCCCCGGCACCCCGCACCCCACGAAGGACTCACCGATGAGCACTGATCTCAGCCCGAACCCTCCGGCCGCCACGGACGGCGGGACACGCGGGGCCGCCCCTGCGGTGGCGCGCCTGCTGGTGGAGAGCTTCCGGCGCAACACCCGGCAGTACGGGATGCTGTTCGCGCTGGGACTCATCGTGCTGCTCTTCCAGATCTGGACCGGCGGCGACCTGCTCCTGCCGCGCAACGTCTCCAATCTCGTCCTGCAGAACAGCTACATCCTCATCCTCGCCATCGGCATGATGATCGTCATCATCTCCGGCCACATCGACCTCTCCGTGGGATCGCTGACGGCCCTGGTCGGCGCGGTCGCCGCGGTGCTGATGGTGGAGCACCAGCTCGCCTGGCCGCTCGCCGTGGTGGTGACCCTGCTGATCGGTGCGGCCGCGGGGGCGGTCCAGGGCTTCTTCATCGCGTACGTCGGCATACCGTCGTTCATCGTCACCCTGGCCGGCATGCTGCTGTTCCGGGGGCTGACGGAGATCTTCCTGCGGGGACAGACCCTGGGCCCCTTCCCCGAAGGGCTGCAGAAGGTGGCGAACGGCTTCCTGCCGGAGGTCGGCCCCGTCACCAACTACCACAACCTGACCCTGCTGCTCGGGCTCGGAGTGATCGCCCTGGTGGTCAACCAGGAGATCCGCAACCGCGCCCGGCAGGCGGAGTTCGACCTCGCGCCCCTGCCGAAGAACCTGTTCGTCCTGAAACTCGTCGCCCTGGTCGCCGCCATCACGGTCGCCACGCTCCTGCTCGCCAGCTACAAGGGCGCCCCCGTCGTCCTGATCGTCCTCGCCGTCCTGCTGGTCTGCTTCGGTTACGTGATGCGCAACGTGGTGGTCGGACGGCACGTGTACGCGATCGGCGGCAACCTGCCCGCGGCCAAGCTGTCGGGCGTCAAGGACCGCAAGGTGACCTTCGCGGTCTTCCTGAACATGGGGATGCTGGCAGCCCTGGCCGGGCTGGTCTTCGCCGCGCGGTTCAACGCGGCCTCGCCCAAGGCGGGCATCAACTTCGAGCTGGAGGCCATCGCCGCGGCCTTCATCGGAGGGGCGTCGATGAGCGGCGGAGTGGGTACGGTCCTGGGCGCCGTCATCGGCGGCCTGGTCCTCGGGGTACTCAACAACGGCATGAACCTCGTCGGCATCGGCACCGACTGGCAGCAGGTGATCAAGGGCCTCGCGCTGCTGGCCGCGGTCGGCTTCGACGTCTGGAACAAGCGCAGGGCGGGCTCCTGACCGGCCCTGACCTGCCCCTGCCGAGAACAGCACCGGTCGTTCATGATCGCCTTTCGAGGCCCGGCTGAACCTCCGCGTGGCCGACATCGAGCGCTGCTACCGCGAGTGGAGTGCGAAGGGGGCCGAGTTCCTCACCCCGCCGATCGACCGGAAGGCCGAGATCCGCTGCTACCTGCGCGACCCGGATGGCTATCTCATCGAGGTCGGCCAGGCCACGGGGCTGCTCGAAGGCATCCTGGCCGATCCGCCCGCCGGACGGGGCTGACCGGGACCGCGGACTGCTTGATCGTCTCCGGGCGGGGTAGCGAATCGGTATGACCACTGACAGAACACCGCCCGCGACCGGCGGATACGTACAGCCGGAGCTCGACGTCCGGGCGCTGGCCGAGCTGCTCGACGGCGAGTACGCCGAGGTCCGCGACCTGGTCCGGACCAACCTGGTGACGCATGCCTCGGTGCTGGAGGAGGCCGACGAGCTCGACATCGACGCGTACCGCGAGCGGGTGCGCGACCTCGTGGTCGAGATGGCGGCGACGGGCCAGACCGGCATGGGATTCCCGAAGCGGTACGGCGGGGGCGGCGACGTCGGGGCCTCGATCGCCGCGTTCGAGACGCTCGCCTTCGGTGATCTGTCGGTCCTGGTGAAGGTCGGGGTGCAGTTCGGGCTCTTCGGCGGAGCCATCCTGCATCTGGGCACCGAACGCCACCACGACGCCCATCTGCCCGGCCTGATCACCGGGGAGCTGATGGGCTGCTTCGCGATGACCGAGACCGGACACGGCTCCAACGTCCAGGCGCTCGGCACGGTCGCGCGCTACGACGTCGACGCCCAGGAGTTCGTCATCACCACCGAGGGCGACCAGGCGCGCAAGGACTACATCGGCAACGCGGCCCAGCACGGCGAACTCGCAGTCGTCTTCGCGCAGTTGGAGGTGGGCGGCGCGTCCGAGGGCGTGCACGCCTTCGTCGTACCCATCCGGGTCGACGGCGAGGCCGCGCCCGGTGTCCACATCGAGGACGACGGCCGCAAGATGGGCCTCAACGGCGTGGACAACGGGCGCATCCGCTTCGACGGGGTGCGGGTACCGCGCGAAGCGCTGCTCAATCGCTTCGCCGACGTCACTCCGGAAGGCGTCTACGAGAGCCCGATCGACAACCCGAACCGCCGGTTCTTCACCATGCTCGGCACCCTGGTGCAGGGGCGGGTCAGCGTCGGCGGCGCCGGGGGGGGCGCCGCCAAGGTCGCCCTCGCGGTCGCGACGAAGTACGCCTTGCGGCGCCGGCAGTTCGCGGCCGGTCCTCAGGGGGAGGAGCAGTTGCTCCTCGACTACGGACTGCACCAGCGTCGTCTGCTGCCGCTCATCGCCCGTACGTACGCCCTGCACTTCGCCCAGGAGGTCGTCCGCACCCAGCTCCACGACGTCTTCTCCGACCTGGAGGACGATGCGCAGGCCCGACGCCTGCTGGAGGCCCGGGCCGCCGGAACCAAGGCCCTGGCCACCTGGCACGCCACCGAAGTGATCCAGGAATGCCGCGAGGCGTGCGGCGGCGCCGGCTATCTCGCCGTCAACCGGTTCGCCGCGCTCAAGGCCGACAGCGACATCTTCACCACCTTCGAGGGCGACAACCACGTCCTGCTCCAGCTCGTCGCCAAGGGCCTGCTCACCGACTACGCGAGCGAGTTCGAGGACCTGGACCAGCTGGGCATGGTCCGCTACGTCACCAACCTCGCCGTCGAGACGGTCATCGAGAAGACGTCGGCCCACAAGCTGCTCGAACGCGTCCGCGATCTGCTGCCGGGCGGCGACGAGTGGGACCAGGAAGCCGGTCTGCTCGACTCGGAGTACCAGCTCGCCATGGTCCGCTACCGCGAGGAGCACATGCTCGCCGGGGTGGCCCGCAGGCTCAAGAGCGGCATCGACGGCAAGCGCGATCCGGGGGCGGTCTTCTCCGAGGTGCAGGACCAGGTCATCGCCGTCGCCCGCGCCCATATGGAGCGGCTGGTGCTGGAGGCGTTCGTCGAGAAGATGCGTACGCTGCCCGACGGCGGCGACAAGGTCGCGCTGGGCCTGCTGTGCGACCTGTACGCCCTGTCGACGATCGAGGCCGACCGGGCGTGGTTCATGGAGCACGGGCGGCTGACCGTCCAGCGGTCCAAGGCGATCACCCGTGAGGTGAACGACCTCTGCCGCAAGATCCGGCCGCTGGCGGGCGGCCTCGTCGACGCCTGGGGGATCCCGGACGCCATGCTGCGCGCCCCGGACCTGGTGGGCGGCGCCTGAACCCGGCGGCGACCGTGACCCCGGGGCTCGCCCCGGGGCCACGGTCGGTCAACCCTCAGCCCGTGAACAACTGGGTGGCCTTGCGGACCAGTTCGTACAGTCCGTACGCGAGCGGGGCGCCCACCCACAACCAGGTGAAGGCGATCAGCGGCCGCCGGTCCTTGCCCGCGGATCCGTCAGGCGGATTCTGACTGCTGGTGTCGGTCATCGGGTGCTCCCTTCTGCGCGGCGACGGCAGGGGCGGTGGTGCCGGCGGTGCCCGCGGCGAGGTGGTGGGACGGGTGGACCGGCCGGACCAGTTCGTTGGCCACGAAGCCGATGACGAGCAGGGCCATCATGATGAGCAGCGACGTCCCGTACAGATCCGCGCCGTCCTTCCCGGCCTCCTCCTGCC
This sequence comes from Streptomyces durocortorensis, assembly GCF_016901035.1. Classification (GTDB taxonomy): domain Bacteria; phylum Actinomycetota; class Actinomycetes; order Streptomycetales; family Streptomycetaceae; genus Streptomyces; species Streptomyces durocortorensis. The sequence continues at coordinate 4,711 of NZ_JAFEUF010000022.1, forward strand.
GGTCGGCGATCCAGTTCACGATCAGGGGCCCCAGGACACCGGCGGTCGACCAGGCGGTGAGCAGTCGGCCGTGGATCGCGCCCACCTGATAGGTGCCGAACAGGTCCTTGAGGTAGGCGGGGATCGTCGCGAAGCCGCCGCCGTAGAAGGAGAGGATGACCAGCGCGCACAGGACGAACAGCGGCTTGGAGGAGTCTCCCACCAGGGCGATGAGCGCGTACATGAGCGTGCCCGCACCGAGATAGACGCGGTAGATGTTCTTGCGCCCGATCAGGTCGGAGGTCGAGGACCAGCCGATCCGGCCGGCCATGTTGGCCGCGGACAGCAGGGCGACGAAACCGGCGGCCGCGGTCACCGACACGGGCGTGGAGGTGTCCGCGAAGAAGTCCGTGATCATCGGCGCGGCCTTCTCCAGGATGCCGATGCCCGCGGTGACGTTCATGCAGAGCACGACCCACAGCAGCCAGAACTGCGGGGTGCGCAGCGCCTGACGCGCCGACACCTGCGGCCCCGGGGCGGTGGCGGGGCCGCCGTCCGCCCGTTGTTCCTCGATGCGCGGGCGCGGTACCCGTACCAGCAGGACGCCGAGCAGCATGAACACGGCGTAGCTCAGTCCGTGTACGAGGAAGGCCAGGGCGATGCCGTGGCTGTCGCTGCCGAAGGACTCCAGCATCTGCGCCGACCAGGGCGAGGCGATCAGCGCGCCGCCGCCGAACCCCATGATGGCGATGCCCGTGGCCATGCCGGGACGGTCGGGGAACCACTTGATGAGCGTCGAGACGGGCGAGATGTAGCCGATGCCGAGGCCGATGCCCCCGACGAAGCCGTACCCGAACACGATCAGCCAGAACTGCTCGGTCGCGGCGCCGAGCGCGGAGAGCAGGAAGCCGGAGGAGAAGCAGACGAGGGCGACGGTCATGGCCCATCGGGGCCCCCGGCGCTCCACGAGCGTGCCGCCGAAGGCGGCGGAGAGCCCGAGCATGACGATGCCGAGCTGGAAGGGGAGGGCGCTCTGCGTGCCGCTCAGGCCGAGCGCGTCCTCCAGCGGTGGCTTGAACACGGACCAGGCGTAGGCCTGGCCGATGGAGAGGTGGATCGAGAGGGCGGCCGGTGGCACCAGCCAGCGACTCCAGCCCACGGGGGCGATGGGGGGACTCATGGGTCCATCACCGTAGTGAGTGGAAATCTGGTTGAGAAGGGTTGAGAAGGTCGTTGATTAAACTTTCACCTTGTTCGTTTCGCGTGAGGGCTCCGCTGAGGGCTCCGCGTCCGCACCGGCCGCCGACCAGGGCGTGCGGGGCTGTCCGGCGGTCGATGTCGTCACCCGCTTTGCTCCGCCGTACCGCCCTGCGACTACTTTGGGTGCAGGACGGATGAGCGGGCCCGTGGTGGCAGAGGCGCACGGGGGACGGGAGGTCGGGAAGAGTGTCGCTGCGCGGAGGTGATCCAGCCGAGATCGGCGGTTATCCGCTGGAGGAGCGGCTCGGTTCGGGTGGCATGGGCACGGTCTTCCTGGCCCGTACGAGTTCGGGCCGGCCTGTCGCGATCAAGCTGATCCACCAGCAGTTCGCGGGGGACGACGAGTTCCGCATCCGGTTCCGGCAGGAGGTGGCGGCCGCGCGGCGGGTCAGCGGCGCGTTCACCGCCGCCGTGGTCGACGCCGCTCCCGAGGCCGAGCAGCCGTGGATGGCGACGACCTACATCGAGGGGCCCACGCTCTCCCAGCGCATCACCGACCAGGGCCCGCTGAACGGGGCGGAGCTGCGGAGGCTCGCCATCGGGCTTGCGGAGGCGCTCCGCGACATCCACCGGGTGGGAGTCGTCCACCGCGATCTGAAGCCCTCGAACGTCGTGCTCTCGCCCGAGGGCCCCCGTGTCATCGATTTCGGCATCTCGCGCGCCGTGGACCAGCAGACGCTGACGATGACCGGGCGGGTCATCGGTACGCCGCCCTTCATGTCCCCCGAGCAGTTGCAGGCCCCGCGCGGTGTGGGGCCCCGGTCGGACGTCTTCTCGCTGGGGACGCTCCTGGTGTACGCGGCGACGGGGCACGGGCCCTTCGACGCGGACAGCCCCTACATCACGGCGTATCAGGTGGTGCACGAGGAACCGTCGTTGGGCGCCGTGCCGATGGCCCTGCGGGCGGTCGTCGAGCCGTGCCTGGACAAGGAGCCCGAGAGGCGGCCCTCGGCGGACGAACTCCTCGTACTGCTGCGGGATCTGCCGGTCGAACTCGGCGAGTCCGAGTCCGAGGTCGGGACCGGGACCGGCAGGTCGGAGGCGGGCCGTACCCGCGACATGGCCACGCAGCATCACCTCACGACGCCGACCGACCGGACGCCCACCGGCCCGGCGTCCACCGCCCCGGGCGCGTCCCGCACCAGCAGCACCGCGAGCACCGAGAGCACCGGCACCGCGATCGGCGGTCGCCTGCGCCGCCGGTGGCGGCCCGTCCTCGCGGCGGCGGTCGCGGTGGCGGCGATCGGCGGAGGAGTCGCCTCACTGACGACGGGCGGCGTCGGCGGGAACGGTGCGGACGGCCGAGGCGGAGACGCCGGCCGGAGCACCGCCGCGCCGGCCGGCACCCTCCCGGACGGCTTCGAGCCGTGGCGCAGGACCGTGCCGGGCGGCCGCGAGGACATCCCCGACGAGCTGCGCTGCGTCGCGCGCGGCGACGCGCTGTTCTGCGGGGGCGGCGGTGTCGTCGCCACCCGCCTCGACGCCCGCGACGGATCGCGGGTGTGGACCGCGAAGAGCCCGGGCGTCCCCGTCCAGGGCATGCACCTGGTGGGCGCCACCGACGACACGGTGGTCGGCTACCGCATCGCCGACCAGGACGCCCCGCAGGGGCCTCCCCAGGAGGTGGTGGCCCTCGACGCGGACAGCGGCCGGGAGCTGTGGTCGGCGCCGTCCGGCGCCCAGTCGACGGCCGTCACGGGCCGGAGCATGGACGCCGTCGTGGTCGGCTCCGCCGTGGTGACGGTCGACGCGTCCAACTCCCGCTTCGAGGCCCGGGACGCCCACAGCGGTGAGATCGCCTGGACGACGCCGTTCCCGGCGGGCGCGCAGTGCGCGCCCGTCCCGGTGGGACAGCGGCTCCTCGCGATGTGCGCCACGGAAGCGGAGGTGGACGACCTCCAGGTGCGCCGCCCCACCCTGCGCACGCTCGCCCTCGACTCCGGCACGTACGGCGGGACCGTCACGGTCGAGGGCCCCGTCGTGCCGATGGGCGTCGCCGACGGCAGGCTCGTACTCCTCTCGAAGCACTACGAGGGGACTGCGCCGGCCGGGTACGACGGGGTGGCGCGGGTCGACCCGGCCACGCGGAAGGTGACGTACTCCCGGCTCGGCAGGGTGTACGACGGCACGCCCGGCATGGCGGACGGCACCCTCTACGTGAGCGGGCAGACCGGTCTCGTGACGGCGTTCGACGCCGCGAACGGCCGGAAGAAGTGGTCGCGGCAGACGGGCGTCGAGGGCGCGTCGGGCCCCGCGGCCGGATCCGGCGCGGTGTACTTCAGCTCGGCCACCGGCCGGGTCGTCGCGCTGTCGCCGGACGACGGCAAGCCGCTGTGGACGACGGACCCGCAGGCCGACGGACTGACGGGGCAGCAGAACGCGAGCCCGCGCGTGACCGTCGCGGGACGCGCCCTGTTCGTGGCCGCGGACGACAACACCCTCTTCGCCTTCGACGCGCAGAGGCCGCCGAGGTCGAGCTGACCCCGGCGGCCTCCCCGCCCGCCCCACCCCCGTGGGGGCGGCTGTTCAGGCCCGGCGCAGGACGGTGGCCTCCGCGCCCCAGCCGAGTGCGACGGTCCGCTCGACCCGCCACCCCGACCGCTCCGCGAGGGCGGCGAGGGCGGCGGAGTCGCGCAGCGGGGCGCCGGTCGCCGTGAACGCGTGCAGCGCCGCCTCGGCCGCGTGCGGGCTCAGTCCGTCCGGGCGCGAGGCCTCCACAAGCACCGCCGTGCCGGTCCACTCGGCCAGCCGCGCGAGGAGCTGTACGGCCTCCTCGTCGGTGCGGTACGCCAGCGCCTTCGCGGCGACCGCGACATCCGCCGGGCCGGCCGTCCAGTCGATCCGGTCCGGCACGGGAACGTGTCCGCGCAGGACCGCGGCCGGTGTGCCCTCCTCCGCGATCCGCAGCCGTACGCGCCGTCCGGCGTCGTCGAGGGCGGCGACCACCGACGCGCTGCCCGGACCGGTCAGGAGGCAGGTACCGACGTCCTCCCAGAGCGGGTCGGCCGTCAGCCCGGTCAGCAGGAACACCAACTGCTCGCACTCCTCGACCAGTTCGCCGAAGCGGTCCGCGTCGTGGGCCACCGTGTCGTGCAGCGTGGCGCCCGAGGCGAGCCGCCACGGCGATGTGCCGTCCCGGAGCGCGGGAGCCAGGTGCGCGAGGGCGAGCAGCAGCTCGGCCTCGTGGCCGGTGTACTCCTCGCGCTCGTGGTCGTCCAGGAGTTCCTCGCCCGCCGCGCCCAGGCGCAGCCCGCGTCCGTCCACGTCGCCGACGATCACGTCGTGCGCGGCGAGCAGCGGCAGCAGGATGGCGATCCCCGTACCGGGTACGCCCAGCCGGGACGCGAGGGCGTCGGCGGAGAGTCCCGGGGCGTCGGCCACCGCGTCCACCACGCCGAGCTGCAACGCCGCGCGGGCGACCAGCCACGGCAGCGGCGAGGGCATTCCGGCGGGTGCCGGTGCGGCGTCGGCCGTGGCCTCCGTCTGCGGTGCGGCGGGCTCCTCGCGGTGCCAGTAACCCGTGATGTTCACCCGGTCCTTGGGGAGCTTCCACTCCCGCTGGAGATACCGGCGTACCGGCAGCAGTGCCCGGCTCTCCGCCGCCGCCCAGACGTACCCCTCGCCCGGCGGCACCGGCAGCGCGCGGAGGGCGGCGGCCCCGGCCGCCCCCCCCCCCCCCCCCCCCCGCCCCCCCCGGGCCCGCCAGCCCGCGCGCCCGGGCCACCCCCAGCGCGCCGCGCGGGGCGGGCCCGGGG
>NZ_JAFEUF010000022.1:9714-19494 GCF_016901035.1 Streptomyces durocortorensis
CCGGGCCCCCGCGCCGGGCGCGCTCCCCGCCCGCCCGGGCGGCCGCCCCCCCGGGGGGGGCGGGGGCGCCGCCCCCCCCCCCCCCCGCGTCCCCCGGCTCCGCGAGCACCCAGGTGACCGTCTCGCCGTCGCGCAGGGCCAACTCCTGGCGCGCCGCGTCGTCCGAGACGGTCACCAGGATGTGCACCGGGGCGTCCAGGGGGCGTTCGTCGAGGAAGCGGCCGATCGCGGGCAGCGCCGTCTCGTCCCCGACGAGGAGGAGCCAGTCCAGCTCATCCGGCAGCCGCAGCGACGACTTGGGCCCGACGAACCACAGCTCGTCGCCCTCCCGGGCCGCCGCGGACCAGGCCTCCGCCGGCCCCTCGCCGTGCACCACGAAGTCGAGGTGCAGCTCACCCGCTTCGAGGTCCACCCGCCGGGGCGTGTAGTCGCGGGTCAGCCGGTGTTCGGCCGGGGTCCACTCGATGCCGTGCGGCAACTGCGCGGGCAGCGCCGCCCGGACGTCCCCGTCGGCGGCCAGGATCAGCTTGATGTGGTCGTCGAACCCGGGCGCGGCGAAGCCGGGGTGGCCGACCCCGTCGCGGGTGAACGCCGCGAGGTCCTCGCCGCCCAGGACGACGCGCCGCATCCGGGGCGTCACCTCCTCCACCCGGCGCACGGTGACCCGGCGCAGGACGAGGGGGTGTGTCGTGTACGCGCGCTGGGCGGCCATCAGGAGAACTGCTTCTCGATGATGTCGAGCAGGGCCATCGACTCGTCGTAGTCGCCGCGCAGCACCCAGTGCGGCAGGTCATAGGCCCGGTTCGCCTTGAAGGCGGGCAGCGCGCCGTAGACGGGATTCTTCTTCAGTGTGGCGACGTCGGTCGTGTCGGCGTTGAATCCCATCACGAACACGGACGGCTGGGTGATCGTCTGCCCCACCTTCTCGGTCGACAGCTCGAACATGTCACCGCCCTGCCCGTACACCTTGAACCCACCCTCGGCGAAGACTGGCGCGGGTGTGATGCCGACCTTCTTCAGCTCGGTGGGCATGCCCACGCTCTCCACCAGGCCGAAGGCGGTGCCGTCGCCGGTGAGGGTGAGGAAGGAGACGGGGCCGGCCGGCGGCTTGATCGCCTTCTTCACCTCGCCGATCCGCTGGTCGTAGGCGGCCACGTGCTCCTTGTAGACGTCGGGCTTGCCGAACACGTCGTCGGCGAGGAAGGAGAACTGGGCCCGCCAGTCGCCGAGCTTCTTGCCGACGAGCACGGTGGGGGCGATGTCGGAGAGGTCGTCGTAGACCTTCTCCGCCTGGAACAGCGGGAAGCCGATGCCGCCGCCGACGATGAGGTCGGGCTCCAGGGCGAGGATCGCCTCCAGGTCGAAGCCGTCGACGCTCCACGGCAGGAACGTCGTGCCGTCCTCCTTCGCCTCCTCCGCCCAGTTCGGGGAGAACGCGCCCTTGCCCTCGGCGTCCTCGGGGATCGTGGCCGTGACCGGCACGTCGAGGTCGTAGAGATACCCGGCCAGGGCGTGGTTCAGCACGACCACCCGCTTGGGCTCGGCCGGCACCTTCACCTTGCCGTAGTCGGTCGTGACGGTACGGCTCTTCGCGGCTGACGCCTTGTCCCCGTCGCCCGACGGGTCGGAGGCCGAGCAGCCGGTGAGGGCCAGCGCGGCGACGACCGCGACGGCGAGAAGACGGGCAGGAGCAGACATGGGACCTCATGAGACTGGGCAGGCTCGACCGTTCGAGCTGTTGGTAAGGTGAGGCTAACCTCGCTGGTTCCGCTGCGTCGATCCGAGTACGACATCGCCAGTGACGGACACGACGCATCGCACAACGGGAGGCACGCTTGCCGACGACATCCCTCGGCACCGTGGTCGCCGAGAACGCCATCCGCTTTCTGGGACACGACACGCACCAGCACGACGAGCCCCATCTCGTCTACGTGGTGACGGGCAACGCCCGCCTCCTCGCCGACGGCGAGGAGTGGCGGCTCGGGCGGCACGAGGCGCTCTGGCTCGCTCCCCGGGTGCCGCACGCGCTGCGGATCGATGCGGGCGGCATGGCGCTCGGCCCCTTCCTCGACCCCGCTGACCAGCCACGATGTCGAGTTCAGCCGCTCGGAGTGGTGCCCGCGCTCACCGAGGTCATGACCACCGCACTCGGGGCCGCGCCCGCCACACCGGAGCAGGTCGCGCCGTTCCGACAGGCGCTGGGCCGGGTGCTGCGAGGCATCTCCCGGCACTACTTCCCGGTCGTCCTGCCCGTCCATCCCGCCGTGCGCGCACTCGCCCGCGAGGCCCTGCGCACCCCGTCCATGACGCTGGAGCAGCTCGCCGAACGGCACCGGATGAGCGCCCGCCAGGTGCAGCGCGTCTTCCTGGACGAGACCGGACTGCCCTTCACACGGTGGCGCAACCGGGCCAGGATGAACGCCGCAGTCGAACACCTCCGTGGCGGGGGCGAGCTGACGGCGGCGGCCAGGGCGGCCGGCTACGCGACCCGGGCCGGGCTGCTGCGCGCGCTGAGCCGCGAGTCCGGGGTGCCGGTGAGCGCGCTCTCCACGGACGCGGTGGGGGCGCTCGGGGGTTGAACCCGGGGGAGCCGGGCCCGCGACGGCCCCAGCGGTACGTATACGCCGCAGCGGCCCCAGCAGTACAGGTACGTCGATCACGCACGGCACTCCGGCCTGTCCGGGTGGCGGGTTGCTCAGGGAGAACAGACAGATGGCACAGGCGCTCGCGAAGACGGCCGCGCCACCACCGACCGCACCGTCGCGGTCGGCGCGTCGCCGCACCCGCCGGTTCATCGGCCTGGGCGTCGCCCTCGGCGCCCTTCTCGTGGCGGTGCTGCTCAGCGTCGCGATCGGCTCCGCGCTGCTTCCGCCGGACGTGGTGTGGCAGGCGCTGACCGCCCCGGACGGCTCGGCCTCGCACGCCACGGTCAGCGGGGCCCGTGTGGACCGCACGCTGCTCGGCATCGTCGTCGGGGTGTCGTTGGGCGTGGCGGGAGCGCTGATGCAGGCGCTCACCCGTAATCCGCTCGCCGACCCCGGTGTCCTCGGTGTCAACGCCGGTGCGGGCTTCGCCGTCACTCTGGGCGTGGCCGTCTTCGGCGTCACCCGCATCGAGCAGTACCTGCCCTTCGCCCTCGTCGGCGCCGTCGTCGGATCGGCGTTCGTCTACCTCGCCGCGAGCGGCGGCCGGGGCGGGCCCACGCCGCTGCGCCTCACGCTCGTCGGCGTCGCCTTCACGGCGGTCCTGCTCGGCATCTCGCAGACCCTCGCCCTGATCGACACGGAGACCTTCGACCGGATGAGGTTCTGGGGGGCGGGCACCATCACCGACCGCCCCACGGGCACGGCCGGGGACATCCTGCCCTTCGTCCTCGCCGGACTGCTGGCGGCCGCTCTCTGCGCCCGCCCGCTCAACGCGATCGCCCTCGGCGACGACGCGGGGCGGGCCGTCGGGCTGCGGGTCGGCGCGGTGCGGTGCGGGGTGGTGGTCTCGGTGGCCCTCCTGTGCGGTGCGGCGACGGCCGCGGCGGGCCCGCTGATGTTCGTCGGACTGATGGTTCCGCACGCGGTGCGGTGGCTCACCGGCCCCGACTGGCGCTGGATCCTCGTCTTCTCCGCCGTCCTCGCCCCGGTGATCGTGCTGATCGCCGACGTCCTGGGCCGGCTCATCGTGATCCCCTCCGAACTGCAGGCCGGCGTCATGATGCCGCTGATCGGCGCGCCCGTCCTGATCCTCCTGGTGCGCGGAAGCCGGGTGAGGGAGCTGTGAGCGGGGCATTCGTCCTCAGGGCGGGTTCGCTGAGCCTGCGGGCGTCACGCCGTTCGCTGGTCGTCTGCGGGCTGCTGGCGGCCGCGCTGGTGGCCCTGGCGCTCTGGGCGTTCACCCTCGGCAGCTACACGCTGAGCCTCGGCGACCTGATGTCGGTCATGACCGGTACCGCCAGGAACAGCGTCCGCACCGTCGTCCTGGAGTGGCGGGCGCCGCGCATCGTCGCCGCCGTGGTGTTCGGGGCCGCCCTCGCGATGGGCGGCGCGGTCTTCCAGTCCCTGACCCGCAACCCGCTCGGCAGCCCCGACGTCATCGGCTTCACCACCGGCTCCTACACCGGCGTCGTCCTCACGCTGCTTGCGGGCGCGAGCAGTTACTCCGCGCTCGCGGCGGGCGCGCTCGCGGGCGGGCTCGTCACCGCGCTGGCCGTGTATCTGCTGGCGTTCCGGCGGGGCGTACGGGGCTTCCGGCTCATCATCGTGGGGATCGCGGTCGGGGCGCTGCTGTCCTCGGTCAACACCTGGTTCTCGGTGAAGGCCGATGTGGACACCGCGCTCCGTGCCGCCGTCTGGGGCGCCGGTTCGCTGAGCGCCATCGGCTGGCCCGCCGTCCTGACGGCCTCCGCCCTGGTGGCGGCGGTCGCCTTGGTCGCCCCGGTGGCGCAGCGCCGGATGCGGTGGCTCGAACTGGGCGACGACACGGCGGCGATGCTGGGCGTGCGCGTCGAGCGCACGAAGCTGCTGCTGGTCGTCCTCGGCGTGGCCGCCACGGCCGCGGTGACGGCCGCGGCGGGCCCCATCGTCTTCGTGGCGCTGGCCGCGCCGCAGATCGCCCGTCGGCTCACCGGGCGCGGCTCCACCGTCGACCTCGCCGGTTCGGCGCTCGTCGGCGCGCTCCTGCTGCTCGGCGCCGACATCGCGGCGCAGCACGCGATCCCCGGCGTGGTGCTGCCGACCGGCGCGGTCACCGTGTGCCTCGGCGGCGCGTATCTGCTGGTGCTGCTGGTACGGGAGTCGCGCCGGGGGCTCTAGGGCCGGCCGCCGGCTGCCCGGTAGCCCGCCCGAGGCCCGCTCAGTCGCCGAGGATCCGCTCCCACAGCAGCCCGTCCCGCCAGCCCCCGTCGAGGAAGATCGCCGAGTGCGCGACGCCGTACGGGGTGAACCCGTTGCGGCGCAGCACCCGTTGGGAGGGCAGGTTCTCCAGGTTGGTGGACGCCTCGGCGCGGTGCAGGCCGAGTTCGTCGGTCATCACCCGCAGCGCGAGAGCGACGGCGTATTTGGCGTGCCCCCGGTTCTGGGCGACACTCGCGATCCAGTAGCCGAGGGAGCCGCGGCGCAGATGCGGTTGCGGCAGGATGCCGCCGACGGTGACCTGCCCGATCACCTCGTCGTCGGCGAGCACCACCCCCGGCCAGACGGTACCGGCCCGGTGTCCGGCCAGCAGGCCCTCGATCCGCTCCGCCTGGCCCTGAGGGGTGAAGAAGTCGTCCGGCTGGGCCGGTTCCCACGGCCGGAACGCCTCGGCGTCCCGTACCCGGTGGGCGGCTATCGCGGCGGCGTCGGCAGGCTCTATGAGACGGATCCTGGTGCTGGTACTGCTGCGCATGGGCCGGTCCTCGTCGGGATGTCGGTGGGACCGGCCCAACCTACGCCAGGGCGTCAGGGCACCTTCACCCAGTCGAGGGTGCGCTCCACCGCCCTCTTCCAGCCCGCGTAGCCCTCCGCGCGCTGCTTCTCGGACCACTGGGGCGACCACCGCTTCGACTCGTGCCACTGGGCGCGCAGCTCGTCGGTGTTCTGCCAGAAACCGGTGGCGAGCCCGGCCGCGTAGGCGGCGCCGAGCGCGGTCGTCTCGGCGACGACGGGACGGCTGACCTCGACGCCGAGGACGTCCGACTGGATCTGCATGCAGAGGTCGTTGGCGGTGACGCCGCCGTCGACCTTGAGCACGTCGAGATGGACCCCGGAGTCCTGCTCCATCGCCTCGACCACATCGCGGCTCTGGTAGCAGATGGCCTCCAGCGTGGCCCGCGCCAGATGGGCGTTGTCGTTGTACCGGGCCAGGCCGACGATCGCGCCGCGGGCGTCGGAACGCCAGTACGGTGCGAACAGGCCGGAGAACGCGGGCACGAAGTACATCCCGCCGTTGTCCTGGACGCTGCGGGCCAGCTCCTCGCTCTCCGGCGCCGACTTGATGATCTTCATCTGGTCGCGCAGCCACTGCACCGCGGAACCGGTGACGGCGATGGACCCCTCCAGCGCGTAGACCACCGGTTCGTCGCCGAACTGGTACGCCACCGTGGTGAGCAGGCCGTTCTCCGAACGAACCAGCTCGGCACCGGTGTTGAGCACCAGGAAGTTGCCGGTCCCGTAGGTGTTCTTGGCCTCGCCGGGGGAGAAGCAGACCTGGCCGACGGTGGCCGCCTGCTGGTCGCCGAGGACGCCGCCGATGGGAATGGCGGCGCTCAGCGGGCGGGAGGTGCGGGTGGAGCCGTAGGCCTCCGGGTGCGACGAGGGGTTGATCTTCGGGAGCATCGCCCGGGGGATGCCGAAGAAGCCCAGGAGTTCCTCGTCCCAGTCGAGGGTCTCCAGGTCCATCAGCATGGTGCGGCTCGCGTTGGTGACATCGGTGGCGTGGATACCGCCGTTCGGGCCGCCGGTCAGGTTCCACAGGACCCAGGCGTCCGTGTTGCCGAAGATCGCGTGACCGGCCTCGGCCGCTTCCCGTACGCCGTCGACGTTCTCCAGGATCCACTGGATCTTGCCCCCGGAGAAGTACGTCGCCGGCGGCAGCCCGGCCTTGCGGCGGATCACCTCACCCTTCCCCGAACGCTCCAGGTTCGCCGCGATGACGTCGGTGCGGGTGTCCTGCCAGACGATGGCGTTGTAGTAGGGCCGCCCGTTGCGCGGATCCCAGACCACCGTCGTCTCGCGCTGGTTGGTGATCCCGATCGACACCAGGTCGGTCGGCGACAGGCCGCCGTGCCGCAGGGCGTTCTGGATCACCGAGTTGGTGCGCTCCCAGATCTCCACGGGATCGTGCTCCACCCAGCCGGAGCGGGGCAGGATCTGCTCGTGCTCCAGCTGGTGCTTGGCGACCTCGTTGCCGCCGTGATCGAAGATCATGAATCGGGTGCTGGTGGTCCCCTGGTCCACCGCGCCGATGAAGTCCGCCATGATGTGCTGCCTCTCCGGGCGCTGTGGTTCAGTCTTGGGACGCCGGGACGCGACCCGGCGGTTCGGGCTCCGCGGACGGCAGGAAGCGTCCGACGAGGAACTTGTAGAGCCCCGCGCCCAACAGGCCGCCGAGCAGCGGGCCGATGATGGGCACCCAGAAGTAGAGATTCCCGTACTGGTCCCGCCACGCCCCGCCGTAACCGGTGAGGAAGCTCGCCAGCCGGGGGCCGAAGTCACGGGCCGGGTTGATCGCGTACCCGGCGTTCGTTCCCCAGGCCATGCCGATCGCGACCACGACCAGGCCGATGATGAACGGGCCCATGTTCGAGCCGGGCGGGGTGTTGAGCATGTCGGTGATGGCCAGGATCAGCAGCAGCAGGATGGCGGTGCCGATGATCTGGTCGCGGAACGCGCCCCACTCGTGCACCGGCAGAGCCGGGTTGCCGTTGGCGGGCAGGGTGGAGAACACCCCTTGCGTCTTGATGGTGTGCCCGGGGTCGGCCTTCGCCAGCGCCTCGCTGTAGTTCCAGCGGACGATCAGCGCGGCCACGAACGCACCGGCCGTCTGCGCCACCGCGTACGGAGCCACCTTCTTCCAGGGGAACCCCTTGAACGCGGCCAGCGCCAGGGTCACCGCGGGGTTGAGATGGGCCCCGCTCAGCCGCGCCGCCACATAGACGCCGAGCGTGACGCCCAGCCCCCACGCCCAGGCGATGCTGTCGTGGTCCCCGAGCCCGCCGGCCGGATCCGTGAGGGCTCCGCCTGCCGAGACCTGGGCCACGACACCGCAGCCGAAGAGGATCAGGATCATCGTGCCCGCGAACTCGGCCGACAACTCGCCGACCAGTCCGGACTTCTTGCGTAGCTCAGCCATGGAAGCTCGCTCTCCGCCGACCGTGCCGGCTGTCGACTATCCGAGCAGTGTCAGCAGGCTAAGACGATTCGACGAAAGGGGCATATCGGGGCGGATCGGCTGGCGATCTGGCGGCTTCGACGATGGGCCGATCGGGTGGGAGGGGAGAGCCGCCCGCGGCCGCCTCGCGGAGCCGTGCGAGGTCGTGCACCCCCCGGGCCCAGGGGTGCGACCACCGGTCTGAGACGCTGTCCCGGCACCGCCTGACCAGGCGCGTTCCACCCGGCAGGCCTACGCCGCACCTGATCCACCCGCAAGGAAGACATGCAGGGAGTTCTCACCGGATTCACGGTGATCGCCACCGTCATCGCCGTCGGGTACGTCATAGGACGCCGCGGGTACCTCGGGCAGGACGGCCGCACCGTGCTGACCCGGCTCGCCTTCAACGTCGCGACCCCGGCCCTGCTCTTCACGATGCTCGCGGGCGCCGACCTGTCCGTCGTGCTGTCGGAGCGGCTCCTGGTCACGGCCATCGCCACCGGCGCGGCGGCTGTCGCGTTCGTCGTGGTGGCCGGACCGTTCCTGCGCTGGGACACCGGGCGGGTCACGATCGGGGCCCTGTGCTCCAGCTACGTCAACGCCGGGAACCTGGGCATTCCGATCGCCGTCTACGTACTCGGCGACGCCTCGCTCGTCGCACCGGTCCTGCTGCTCCAGCAGATCGTGGTGACCCCGCTGGCCCTGACCGTCCTCGACCTCAGCCGCCCCGGGGGGCCGGTGTCGGTCCTCCGGCGGCTTGCCACCCCTCTGCGCAACCCCATGGCGATCGGATCGCTGTCCGGGGTGGCGGTGGCGGCGTCCGGCCTGACCCTGCCCGGCCCGCTGCTCGAACCGCTCGTCCTCATCGGCAACATGTCGGTCCCCGCGGTTCTCCTCGCCTTCGGGATATCCCTGCGCGGCGCCGAACGGCCCGGCCGCGGGGAGGACCGGGGCGCGCTGTTCCTGTCCGCCCTGCTGAAGACCGTCGCCCAGCCGCTCGTCGCCTGGGCCGTCGGCGCGGGCCTTTTCCACCTGCGGGGCGAGGCGCTGCTGGACGTCGTCGTGATCGCGGCACTTCCGGCCGCCCAGAACCTCTTCACGTACGCCTCGCACTACCGGGTCGCCGAACGGTTCGCGCGGGACTCCATCCTGCTGTCCACGCTGCTGTCGGTCCCGGCGCTCATCACCGTCGCGACGCTGCTGGGCTGAAAGCACGAGCCCGCCGAGTTCCCTCGAAACCCATGGAAAAACTACCGATTTCGGGGACATGGGGCGGAAAGGGAGGGGCACGAGGCTGTCAGCGGTTGATGAGGAAAAGGAAAGCCCGCCCGGACAACGACCAACCGGCGCCGGCAACCGTCCGCCAACCGCTTCGAATACCTCATGCATTTCCGTACCAACGAAGGAGTTTCCTATGTCCGAGAACCTGTGGGGATACCAGCCGACCGCCGGTCACACCGCCGGTACCGACCTGATCGGCTACAAGGTCGAGGCCACGGACGGCAGCATCGGCAAGGTCGACAAGCACTCCGACGACGTCACCTCCTCGTACCTGGTCGTCGACACCGGCGTATGGATCTTCGGCAAGCACGTCCTGCTCCCGGCGGGCACGGTGAGCCGCGTCGACAACGACGACAAGAAGATCTACGTCGACCTCACCAAGGACCAGATCAAGGACTCCCCGGAGTTCGACAAGGACAAGCACGTCGGCGACGCGGACTTCCACCGCACGACGGGTGAGTACTACGGCCGTCACCGTCGCGTCTGATCTGTCGCGCCGTAGGCACAGCGGGGGGGGGGGGGGGGGGGGGGGGGGGGGGGGCCCCCCCCCCCCCCCCCCCGGGGGGGGGGGGGGGGGGCCGGGCGGCCCCCCCGGCCGCGGCGGGCGAACTGGGCAACCGCATCGTCCTCATCACGCAACAGCACCACGTGTTCATGGGC
>NZ_JAFEUF010000022.1:19504-35586 GCF_016901035.1 Streptomyces durocortorensis
TCCCCCTGGTTGGCGCGACCGGCCGCCGCCTGCCAGCCGCGGCCGCGCGGCGGCCCGGCGCTCCGGGGCCGCCCCCCCGCCCCCCCCCCCCCCCCCCCCCCCCCCCCCCCGCTGTTCGTGTGTCTCCGTCACATCACCGCTCGCGCGGTGAGGCCAGGACGTACACCGTCTCCTCGGGGATGTGCCGGGTGTCTCGGCGGGCCAGCAGCCAGTACAGCACCGCCGGGACCACCAGGCCCACGATCCAGGAGACGTCCGCGCCGCCCAGCAGGTCGAAGTGCGCGTCGCCGAGCAGCGCCGAGAGGTCCACCCGGTCCAGGAGGCGGATGCCCAGATAGACGAAGGCCAGCGCGCAGATGACGCTCGCCACCCGCCCCAGGACATGGATCACGCGGTAGCCGACCGCCGCCATGACAGCCGTGACCACCGCGAAGACGACGATGCCGGTGGTGTCGTTCGTGTGCATGAGCTGAGCCGTCGCCTGGCCGGCCAGCACGCTGCCGCTCGCGAAGAACCCGACGTACATCAGGATCACCAGCAGCAGCGGGACGACCGCGCCCTTCACTCCGAACTGGGCCCGGGACTGGATCATCTGAGGCAGGCCCAGCTTCGGGCCCTGCGCCGAGTGCAGCGCCATGACGGCCCCGCCGAGCAGGTTGCCCAGCAGCAGGCCGACGACCGACCACACCACGTCGCCGCCCGAGACGACGGCCAGCGCGCCCGTGACGACCGCGGTGATCTGGAGGTTGGCGCCGAGCCAGAGGGTGAACTGACTGAACGCCGTCCCGTGCCGTTCGTCGTCCGGGACGACATCGATGGAGCGGCGCTCCACCAGGTCTTCGGCTGCCATGCTGCGGCTCCCTGGTCTCTCGGTGGTGTGGTGCTGCCTGTCCGGCCCGCCGACTCCGGGCCGGAAGCGGCTACTTCTTGATGCCGTGCTCCGCCGCCCAGTCGTACGCGACGTCCTCGGGGTCCTTCCGGTCCTTGTCCACCAGGCGGTTCAGCTCGGTGAGGTCCTTCGTGGTCAGCACGGACCCGAGGCGGGCGAGCGCCTTGCGGACCGTCGAGTCGGCCTTGCGGTCGGCGATCAGCGGGACGACGTGCTGGCCGGGGATGAGGTTCTTCGGATCGGTGAGGACCACCCAGCCCTCGGCGGCGATGTCGGTGTCGGTGGTGAAGAGGTTGGCCACGTCCACATCGCCCTTCTTGAGGGCTCCCTTGACCAACGGGCCGGAGGAGTCGAGGGACTTGAACTCCTTGAACTCCACGCCGTACACCTCCTTGAGGCCCACCGAGCCCACCGTGCGCTTCTTGACCTCGGGGGCCGCGCCGATGACGAGCTTGCCGTTGTGCTTCGCCAGGTCCGCCAGGGACTTCAGGCCGTACTCGTCGGCGGTCTCCCTGGTCACGGCGAACGCGTCGGCGTTCTCCGCCTCGCCGTACGGGAGGATCTGCAGGCCGCGCGGCAGGAGCATGGCGAGGGCGTTCTGCATCGTGCCCTCCTCCGTGGCCGTCGCCTTGGTGTCGAGGTAGTGCAGCAGAGCGCCCTGGTACTCGGGCAGCAGATCGATGTCGCCGCCCCTGAGCGCGGGGATGAGGATCTCGCGGGTGCCCAGGTTGGGGCGGACCGTGGTCTTCACCCCGGCCGCTTCGAGGGCGGCGGCGTAGAGGTACCCGAGGACCTGGTTCTCGGTGAAGTTGGCGGTGCCGATGGTGACGCCGCCCTTGCTGGAGCCGCCGCCACCGCCTCCGGCCCCGTCCCCTTCGAGTGAGGTGATGCCGCTGCTGCACGCGGCGAGCGCGGGGACGGTGGCGGCGGCGAAGAGTCCGCCGAGGAGCGCCCTGCGGTTCATGGGGTTCATGCGGGTCACGCGGCTTTCGCGGTTCGTACGGGTCATGAGGGGCCGACTCCTAGGACTGCGGGGCGGGGCGGTGGCGGAAGAGGACGCGCTGGAGGGCGGAGAGCACGAGGTCGAGGACGACGGCCACGAGCGCCACGAGCACCGCACCGCCGAGGACCTGCACGAGGTCGCGCTGGGCGAGCCCGTCGAAGACGTACCGGCCGAGCCCGCCGAAGGAGACGTACGCGGCGATGGTCGCCGTGGCGACGACCTGGATGAGCGCCAGTCGCAGCCCGGTCATGATCAGGGGGAGCGCCAGGGGCAGTTCGACCTGGAAGAGAACCTGGTACCAGCGCATGCCCTGGCCGCGTGCCGCGTCCCGCACCTCCGGATCGACCGCTGTCATCCCGGCGTACGTGTTGGTCACGATGGAAGGGACCGCGAGCGCCACCAGCGCGATGTAGACCGGCCACATCGACAGACCGCTGGCGAGGAAGACGAGGACCACGAGACCGACCGTGGGAAGCGCCCGCCCGAAGCTCGACAGGTTGATCGCGACGAACGCGCCGCGCCCCGTGTGCCCGATGAGCAGACCGATCGGCAGGGCGATGGCGGCCGCGACGAGGGTGGCGAGCAGCGAATACTGGAGGTGCTCGGCGAGCCGGTGGCCGATGCCGTCGGAGCCGGTCCACTGCTCGCCGCTGACCAGCCAGGAGCCGAGGCCCTTGAGGAGTTCGAACATGAGGTCAGGCCCCCTGCTTCTGCCGGCGGGTCCACGGCGTCAGGACGTACTGGAGGGTGACGAGCAGCGCGTCCGCGACGAGCGCAAGGAGCAGGGTCAGGACGACGCCGACGATGACGGGCGTGGGGAAGTTGCGCTGGAACCCGTCGGTGAAGAGCTGCCCGAGCCCGCCGTCGCCGATGTACGTGGCCACGGAGACCAGGGAGATCGCCATCACCGTCGCGATCCGCACCCCCGCCATGATCACGGGGAGCGCGAGGGGGAGTTCCACGGTGAGCAGGGTGCGCAGCGGCCGGGTGCCCATGGCCTTCGCGGCCTCCTTCGTCCGGGCGGGGACGGAGTCCAGACCCTCGACGGTGTTCCGCAGGAGCACGACGAGCGTGTAGATCGTCAGGCCGATGACGGTGGTGGTGCGGGTGAGCCCGCTGACCGGCAGGAGCAGCACGAACACCGCGATGGACGGGATCGTGAACAGGACGTTCGACAGGCCGAGGAGCAGCCCGCGCAGCCTGCGCACCCGGTGGGCCAGCACGGCCAGGGGGAGCGAGATCAGCAGCCCGAGGAGGACGGCGGTCAGGGCGGCCTGGAGGTGGGAGAGCGTCAGGGTGGTGAGGTCGTCGGTGTGGTCGGCTATCCACGACCAGTCGACGCTCACGCCGCCACCGCGCTCGCCGCGCTGTGCACCTGGCCGGCCCGGTCGTGGATGTCCTCGCGGGAGCTGACGCCGGTGAGGACGCCGTCCGCGTCGACCCGGGCGACCAGGCCGCTCGGCGCGGCGATCGACTCGTTGAGCGCGGAGAGCAGCGAATCGGTGTCGCGCAGCGGCCGGACGGGTATCTCCGCCGCGTCCTTGCTCTCGCTGTCGCGCCAGGCCAGCGGCTTACGTGCGGCGTCCAGGGTGAGCTGCCAGCGGGCGCCTTCGGGTGCGGGGCCCTGGGCGACCTCGGCGAGCGTCGTCAGGGACAGCAGCTTGAGCCCGCGTTCCGCGCCGAGGAAGTCCTCGACGAACGCGTCCGCGGGGCGGGCGAGGAGTTCGGCGGGGGTGGCGCACTGGACGAGATGGCCGCCGGTACGGAAGACGGCTATCCGGTCGCCGAGCCGCACGGCCTCGTCGATGTCGTGCGTGACGAAGACGATGGTCTTGTTCAACTCTCTCTGGAGTCGCAGCAGTTCGTCCTGGAGCTGGGCGCGGACCACCGGGTCGACGGCGCCGAAGGGCTCGTCCATCAGGAGGACCGGCGGATCCGCGGCGAGCGCGCGGGCCACTCCGACGCGCTGCTGCTGACCGCCCGAGAGCTGGTGCGGGTAGCGCTTCCCCGCCTCGGTGGTGAGCCCGACCGTCTCCAGCAGCTCCGCCGCCCGCGCCCGCGCCTTCCTGCGGCCGTGGCCGAGCAGCAGCGGTACGGTCGCGATGTTGTCCAGGACGGTGCGGTGCGGGAAGAGCCCGGCCTGCTGGATCACGTAACCGATGGAGCGGCGCAGCTCGGCGGCGTCCTGTTCCAGGACGTCCTTGCCGCCCACCCTGATCGTCCCGGAGGTCGGCTCGACCATCCGGTTGATCATGCGGAGCGTGGTCGTCTTGCCGCAACCGGAAGATCCGACGAGGACGGTCACGCCTCCTTCCGGCAGGTCGAGCGTGAGGTCGTGCACCGCGGTCGTGCCGTTGGGGAAGCGCTTGTGGGCCTTGTCGAATTGGATCATGAGGAGTCCCTTGCCCGGCTGCATATCATCATGCAGAGTTCTCGGTGACTGAATAGATTGTCAATAGGTCGTCGCCGCTCGGGTGTAAATCCCTGGTTACTCATGGCCGTAGGGCAAGACGGAGTGCCCGACAGAGGAGGAATTGCAACTGATGTCGTCTCACATCTCGGACAGAGTGGCCGATGGCAGCGATGCGGTCGTCGTCCTCGACGGTCGCCGACTGATGGTCGCAGATGTCGTACGCATGGCCGAATCTGTCGCCAGTCCCGTCCCGGCGGCCGAGGGCATGAAGCGGGTGGAGGCCTCGTGGGACGCCGCGCGGGAAATCGCCTCCTGGGGTCGCGTCTACGGCCGCTCCACCGGCGTCGGCGCGAACCGGAACGAGTCCGTACCCACCGAGGCGGCCGCCGACCACGGCCTGCGCCTGCTGCGCAGCCACGCCGGAGCGATCGGCGAGGAGCTTCCCGCGCGGCAGGTCCGCGCCATGCTCGCCGTCCGCGCCAACCAGCTCCTCGCCGGCGGCGCCGGGCTGCGCCCCACCGTCGTCACCGCGCTCTGCGAGGCCCTGGAGACGGGCGCGTACCCGAAGGTCAACGAGTTCGGTTCGGTCGGCACCGGCGACATCGCGGCGCTCGCGCAGATGGGCCTCGCGCTGGCGGGCGAACACCCCTGGCAGGGCGCGGGGGCCGCCCCCGAACCGCAGCCGCTCGACAACAACGACGCCCTCGCCCTGATCAGCAGCAACGCCCTCACCCTCGGCCAGTCCGCCCTCGCCCTGCACGAACTGCGCGCCCTGATCGGTGCCACCCAGGTGGTGGCGGCCCTCTCCCTGATGGCGATCGACGGCAGTTACGAGGCCTACGCGCTGCCCGTCCACGAGGCGCGGCGGCACGCCGGTTCGTACGCGGTCGCCGAGCGGATGCGGCTGCTGCTCGGCGCCCCCGACCGCCCCACCCCACCGCTCGGCCGGATCCAGGACCCGTACGGCCTGCGCTGCGTGCCGCAGATCCACGGGCCCGCGCACGACGCGGCGGACGCGCTGGAAGAGGTCCTCGGCGTCGAGATCAACGCGGCGGCCGAGAACCCGCTGATCTCCGCCGACGACATGGCCGCCTACCACCACGGCGGCTTCTACCTCGCCCAACTCGCCCTGTCCCTGGATCACTTCCGGCTCGCGGTGACCCAGGTGGCCCGGCTCTCCACCTCCCGGCTCTCGACGCTGAACGAACCGGGCTTCACCCGCCTGCGCCCGTTCCTCGCGGACGGCGAGCCGGCCTCCTCGGGCGTGATGATCCTCGAATACGCGACCGGGGCGGCCCTCGGTGACCTGCGGGCCTTCTCGGCGCCCGCCTCCCTCGGCCACGCGGTGCTCTCCCGGGGCGTCGAGGAGCAGGCCAGCTTCGCGTCACTGGCGGCCCGGCAGACCCTGCGGGCGTGCGAGGCGTTCCGGCTCGTCGTGGGCTGCGAACTCGTGGCGGCCGTACGGGCGTTGAGTCAGCGGGAACTGCGCCTCGACCCGGAGCTGCCCGTCGGCCGCGCTTTCGAACTCGCCGCCTCGGTGCTGGACGGGGAGTCGGCCGACCGGCCGTTGACCGACGATGTGGCGGCGGCCGCCGGGCTGCTGGACCGGTTCGCCGAGCTGTGGACGGACTCAGGAGCGGTCGCGGAACCGGCCCCGTAGCCCGCCCGTGGCGGGGCGCCCTCAGGAGCGGGCGGTGCTCAGGAGCGGGTGGCGATGTCGCAGCCCTCGCCGTCGCCTTCCCGCATCCGCTCCTCGATCGGCGTGCTCCGGTCGTACGGGTCGACCGCCGGGCCGTCGCCCCCCTCGGCGGTGGTGCGGTCGGCGAGGAACGCGGGGACCAGATAGCCGGTGGAGGTTCCGCAACCGCCGTTGGTGGTGTCCACCTTGTAGGAGACGAGGGAGAACGTCCCCGGCTCGATCACGATTTTCGCCGGGTCGTCCCAGCTCATCACCACCTCGCGGCGCACGATGGTGCGCGCGACCTCGTCGTCCCCCGAGGCCCGCATGACCGGGTAGACGTAGGTGACATCGGTGGAGACCTCCACCGCGCCCTTCCCGCCCTCCCGGAAGGCGATCCGGCCGCGCGTCTTGACCACGTCCCCGACCGGCCGCACATCGGCGGACCGGAAGCGGCTGAACAGCAGGAGGGGGTCGTTCTCCCGGTCGGGCGCGCCGAACGCCTTCTCCAGGTAGTCCTGGACGTCCGACTGGTGCGGGTTGACGAGCGCCATGGCCTTCTCGGGCCGTTCGCCGCCCAGCACTGCGGGGTCGAGCGCGGCGGCGACCAGGAAGTCCCGGCTCCGCTCCAGCGCCTTGCCGACCTCCGCCTCGCTCATCCAGCCGGTCGCCCGTGGCGCGGGCAGATGGATGCCGGCCGCGCCATCGGCCCACCGTGC
This sequence comes from Streptomyces durocortorensis, assembly GCF_016901035.1. Taxonomy (GTDB): domain Bacteria; phylum Actinomycetota; class Actinomycetes; order Streptomycetales; family Streptomycetaceae; genus Streptomyces; species Streptomyces durocortorensis. Next base: position 26,207 of record NZ_JAFEUF010000022.1, read on the forward strand.
CGCCGGTGATCCGGCGAACGGCTCGTCCTGCGTGGGAAGCGGGCCTTCCCCCTCCTGGGCGGGTGGCCCGTCCGGGCGTTCCGACTCCGCGGCGAGGGGCAGGGTGTCCACCGCGTCCGCGCCGTCGAACCAGCCGACGATCCGGCCGGGGGCGACGGCCACGGCGACCAGCAGCACGATGACGACCGCCAGGCCGAACACGTACCAGCCCTTGCCGCGCTGTCGCCGGGGCGGCTCGTGCGTTCGCCACCCCCGCGGCGGGTCGGGCTCGTCCCGAAGCCGCCGTGTCACCATCCGGGCCCGCGCCGACGGCTCCTCGGGCGCGCCCGGGCTGCCGGCCTCGGACTCCCTCAGGAAACGCTCCCACTCCTCGTCCGGTACGGACGCCCCACCCTTGCTCAACTCACCGCTCCCGTCGATGTTTCCGCGCCCGGTCCCTCCCCAGGTCCGAGCAGCGCACGGGGCATCATCACACGGCCCGCCGACAGCGACGGCGGGCGGTCCGGTCACCGGCCGGGCGCCCCCACACGCAGCCCGTCCATGACGAAGTCCAGCAGTCGGCCGGCCCTCGGCTCCCAGTCCTCGTGCGGATCGATCTGCCAGAGGCCGGCGATCGCGAGGAAGAAGTCGTCCGGCGTCACCCCGGGCCGGATGGCGCCGGCGTCCTCACAGGCGCGCAGCAGGGTTCCGGCCGCCTCCATGACCGGGGTGGGGCCGGGTCTCGCGGGGCCGCCCGGCGCGCTGGTCACCAGGCGGATCGCGTCCGCCAGACCGGCCTTCGTCATCGCGAAGCGGGCGAGCCGGTCCATCCACTCGCGCAGGGCCCGCTCGGGCGGGCGGCTCTGGAGCAACTCGCACGCCGCGTCGGCGACCTGCTGCATCTCGTAGCGGTAGACCTCCAGGACCAGCGCCTCCCGGTGGGGGAAGTTGCGGTAGAAGGTGCCCTGCCCGACCCCCGCCTTCTTGGCGATCGCGCTCAGCGGGGCGTCCGCGCGCAGCGTCAGCTCGACCGTGGCCACGCGCAGGATGCGCTCGCGGTTGCGCTGAGCGTCCGAACGCAGGGCGGTGTCCTTCTTCGGCTGCTGGGACACGGATCCTCCTCGGGGGCGTGGCCGGGCTCGGGGTGCGTGGCCGAAACCCGTCCTTGTTAACCGGACAGCTGTCCGTTACGTTTTCGGGGTAAGCGGACAGTGGTCCGGTTAGGGCTACCTTACTCCCGGCCGGGGCCGGCGGTCACCGACCGAGGCCCGGGTTCTCCACGTCACCCGACACCAGAGAAGGCTGAACATGGCCCCAGCGCCCTCGTCGACGTCCAGTGCGATCACCCTGAACATCAACGGCGAGAAGCACCACCTGCCCATCGACCACCGCACCACCCTCCTCGACGCCCTGCGCGAGCGCCTCGACCTCACCGGCACCAAGAAGGGCTGCGACCAGGGGCAGTGCGGCGCCTGTACGGTCCTGGTCGACCAGCGCCGCGTCGTCTCCTGTCTCAGCCTCGCGGTCGCGGCCGAGGGCCGCGAGATCACCACCATCGAAGGCGTGGCCGAGGGCGACGAACTGCACCCCGTCCAGCAGGCCTTCCTCGACCTCGACGGCTACCAGTGCGGCTACTGCACGCCCGGCCAGATCTGCTCGGCCATCGCCGTCATCGAGGAACACGCGGCCGGCTGGCCGAGCGCCGTCACCGACGACCCTGCTCCCGAAGCGGGGCCGCCACCGCTGACGCCCGAGGAGATCCGCGAGCGGATGAGCGGCAACCTGTGCCGCTGCGGCGCCTACGTCTCGATCGTCCAGGCCGTCGCCCGCGCCGCCGGGGAACACACCGCAGAGGGAAGCGCAGCCGGGAAGCACGGCGCCGAGGAGGCCGCCGCATGAGGGAATTCGGCTATCAGCGCGCCCATGACGTCAGCGGCGCGGTCTCTCTCCTCGCCGCCGACCCGGACGCGCGCTACCTCGGCGGCGGCACCAACCTCGTCGACCTGATGAAGACCGGCGTGGAACGCCCCGCCCTCCTCGTCGACGTCCGAGAACTCCCCCTGGACCGCATCGAAACCACGGCGGACGGCGGCCTGCGCATCGGGGCGACCGTCACCAACAGCGACCTCGCCGTCCACTCCGAAGTCCGCCGCCACTACCCGGCGTTGACCCAGGCCCTGCTCGCCGGCGCCTCCGGGCAGCTGCGCAACATGGCCACCGTCGGCGGCAACCTCCTCCAGCGCACCCGCTGCGGCTACTTCACCGACCTCTCCCAGCCCTGCAACAAGCGGGCCCCGGGCACCGGTTGCCCCGCCGTCGCGGGCGAGCACCACAACCACGCGGTCCTCGGCGCATCCGACCACTGCGTGGCCGTGCACCCCTCCGACATGGGCGTGGCCCTGACGGCGTTCGACGCCGTGGTCTCCTACGAGAGCGCGGACGGCCCCGGCGAAGTCCCGATCACCGACTTCTACCTCCCCGTCGGCGACACCCCGCACCGGGAGACCGCCCTGCCGCCCGGCGCGCTGATCACCCATGTGACCCTGCCCGCCGCGACCGTCGCCGCCGGCTCCCGCTACCGCAAGGTGCGCGAGCGCGCCTCGTACGCCTTCGCCATCGGCTCCGTCGCCGCCGCGCTCGCCATCGAGGACGGCCGCGTACGCGAAGCGCGCCTCGCCCTCGGGGCCGTCGCCTCCCGCCCCTGGCGCGCCCGCGCGGCCGAAGCCGTTCTGACCGGCGCACCGGCCGACGGCGCGACCTTCGCCGCCGCCGCGGACGCCGAGCTGGCCGCCGCCCGGCCGCTGCCCCACAACGGATACAAGGTGACCCTCATGCGCAACCTCGTGGTCTCCGTCCTGACCGAACTCGCCGGGGAGGACGCCCGATGACGACCACCACCCCGGGCCCCTCGGCGCTCCGCGGCGCCGTCGGCACCGCCCGTACCCGTATCGAGGGCCGCGAGAAGGTCACCGGCGCGGCACGCTACGCGGGCGAGATCCCTTTCGCGGACCTGGCCCACGGCTGGCTCGTGCTGTCCACCGTCACCCGTGGCCGGATCCTGGACGTGGAGACCGACCCGGTCCTCGCCATGCCGGGCGTGCTCACCGTGCTCCACCACGGCAACGCCCCCCGCCTGCACACCGATTACGTCGGCATGCTCGGCACCCCGCCGGACCCGACGTGCGCCGTCTTCCAGAACGACCGGGTGCCGTTCGCCGGCTGGCCGGTCGCCCTCGTCGTCGCCGAGACCCCCGAGGAGGCCAGGGAGGCGGCTGAAGCGCTCGTGGTGACGTACGACAGCGAACCGCACGACACCGCGCTCCACCCGGACCACCCCGGCGCCTACGCCGCCGCCGGCCATATGCCCGCCGAGACGGAGAAGGGCGACCTGGAGGAACAACTGGCCGCCTCCGCCTTTGTGGTGGACGCGGAGTACACCACCCCCGAAGAGCAACACAGCATGATGGAACCGCACGCGGCGACCGCCCGGTGGGAGGGCGGCCGGCTGGAGGTCGTCGACTCCAACCAGGGCGCCGGCTGGGTCCAGGGTGAACTGGCCACGATGTTCTCGCTCGACGCCTCCTCGGTGCGAGTGCGCTCCGAACACATCGGCGGCGGCTTCGGCAGCAAGGGCCTGCGCGCCCACCAGGTGTCCGCCGTGATGGCCGCCACCGCCCTCAACCGCCCGGTACGCGTGGTGCTGACGCGGCGTCAGACGTTCTCGCTGGGCGGCTACCGCAGCCCCACCATCCAGCGGGTCAGGCTCGGCGCGGCCCCCGACGGCCGGCTGCTGGCCCTGGAACACCGCTCGCTGAACCAGACGTCCACGGTGTACGAGTTCGTCGAGCCCAGCGCCGGTGTCGCCCGTGTTCTGTACGACGCCGACGCCCACCGCACCGCCAACCACGTCGTCCGGCTCGACGTGCCGTCCCCGACCTGGATGCGGGCGCCGGGGGAGGCCCCGGGATCCTTCGCGATCGAGGCGGCCCTCGACGAACTCGCCGAACGCGGCGGCATCGACCCGATCGAGCTGCGCCTGCGCAACGAGCCGGACGTCGGCCCCGTCTCGGGACTGCCGTTCAGCAGCAACAACCTCGCCGCCTGCTTCCGCGAAGGAGCCCGCAGGTTCGGCTGGGCGGACCGCGACCCACGCCCCGGTATCCGGCGGGAGGGACGCTGGCTGCTGGGCACCGGCACGGCCGCGGCCTCCTTCGGCGCCGGGGCCGCCCCCTCGACGGCCCTGGTCACGGCCGAGGCCGACGGCTCCTTCACCGTACGGATCACCGCCGCCGACATCGGCACCGGAGCCCGCACCGCGCTCACCCTGATCGCCGCCGACGCGCTGGAGACCGCACCCGAACAGGTCCGGGTCCGCATCGGCGACAGCGACTTCGGCCCCGCGATGATCGCCGGCGGATCCATGGGCACCCGCTCCTGGGCCTGGGCGGTCACGGCCGCCGCCGCCGAACTGCGGGAGCGGCTCGCGATGACCACGTCGATCCCGCCGGAGGGGATCACCGTACGGTCCGACACCACCGAGGCCCTCGGGGCGCTCGCACAGAAGGAACGCCACTCGTTCGGCGCGCAGTTCGCCGAGGCCGCCGTGGACACCGCCACCGGCGAGATCCGGGTGCGCCGCATGCTGGGCGTCTTCGCGGCGGGCCGGATCGTCAACCCGCTGACCGCCCGCAACCAACTCGTCGGCGGAATGACCTGGGGCATCTCCATGGCCCTGCACGAGGAGGCGGTCCGCGACCGCAATACCGGCGGTCACTACGCCCCCGACCTCGCGGGCTACCACGTCGCCACGCACGCCGACACCCCCGCCATCGAGGTGGACTGGGTGGACGACCACGACCCGGACGACCCGGTCGGCATCAAGGGCGTCGGGGAGATCGGCATCGTGGGCGCGGCGGCGGCCGTCGCCAACGCGGTCTGGCACGCCACCGGCGTACGCCACCGGAATCTGCCGATCCGCCCCGACCGGGTCCTCGCCGCGACGGTGCCGGAGCCCGCCGGGGGAGCGGCGGATGCTTGACATCGCCGGCGAGTTGCACCGATGGATGACGGAGGGGCGGGAGTTCGCGGTCGCCACCGTCGTCTCCGTCGGCGGCAGCGCGCCGCGCGGACCGGGGGCCGCCCTCGCCGTCGACAGCGAGGGAAACGCGATCGGTTCGGTCTCCGGTGGCTGTGTCGAGGGCGCGGTCTACGAACTCTGCGCGCAGGCCCTGGCGTCCGGCGAGAGCGTCCGGCAAAGCTTCGGCTACAGCGACGAGGACGCCTTCGCGGTCGGGCTGACCTGCGGCGGGGTCATCGGCATCATGGTCACGCCGGTACGGGCCGACTCGCCGGACCGGGAAGTGCTGCGGGCCGCGCTGTCCGCGGCCGTCTCGGGCGAGGCGGCGGCCCTCGCCCGGGTGGTGAGCGGCCCGGGCGGGCTCCTGGGGCGGTCGCTGCTCGTCCGCGCCGACGGCTCCCACGAGGGTGGGCTCGGCGGCCACCCGGAGCTGGACCGTACGGCTGCTGCCGAAGCCTCGGCCCTGCTCGACACCGGCCGCACCGGCACCGTCGCCCTCTCCGAGGACGGCTCGCACTGCCCCGGCGGACTCACCCTGCTCGTCGAGACCAGCGTCCCGCCGCCTCGCATGATCGTCTTCGGCGCGGTCGACTTCGCCGCCGCGCTGGTCCGGGCCGGGAAGTTCCTCGGCCACCATGTGACGGTGTGCGACGCCCGGCCCGTCTTCGCCACCCGGGCCCGGTTCCCCGAGGCCGACGAGGTCGTCGTCGACTGGCCCCACCGCTATCTGCGGCGCACCCGCACCGACGCCCGCACCGTGCTGTGCGTCCTCACGCACGAGGCCCGGTTCGACGTGCCGCTGCTCACGGAGGCGTTGCGGAGGCCCGCCGCGTTCGTCGGCGCGATGGGCTCGCGCCGGACCCACGAGGACCGGACCCGGCGGCTGCGCGAGGCCGGACTCGGCGACCGTGAGCTGAACCGCCTGCGGTCGCCCATCGGCCTGGACCTCGGAGCCCGTACGCCGGAGGAGACGGCGCTGTCCATCGCGGCGGAGATCGTCGCGGCCCTGCGCGGCGGAACGGGTCTGCCGCTGACCGGGGGAGCGGAGCCCATCCACCGGGAGCCCGGCCCGGAACGACGGACCGTCAGCCGGCTCTGAGGCCGCCGCGGATCCGGTCGACGACGGCCGAGACGAGCTCGTCGAACTGCTCGTCCGGGGTGGGCAGCGGCAGTGCGGCGGCCTCCCGGAGGGTCGGGATGTCGAGGTCGGCGTGGGCGGTGAGCCAGGCGTCGGGGACGAGCCGGCCGGAGCTGTCGCCCTCGCGGCCGCCCTCTGCGTGGCCGTCCCCGGCCAGGTCGTCCCCGCCCCGGCCGTCGCCCGCGCGATCCGCCGGTCCGTCGATCAGGAGGACGAAGGACAGCACCAGCAGGGAGAGATGGCGGTGCGCCGCGAGCGCCGCGGGCACGTCCAGGCCCACGTCCCGCAGGAGCCGCAGGAAGCGGTCCAGGTGGAGCAGGCGGTTGGGGTGGACCGAGGCCGGAGGAGTGTCCTCGTCCAGGGAGACCAGCAGGGCGCGGGGCCAGCGGCGGTACAGCGCGCGCAGGGAACCGGCGTAGTCGGCGACGGAGGTCTCCCAGGTCGCGGCCCTGGTGGGCGCTCCTCGTACCGCTGCTCGCCTGGGGAGCGGGCGGTGGGATCGCCGGCGCGCCCGTCATGGCCGTCGCCGTGCGGGTCACGGACCCCGAGCGCGTCGGCATGGTCGCGGGGACGGTCTCCCCCCTCGCCTCACTCGGCGCCGGTGTCGGCACGGCGGCGCTCGGCGCGGTCTTCGCCCGGCACGGCGGTCAGGGCGCCCAGGCGGTCACCGAAGGCGCCCGAGCCGTACTGGGCACGTCCGCCGCGCTCGCGGTCCTCGCGGTGCTCACCACCGTCACGCTCGTCGGACCGCGCCGCGTCCCACCGGCCTGACCGCGGCAGCGGAAGGGCACCGAGGGGCTGTTCGAGCGTCGGCGAGCCGTCGGTCAGCCGGCGTCCTGTCGCCGCACCATCTCGGCGATCCAGTCCGGCGCGTACGGAGAGGTGCAGCCCGGAGAGGTCGGGTAGTCCTTGAGGACCTCCAGGCGCTCACCGATGCCTACGGCGCGGGCGCGGAGCGCGGGGTGGTCGATGCCGATCTGGGCCAGACAGTGGTTCATCGCCCACTGCAGGCGGTCCGGAGCGTCCTTCATCCGCGCTTCGATGACGTCGAGCAGCCCCGGAAGGCCGAGGCCCTCGGGCTTCTTCCTGACGCGTTCGGTGGTGAGGGCCCAGCCGGCGCTCGCGACCACGGGGTCGGGGTCCGCCGACCAGGCCAGGCGCAGTTCCTCGGCGTGCGGGCTCTTCTTCACCACGTAGTTCACGAGCCAGTCGTGCACCTTGGGGGCGCGGGCCTCGCGCAGCATGCGGTCCAGCTCGTCATGCCCGAACGCCTTCGGGCGGCAGATCAGGAGCGCCAGCAGCATCGCCGCGGTGTCATCGGTCTCCCACAGCCGGACCGCGAGCTCCTGCTGCGTCTTGAGCCGCTTCGCGATGGCCCGCAGCTTGCCGAGGTTCACCCCGTGATCGTCACCGTGCTTCTCGTTCACGGCGCGGGCCTTCGGATCCTCCAGCGCGGCCAGCTCGGCCAGCAGCTCCGCCACCGTGGCGTCGGTCGGGCTCTCTCCGGCCACCGGGGCCTCCTCTCCCTCTCATCGGCTGTCCGCCCGACCGTCTGCCGGACTGTCGTTCGGCCGACGGTCGTTCTGCCGACCGGAACGGGGGATTCAGCGTACGACGGCACCCCGCGTTTAGCGGGGCCGTTCGGGGTCACTCCGGTACAGCGGCGCGAGCCACGGGGAGCCGGGCCGCTCCGGTGACGGACCCTGGGTGGCGCGCCGAGGACGAGGAACCATGAACCGTTCGACGGTGGAACTACTGCTGAGCGCACAGGAGGACACGATGCGTGACGTACGCAGGATCTTGCGGGCCAAGGTCCTGAAGGCCCGCGGGCTGGCCAAGGAATCGGACGGCAAGGCGCTCGACGACCAGAGTCGCCGGGACGAGGGCCGGCGCCGGCAGGCCGAGGCGCGCCACCTCGAACAGCGGGACCGGCCGGACGGGCGCCCCGGCCGTTGAACGGGCGAGGGGTCCGAGCACCCGAGGGCGAGGACGACCCGATGACGCGGCAGGCCCTGCCGGACGCGTCCGGCGCAGCTCCACGGCCGGGCGGGGAGGCGCCGAGGCCGGGCCGGGTCGTGCGGCTTCCCGGGGTGTACCGCCCGCAGACCGACACGCTTCTGCTGGCCCTCGCCATGCGCCGCGAGGGGATCGGCCCGGGCACGGACCTGCTGGACCTCTGCACCGGAAGCGGCGCGCTGGCCCTGCACGCCGCCCGGCTCGGCGCCCGTGTCACCGCGGTCGACATCAGCCGCCGGGCCGTGGCGTCCGCGCGACTCAACACCGCGCTCGCCCGCCTGTCCGTCACCGTACGCAGGGGTGACCTGCTGAGGGCCCTGCCGGGCCGTACGTTCGACGCCGTCGTCAGCAACCCCCCGTACGTTCCGGCCCCCGGCCTGTCGGTGCCGCGCTACGGGCCCGGCCGCTCCTGGGACGCGGGCCCCGACGGCCGGGTGATCCTCGACCGCATCTGCGACGACGCCTTCGCCGCCCTGCGCCCCGGCGGTCTGCTCCTGCTGGTCCAGTCAGGGCTGAGCCGCCCCGAGGAGACGGTCGGCCGGCTGTCCGCGGCCGGTCTCGACGTCTGTGTGACCGACCGGGTGACGATCCCCTTCGGGCCGGTCACCCGCCGCCGGGCCGCCTGGCTGCGGGACCGTGGCCTGCTGCGGGACCGGCTGGACAGGGAGGAACTGGTGGTGATCCGTGGCCGCAAGGAATGAGGCACCACGCCGCGTCGTGGTGAACCGGGAAGGCCCCATCCTGGTGGAAGGGCCGGTCGAGGTCGTCGGCGACGACGGTACGACGACGCGCTCCGACCGCTTCGTCGTCGCGATCTGCACCTGCCGCCGCAGCCGCACCTACCCCTGGTGCGACACCAGCCACCGCCGCCGCAAGCCCGCCGGGCCCTCGGAGAGCCGCCCGGACGGCCGACAGCCCCAGGAGGGCGAGGAGGACCCCCGATCGTGACGAACCCGGCCGCCCACCCCCGTGCCAGCGACAGCCCCGCGGCGTCCCCCGCGCTCCCCGCCCCGCGCGGACCTCTCAGCGAAAGCGTCCTCGCCGTGCTGGCGGGGGGGGGGGCCCCCCCGCCCCCCCCCCGCCCGGGGCCCCCCCCCCCCCCCCCCCGGGGCGGCCCCCCCAAGCGACGGGGAGGGGGGGGAGGGCGGGGCCACCCGGGGGGCGCGGGGG
>NZ_JAFEUF010000022.1:35596-53338 GCF_016901035.1 Streptomyces durocortorensis
TCCCCTGGGTGGGGTGCGGGCGTACCCGCCTGCCCGACGCCGGCGCGGTCCGCCGCTCCGACCCGTACGGGGACGACCTCCAACTGCTCCTGTACGTCCTGTACGAGCTGCACTACCGGGGCTTCGCGGGGGTGGACGAGCGCCTGGAATGGGATCCCGCGCTGCTCGGCGTGCGCGCGGCGGCCGAGGACGTCTTCCTGGACGCGCTGCGCCGCGACTGCGGCTCGGGCGGGAAGGACGTGGCGGAGGCGGTGGACGCGCTCCAGCTGGAACCCGTGGGGGACGACGGCCACAGCGTCAGCCACCACCTCCAGCGGGAGGGGGAACTGTGGCAGCTGCGCGAGTACGCTGCCGTCCGCTCCCTCTACCACCTCAAGGAAGCCGATCCGCACCTGTGGGTGGTGCCCAGGCTCCGGGGCCGGGCCAAGGCGGCGATGGTCGCCGTCGAGTTCGACGAATTCGGGGCGGGGCGGGCGGAGAACGTCCACGCACAGCTCTTCGCCGACCTGATGACCGACCTCGGCCTCGACGCCCGGTACGGCCGCTACCTCGACGCCGCGCCCGCCCAGGCGCTGGCCGTCGTCAACATGATGTCCCTGTTCGGCCTGCACCGGCGGCTGCGCGGCGCGCTCGTCGGGCACTTCGCCACCGTGGAGATCACCTCACCCCCCGGGTCGAGGCGGCTGGCCCGGGCCCTGCGCCGCGCGGGCGCGGGCCCCGCCGCCAGGCGGTTCTACGACGAGCACGTGGAAGCCGACGCGGTCCACGAACAGGTGGTGCGCCACGAGGTGATCGGCGGCCTGCTGGAGGACGAGCCCGAACTGGCGGTCGACGTCGTGCTGGGCATCGAGGTGACCGGACACCTGGAGGACCTCCTCGGGGACCACCTGTTGGCGGCGTGGCGTGAGGACCGCTCGGCCCTGCGTACACCTCTGGCACAGCCCTGAGAAGCGGCGCGACTGAGGGTATGCGCGTCGAGCGACGACGGCATGATCAAGACCCTGCGCATCCCCTGACCTGCCCGGGATCGGGCCGTCCGGGACCGTCAGGCGGCTCCCTGGAGCACGCCGTCGCGCACGCGCGCGCAGGACTGGCTGAGCAGCCGCGACACGTGCATCTGCGAGATGCCCAGCTGTTCGGCGATCCGGACCTGGGTCATGTCCCGGAAGTAGCGGAGGTACAGGATGGTCCGTTCCCGCTCCGAGAGCCCCCGCAGCCCCGGCTTGACGGCCTCGCGGTCGATGGCGACGTCCAGCGCCGCGTCGCAGGAGCCCAGCCGGTCGGCCAAGGGCGAGCCGCCCTCGGCGCCCGCGGGCTCGGCGTCCAGCGAGAGGGCGCTGTAGCTCTCCAGGGCCTCCAGACCGAGCAGCACGTCGTCCTCGCTGAGCCCGGTGGCGGCCGCGACCTCGGCGCAGGTCGGGGCCCTGCCGCCGATCTCCTGTGCCAGGTCGCGACGGGCCACCCGCACCCGGTTGCGCAGATCCTGGACCCGGCGGGGCACATGGACATCCCAGGTGTGGTCGCGGAAGTGCCGCTTGAGTTCGCCGGTGACGGTGGGTACGGCATAGGTCTCGAAGGCCTTGCCCCGCAGCGGGTCGAAGCGGTCCACCGCCTTGACGAGCCCCATAGCGGCCACCTGTCGCAGATCGTCCATGGATTCGCCGCGGTTACGGAAGCGGGTGGCGATCCGGTGGGCCATCGGGAGCCACGTGCAGATCGTCTCGTCGCGCAGCGCTTCCCGCTCCGGGCCCGGAGGAAGAGCCCGGAGCCGCTGGAACGCCTGGTCGGGCGACCGGGTCTCCGTGGCGTGGTCGGGATCGGGATCGGGGACGGCTGCGGCCTGCATAGGTGGTCACTCCTCGTCGGCGGTGGGGTCGGCTCGCCGCGGGATGATCACCGGGCCGGACGAAGACGCCGCCCGGAATCCCACGGGCGCACCTCTTGTCCGAAGCACAAAACAGCCCATACCCAGAGATATGGTTATTAAACGTGACCGGGTGTCGTATCAACGTGGGTGGCTGCCGCGTACACGTGCGTGGCTGTCGTGTGGATACGCGCGTGGCTGTCGGGCGCAGGCCGACGTCTCCGGTCCGCGCGTCAGCCGGGGCCCGGGCCCGGCCCGAAAGGGCTGTCTTCGAGGTGGTCGAGCAGATCGGCGACGTCCCGGTAGACCGCTTCCGCTCCCGCCCGCTCCAGGTCGGCGCGCGGGATGCCGCCCGACAGGAGGGCCACCGCGCGCACCCCGGCCCGGGTCGCCGCCTCCATGTCCCACACCGTGTCGCCCACGAACACCGCCTGCTCCGGGGTGACGCCGGCCAGTCGGCAGGCCAGCTCCACGGGCTCGGCGGAGGGCTTGCCCCGGTCGACGTCGTCCGAGCTCGCCGTGTCCTGGATCGCCTCGTCCGCGTCCACCGCCCGCCGCAGCGCTGCCAGCTCCGCCCCGCTCGCCGAAGTGGCGAGGACGACCCGCCAGTCGCGTCCGGCCAGCGTGCGCAGCAGTTCGCCCGCGCCCCGGAAGGCCGGGAGGCGGTCGAAGTACGTCGCGTAGAGCACGGTGTGCGCGGAGCTGATGGACTCGTCCTGCTCGGTGTCCCGGTCGGCCCCCAGCAGCCGCTCGATCAGATCACCGGAGCCGAGCCCGACCGCCCGGTGGATGTCCGGCATCGGCACGGTGTGCCCGGCCTGCCGGAACGCCTCCCACCAGGCCACCACATGGAGGTGGTTGGTGTCCGTGAGTGTGCCGTCCACATCGAAGACCGCCGCGCCCGCCATGCTCACCCGTTCCTCGCCGCTCACTCGCTGCCCCCGCCGTCAGGCTTCGCGCCCCTGGATGTCCGCCTCGTCCGTGACATGCACGGCCGCTCCCTCGGCCGAGGCCGCGCCGCCGTCGATGCCCACGTCCTCGGCGAACACGTCGTTCTCCCGTCCGGTCGCGTCGTCCGCCGCACTGAGCCGGCCTGCCCGGGGCTCGACGGTGGACCCTTCCCGGGGTTCCCCGTCGCCCTCGGCGAGGTCGCCGATGCCGTCGCCGGCGGGCGGCTCCACATCGTCGACCTCCTGGGCGAGCCGCTGGTCCAGGGACTCGCCGCGCTGCTCCTCCGCCGCCGTCGTGCCGAACTTCGTGACACCGAGGGGGCGTTCGGGAGGGGAGTAGCCCTCTTCCATCTGGTCGTCCAGATCCCGTTCGCCGAGCGTGTTCTCCAGGTCGAGCTCGTCGTTCGGCGGAATCCGGCCGTCGTCGTCCTGCGGCTGGTACACATCGTCGCCGCGTGCGTCTGCGGGCATGTCCTGCTCCTCCGTCGTGCGGGCGGCCTGCCCCGGATGCTGCCCGGGGCGGCGGGCGTCAGCGTCCGAGGGCCTTGCGGAGCTGTTCCTTGCTCATGGCGGAGCGTCCGTCGATGTTCTTCTTCCTGGCCTCCGCGTAGAGCTGGTCCTTCGTCGGACCCTGCGCGCCCTTGTGGGAGCGTTCGCCGCCCCGTTCGTAGGCGGACTTCTTGTCCTGCGTCGACGTCCTGCTCGCCGTCCTCGACTCGCCGGACCGGGCGCGCTGCTTGTTGACGGTCCGAGCGGCGATCTCCTTCGCCCGGCCCGTCGACGCGCCCTGCTCCTCCTGGCTCTCCTTGATGTGCTCGTACTGCCGCTCACGCTTCTTGTTGGATCCAGCCGGCATGACGTGCTCCTCACTCCGTCTCAGGGGGCGTCGGGCCCGGAACCGTCACCCGGCGCGGCGACGCCCCCCTTGCCCTCGGGGGACGCCCACCGCGTTTCCCGTACGGATCCCACTAAACAACGCACACCGGAACATCGCCCCTGGAGGCGGGAGAAGGAGTGGCTTCCCTGAAGTCCCGAAGTCCCGAAGTCCCGAAGTCCTGAAGTCCGGAAGCCGGCGGACGGCGCCGATGGCTGCTTTCCCAACCGGTCGGCGCCTGAGCTCCGCGTACGCCGGATAACCTGATGCTGGAGTAACCCCCGCAGCCGAGGCCAAACATTCCCCAAGGCGGCGTTCGCCCGTACGTCCCCGCCCTCAGGTCACGGACGCGGACGCAGGCCGGGGCCGGCGGTCGGAGGGGCGCCGGAGACGCTGCCGACCAACTGGGCGCACAGGTCGCGGAGCTTCACGTTGCGGTGCTGCGACGCGGTGCGCAGGGTCTGGAGCGCCTCCTCGGAGCTGCACCGACGCTGGTTCATGACGATGCCGGCCGCCTGGTCGATCACGGCGCGCGACTGGAGGGCGGCTTCCAGGTCGGCGTTGAAGGTCCGGGTGTCGGAGAGCCGCTGGGCGAGCGCGACGGCCCCCGTCGCCTGGGCGGCGAGGGAGCGCAAGCCGCTCAGATCGGCGTCCGCGAAGCCGTTCTCCTTGGGCGAGTACAGATTCAGGGCGCCCGCCGTGTGGGAGTGCGCCGCGATCGGCAGCGACAGCGACGACCGGGTTCCGGAGGCGACCGCGAAGGCGGGGTAGCCGTTCCACCGGTCCTCCTCGCGCATGTCGCCGACGCTGACCTCGTGTCCCTCGCGCAGGGCTTCCAGACAGGGGCCGTCGTCCTGCCCGTACTGCGCCTCGTCCAGCGGCGGTGCGCTGATGCCCGCGCTGGCCACGGTCAGGGGGCGGTTCTGACGCTCCAGGGTGACCCCGCAACCATCGGCCGTGGGGGACATGCGCAGGGCGCTCCCGGCCAGCGCCCGGAGGAAGTCGTCCAGCGTGTCGGTGTCCAGCAGGAGGGAGACGAGGTCGGGCGGACCCGGAGTGAGCACTCCGTCGTCGGTCATGGTCGCTCCTTTCCGGGCCTGAACCCTGTGCACCAGCATCGCACCATACGCGTTGGAGCGCGGTGCCCTTCCGGCTGCGGCCCCGCCACGAGCCTCCGGGTGCGCGTCTTGTTCCGCGCCTGTGCCCGCGGCAGGTGTCGAGCGCCGAAGTCTGGGTATACGCGCGATACGCAGGTCAGGAAGCGGCCGCGCACTCAGCCCTGCTTCCCTGGAGTGACCGTGTTCCTGCTCAGTTATCACCTCGATGCCACGCACCTGGTAGTAGAACTGGGTGAGACGATCGACCTCGACAACGAGTCGGAGGTCGAGCGCGAGATCATCCGGCTATTGCCGTGCTGCGGGCCCCGGGCGCTCATCGTGGACATCCGCACCCCCCTGCTGACCCCCCGGGCCCTGGGGCTGCTCCTGCGGGTGCGGGGCCTGTCCGAGGAGCGTGGGGCCTCGATGGCGGTGGTGGCCGGGCACGACACGGCCCGCGAGGTGCTGAGCGCCGCCGGCCTCCACCGCGTCCTGCGGGTCGCCTCCACGCTCCCGGGCGCGGCGCTGCGCAGCCGGGGGTGCGGGCCGGGGCCCGAGGCGCCCTGGAACGGGAAGCCCGGCGAACGGCGGAGTGCCCTGCCTGCCGCCCGGGCCGCGAGGGGGCCGCTCGGCCCGTACGCAGACACCTCCCGCCCCCGCTTCCCGGGGGAACACTGACCGGGGAGCACTGACAGGGGCCGACGTCGCGGGCGGAGCCTTCGGCGAGCGCGGTTTCCGTCGTGCCGGGGCGTTTTCGGGACGTGCCGGCCCGGCTTCCCGATGCCGGGCCGACCGCGCCGGGCGATGAGGGCATAATGAAGGGCTGGAGGTCAGGAAACGGCCCTTGTGAATTCTTCCTGCCTCCGTGGAGTGTCCTGTGAACCTCTGTCCTCGTCGCCGTGTCGCCCTCATGGCCTGGGCCATGCCCCCGGCCGTCGGCGCTTCCGGTGCCTCGCACACTCCTCCATGGCCGTCCAGTGCCCGGCCACCCGCGACGAGACACCACCCCGCGGGCGCCCCGCCGACGATCCTTCCCCCTGCGGGCGCCGGCGCGCCCGCCCTTCAGCGGCCGTCCCGCAGCGACGTCTGACCCCTCACCGCCCCACGCCCGGAGCCCGCTCGGCGCCGGTGCGTAGGTGGCGGCTGCCCCCTCCCTGCGGCCCGGACCGCGCCGCTCAGCTCTGCCCCGCCCTTTTCAGCGGCGGGACACCGCCCAGAACGAGATGATCATGACTGACAGGCCCGTGGCCGAGGCGCCGGACACGACCGCGCTGCTCCTGGATACGACGTCGCTGGACGAGTTCCTGCGCGCCCTCGCCCTTGGCGCCCTCGCCCTGGTGGAGGAGGCCGACGGCTGCGGCATCACGCTGGAGCGGCTGGGGCGTCCCGTCACCGTGTCCAGCGTGGGGGCCAGCGCCACGAAACTGGACGAGGCCCAGTACGGGCAGGACGACGGCCCCTGCCTCCAGGCGATGCGCACCGGCCGCGAGGTCAGTGTGCCGGACACCCTGCGGGAGAGCCGCTGGGCCGACTACCCGGCGTACGCGGCCGTCTGCGGCGCCCGCTCCTCGATGTCGCTGCCGATCGCCCCGCACAGCCACACGGCAGGGGCGCTCAACCTGTACGCGCCCGTCCCACACGCCTTCGACACGGCCGACCTGACGGCGTTGAGGCTGCTCACCGCGCAGGCCACCGGAGCCATCGCACTGGCCCAGCGCATCGCGGACACCGAGGAGTTCGCCGCGGACCTGGAGGCGGCCCTGCGCTCGCGCACCGTCATCGACCAGGCGATCGGCGTGGTCGTCGGGCAGCAACGCTGCACCCCGGAGAAGGCGTTCGACGTCCTGCGCACCGCATCGCAGCACCGCAACATCAAACTGCGCGAGCTCTGCGCCGAGTTGATCGCCAGCATCACCGGCGAGGTCCCGCCGGAGGGCCGCATCCGGCCCCGGGCCTGACACCCCGGTTCCGGGTGACGTCGTTTGAACACGCGCACACGGGTAGTCGGCGCAAGTCCTGCCGTCGAGCCGAAAGAAGAACCCGTGTCCCAGGGCCAGCGCAAGAACATCTTCATCATCGGACTGGACGAGGCGAACCTGCGAACGCTCGAGGCCGTTCCGGACGCCCGTCACCACCGTCTCCATCCCTTGCTCTCCGTCAAGGAGTTGCAGGAGGACGCGAACACCGTCGACGAACTGCTGACGCGCGCGCCGTACTCGACGCGCACGAGGGCGGAATCGACGCCATCGTCGGTTACGGGGACTTCCCGGTGAGCACCCTCGTCCCCCTCCTGAGCAAGGAGTACGGAACGACCAGCACCAGCCTCGAATCCGTCGTCAAGTGCGAGCACAAGTACTGGAGCCGGGTGGAACAGCGGAAGGTCATCGACGAGCACCCCCGTTTCGGCATGGTGGATCTGGAGAGCGACGATCCGCAGCCGCCGGAGGGCATGAGTTTCCCCATGTGGCTGAAGCCCGCGCTCGCCTACTCCTCCGAGCTTGCCTTCGGCGTCTCGGACATGGACGAATTCCGCCGAGCGGCTGGAGATCCTCGGCTCGCCCTCCGTCGACCTGGAGGTGTCGGCGTCCGCTCCGGTCGCCCAGGTCACCGCCAGGATCTCCGACGTCGCACCCGACGGCAGCGCCACGCGCGTGACGTACGGCGTACTGAACCTCACCCACCGCGAGAGCGACGAGTACCCGCAGCCACTGGAGCCCGGCGCGCGCTGCCACGTCCGCATCCCGCTGAACGGGGTCGCGCAGGCGTTCCCGCCCGGCCACCGTGTCCGGCTCTCCCTCTCGACCTCGTACTGGCCCCTGGTGTGGCCGGCTCCGGAACCCGTCCTGCTCACCGTCCACGAGGACGGCGGCGCGCTGACGCTGCCCGTACGCCCCACCGAGGAGCCGGACGGCATGCCCCCAGGCGGACTTCGGGGAACCGGAGGGGTGCCGACCGCCGCCCGTCACCCGGCTGACCGAGCCCGAGCGGGCCTGGAACGTGGCCAGGAGCCTGGTGGACTACCACTCGGCCCTCGACATCGTGAAGGACCGGGGGATGCAGCGCTATGAGGAGAACGGCATCGAGGTGGGGCTGCGGGCCTGCGAGAAGTACACCTCCGTGGCCGACGACTTCTCCTCCCTGACCGGCCGGTCCGCGTGGACCATGCGGTTCTCCAGGCCCGGTTGGGACGTCCGGGTCGAGACGAGCACCGTACTGACGTGGAACGCGGACGCGTTCACCGTCGACGCCACGCTGGACGCTTACGAAGACGGCCCCCGGGTCTTCTCCCGCACCTGGAACGAGACCGTTCCCCGGGAACTGGCCTGATGACCCGACACGGAGGATGAGCGCCGACGTGCAGATCACCACCGAGGGCGCGGTGTACGGATGCCTCGGCATCGGCGCCTTCCTCGCCGCAGTCCTGCCCCGGCTGCTCTCCCGGCTGCCGGTGTCCGTGCCGATCGTCTTCCTCGCCGCCGGGGTGTTCCTCTACCTGACACCGCTGCCGCTGCCGACGTTCGATCCGGTCGCCGACCGGATCTGGGTCCACCACCTGACCGAGCTCTGCGTGATCGTCTCGCTGATGGGAGCGGGTCTGGCCATCAACCGCCCCTTCGGGTGGCGGTCCTGGGCCTCGACCTGGCGGCTGCTCGGGCTGGCGATGCCGCTGACGATCGGGGTGACGGCGCTCGCCGCCTGGGGGCTGCTCGGCTGGCCGGTGTCCGTGGCGCTCCTGGTGGCCGCGGTTCTCGCGCCGACGGACCCCGTGCTCGCCTCCGAGGTGCGGGTGGGGGAGCCGTCCCCCGAGAAGGAGGACGAGGACGAGGTCCGCTTCGCGCTGACGAGCGAGGCCGGGCTCAACGACGGCCTCGCCTTCCCGTTCGTCCTCGCGGCCATCGCCCTTGCCGCCGCCGGGGAGAGCTGGACCGGGGGCTGGCTGGCGCACTGGGTCTGGAGCGACGTGCTCGTACGGATCTCGGTCGGCGTGGCGGCCGGTCTCGCCACCGGCCTCCTGCTGGGGCGGCTGCTCTTCCGGTCCCGCGCCAGGTCGCTGCGGCTCGCCGAACAGGGCGAGGGGTTCGTGGCTCTGGCGGCGACCTTCCTGTCCTACGGCGTCACCGAGGCCCTGCACGGCTACGGCTTTCTCGCGGTCTTCGCCACCGCGTGCGCTCTCCGCAGGTCGGAGCACAGCCACGGCTACCACCAGGTGATGCACTCCTTCGTCGAGCAGATCGAACGCCTGTTGATGGCCCTGCTCCTCTTCGGCGTGGGTGCCTTCCTGGCCTCGGGCGGTCTGGCCGCGCTCACCTGGAGGGGTGCGGCGGTCGGTGTGCTGCTGCACCTCCTCATTCGTCCGGCCTCCGGCTGGATCGCCCAGCTGCGAGGCCCCGGCCGCCCGAACGAGCGCACCGCCACCGCCTTCTTCGGGATCCGGGGCATCGGCTCGCTCTTCTATCTCGCCTACGCCTGCGGGGAGGGCGAATTCGGGTCGTACGAACGGGAGATGTGGGCGGTCGTCGTCTTCGCCGTCCTGATCTCCGTGGTGGTCCACGGGGTCGCGGCGGCCCCGGTGACCTCCTACCTCGACCGACGCTCGGCGCGCGGGCGTCGCTACGCGGGCTCCGGGACTTGTCTATGCAACGAGTTGCATAGAAGGATCGCGGTATGGCCCTCGACCACGCGATCCTCGTCTCCCTGCTGGAGCGGCCCGGCTCCGGCTATGAGCTGGCCCGGCGGTTCGAGCGGTCCATCGGGTACTTCTGGACCGCCACCCACCAGCAGATCTACCGCGTGCTCGGCCGCATGGTCACCGACGGCCTGCTCCTGGTCCGCGAGGTGGAGCAGCAGGGCCGGCCGGACAAGAAGGAATACTCCGTCACCGGGCCCGGCCGCGCCGCCCTCGCCGCATGGCTGCACAAGCCGATCGAGCCCGAGAGCCTGCGGCACGACCTCGCCGTGAAGATCCGGGGCGCGGCCTTCGACGACCCGGCCGCCCTGATCGACGAGGTCGAGCGCCACCGCCAGGTGCACCGCGACCGGCTCGCGCACTACCTCGCCGGCGAGTTGCGCGACTTCACCGGGCCCGAAGCCCCCGCGCCGCAGGACGCCGGCCAGGAGCTCCAGCACGTCGTGCTGCGGGGCGGTATCGCGTACGAGCGCATGACGATCGCCTGGCTCGACGACGTACTCACCACGCTCCACCGGCTCGAAGCCGCGGGCCCCGGCGCCTGAACGGCGCGCCGCCCGCCACCTCCGTACCACCGACGAAACCCTCACGCCCACAAACCCGCACCCCGCGAACCCTCACCTCCCGGAAGGCACCCGCCATGGCCGACTCCGCGTCGCTCCTGTTCAACCCGCGCACCTACGACCCCGAGCACTTCGACCCGGAGACCCGCAGGCTGCTCCGCGCCACGGTCGACTGGTTCGAGGCGCGCGGCAAGCGCCGGCTGATCGAGGACTACCGCTCCCGCGCCTGGCTCGGCGACTTCCTCGGCTTCGCCGCGAAGGAGGGCCTGTTCGCCACCTTCCTCACCCCGGCCTCCGCGGCCAAGGAGCAGGACCAGCGCTGGGACACCGCCCGGATCGCCGCCCTCAACGAGATCTTCGGGTTCTACGGGCTCGACTACTGGTACTCCTGGCAGGTGACCATCCTCGGCCTCGGCCCGGTCTGGCAGAGCGACAACGCCGACGCCCGCGACCGTGCGGCCGAACTCCTCTCCCAGGGTGAGGTGTTCGCCTTCGGCCTCTCCGAGAAGACCCACGGCGCGGACATCTACTCCACCGACATGCTGCTGGAGCCGACCGGTGACGGCGGCTTCCTCGCCTCCGGCTCCAAGTACTACATCGGCAACGGCAACGCCGCCGGTCTCGTCTCCGTCTTCGGCCGGCGCACCGACGTCGAGGGCCCCGACGGCTATGTCTTCTTCGCCGCCGACAGCCGCCACGAGGCGTACCAGCTCGTGAAGAACGTCGTCGACTCCTCCAAGTACGTCAGTGAGTTCCGCCTCGCCGACTACCCGGTGGCCCCTGCCGACATCCTGCACACCGGCCGCGCCGCCTTCGACGCCGCGCTCAACACCGTCAACGTCGGCAAGTTCAACCTCTGCACCGCCTCCATCGGCATCTGCGAGCACGCGATGTACGAGGCGGTCGCCCACGCGAGCAACCGCATCCTCTACGGCCGCCCGGTCACCGCCTTCCCGCACGTGCGCCGTGAGCTGACCGACGCCTACGTCCGGCTCGTCGGGATGAAGCTGTTCAGCGACCGCGCCGTCGACTACTTCCGCTCCGCCGGACCCGACGACCGCCGCTACCTCCTCTTCAACCCGATGACGAAGATGAAGGTGACCACGGAGGGCGAGAAGGTCATCGACCTCATGTGGGACGTCATCGCCGCCAAGGGGTTCGAGAAGGACAACTACTTCGCCCAGGCCGCCATCGAGATCCGGGGCCTGCCGAAGCTGGAGGGCACGGTCCACGTGAACCTCGCGCTGATCCTGAAGTTCATGCACAACCACCTGCTGAACCCGGTCGACTACCCGGCCGTCCCGACCCGCCTCGACGCCGCCGACGACGCGTTCCTCTTCCAGCAGGGACCGGCGCGGGGCCTCGGCTCCGTACGCTTCCACGACTGGCGCACCGCGTTCGACGCGTACGCCGAGGTGCCGAACGTCGCCCGCTTCCGCGAGCAGGCGGACGCCCTGTGCACCTTCGTCGAGACGGCCGCCCCCGACGAGGAGCAGAGCCGCGACCTCGACCTCCTCCTCGCCGTAGGCCAGCTCTTCGCCCTCGTCGTCCACGGCCAGCTGATCCTGGAGCAGGCCCGGCTCACCGGCCTGGACGAGGACCTGCTGGACGAGCTGTTCGCCGTGCTCGTCCGCGACTTCTCCGCGCACGCCGTCGAGCTGCACGGCAAGGACTCCGCCACCGGGGACCAGCAGAACTGGGCGCTGGGCGCGGTCCGCCGTCCCGTCGTCGACGCGGCCCGTTCGGCGCGGATCTGGGAGCGCGTGGAGGCGCTGTCGGGGGCGTACGAGATGGCGCAGTAGGCCGGCCTCCGGACGGGGCGGCACCGGGGGGCCGCTCCGTTTGCGGGGTGGTGGACATCGCGTTTGAGTGGGAGGGCCCCCTCGCCCTCCCTGGAGCAGACATGTCGATGGCGTTCGGTTCACCCCTCGGTCCGTCCGATCCGTTCAGTGACCTGCTGAACCGGTTCTTCGGTATGTCGCCCGCCTCCTCGCCCCCCGCGATGCAGCGCGTCCCGATCGGGCGGCTGCTGACGGAGTCCTCCCACGAGCTGCTGGGCCGGGCGACGAGCAAGGCGGCCGAGGACGGCACCGCGGACCTCGACACCGAGCATCTGCTGTGGGCGGCGACCCAGGTCGAACCCTCGCGCGGGCTGCTGTCCCGCGCGGGAGTCGACCCCGACGCGCTCGCCGCGCAACTCGACGGGGTGCTGCCCCGGGAGTCCGCCGAGCCGTCCGCCGAACCCGGGCTCACCCCGGCGGCCAAGCGGACCCTCACCGCCGCCTACGCCCGCTCGCAGGCGGCCGGGGTGTCCTACATCGGGCCCGAGCACATCCTCGGCGCGCTCATCGACGACGCGGACTCCGGGGCCGGGCGGTTCCTGGGGTCGGACGATCTCGATGTGGGCAAGCTGCGCGGCGCGGCTGACCGGGCGGCGGGCCCGGACGGGGCTCCCGGCGGGGCCAAGCAGCCCGCGACCACTCTGGACGAGTTCGGCCGGGACCTCACGGAGGAGGCGAAGGCCGGGAAGCTCGACCCCGTGGTCGGGCGGGCCGA
Source organism: Streptomyces durocortorensis (assembly GCF_016901035.1). Lineage (GTDB taxonomy): Bacteria > Actinomycetota > Actinomycetes > Streptomycetales > Streptomycetaceae > Streptomyces > Streptomyces durocortorensis. The sequence continues at coordinate 48,188 of NZ_JAFEUF010000022.1, forward strand.
GGAGATCGAGCAGACCATCGAGATCCTCTCGCGGCGCTCCAAGAACAACCCCGTCCTCATCGGCGAGCCCGGCGTCGGCAAGACCGCCATCGTCGAGGGCCTGGCCCAGAGCATCGTCGCGGGCGAGGTCCCCGACACCCTCAAGGACAAACGGGTCGTCTCACTCGACCTGTCCGGCATGGTCGCCGGGGCCCAGTACCGGGGCCAGTTCGAGGAGCGGCTGAAGAAGGTCATCGAGGACGTGCAGAAGGCTGAGGGGGAGATCATCCTCTTCATCGACGAACTCCACACCGTCGTCGGCGCGGGCGCCACGGGCGAGGGCTCCATGGACGCGGGCAACATGCTCAAGCCCGCCCTCGCCCGCGGCGAACTGCACGTCGTCGGCGCGACGACGATCGACGAGTACCGCAAGCACATCGAGAAGGACGCCGCCCTGGAGCGCCGCTTCCAGCCCGTCCTGATTCCGGAGCCCACCGTCGAGGAGACCGTACAGATCCTCGAAGGGCTGCGGGACGCCTACGAGGCCCACCACCAGGTCCGCTTCGCCGACGGGGCCCTCACGGCGGCCGCCGAGCTGTCCGACCGCTACATCAGCGACCGCTTCCTGCCCGACAAGGCCATCGACCTCATGGACCAGGCCGGGGCCCGCGTACGGCTGCGCAGCGCCAACCGCTCCACCGAGGTCGTCAGCCGCGAGGACCGCCTCGCCAAACTGCGGCGCGAGAAGGACGAGGCCGTCGCCGGCGAGGAGTTCGAGAAGGCGTCCGGGCTGAAGCAGCAGATCGCCGAGGTGGAGGGCGAACTCGCCGGGATCGAGGAGCGCCGCGAGGGCGTCGTCTCGGTCACCGCCTCCGACATCGCCGACATCGTCTCCCGCCGCACCGGCATCCCCGTCTCCCAACTCACGGCCGGCGAGAAGGAGAAGCTCCTCAAGCTGGAGGAGGAGATGCACGCCCGGATCGTCGGCCAGGACGAGGCCGTCACCGCGGTCTCCGAAGCCGTACGCCGCAACCGCGCCGGCATGGGCGACCCGAACCGGCCCGTCGGCTCGTTCCTCTTCCTCGGCCCCACCGGCGTCGGCAAGACGGAGCTGGCCAAGACCCTCGCCGAGCTGCTGTTCGGCCAGGACGACCGCATGATCCGCTTCGACATGAGCGAGTTCCAGGAGAAGCACACGGTCGCCCGGCTCGTCGGAGCCCCTCCGGGATACGTCGGTTACGACGAGGCCGGCCAGCTCACCGAGAAGGTGCGGCGCAACCCTTACAGCGTCGTCCTGTTCGACGAGGTCGAGAAGGCGCACCCCGACGTCTTCAACACGCTGCTCCAGATCCTCGACGACGGCCGCCTCACCGACGGACAGGGTCGCACCGTCGACTTCCGGCACTGCGTGGTCATCATGACGTCCAACATCGGCGCCCACCGCATCCTCGCCCACGAGGGCGATGCCGCCGAGCTCAAGGACGAGCTGATGGAGGACCTGCGCGGCCGGTTCCTGCCCGAGTTCCTCAACCGCATCGACGACATCATCGTCTTCCACAGCCTCACCGAGGACGACCTGTCCGAGATCGTCGACCACCTCCTGGACCGCAGCAAGCACCGGGTCCACGCCCAGGGCATGACCCTGGAGGTCACCGAGGCGGCGAAGAAACTCCTGGTCGCCCACGGCTACCAGCCGGAGTTCGGCGCGCGTCCGCTGCGCCGCACGATCCAGACCGAACTGGACAACCGCGTCGCCTCCCTGCTGCTCGGCGGCGAAGCCGACCCCGGGGACACGATCGTCGCCGACGTGGTCGACGACTCCCTGCACTGCTCCATCCGCAAGGGCGACGGGACCGGAGAGACCCCCGCCGCCGACACCGCAGACGGCAAGGAGTGAGTGACTGATGTCCCATCACCACCACAAGTCGAACGAAGAGGTCGAGGGCGACCCCGACACCGGCCACAGCCGCGGGTTGCCCCGCCGCCCGGAAGAAAAGCGGCTCGACGAGCGCCTGGAGGAGGACCGCGAGGAAATGAGCCTCTCTCCGGACAGGAAGAACCGGGAGAAGGAGACCGACTAGGGCCGGGGGGACGGCCCGGCCGCGGAACCCGGCCGGGCCGTTCCCACTGACCCACTGCTCAGGCGCCCGGCACCACCGTGATTTTGACGTGTTTCATGATCGGCGGCTGGTCGCTCTCGGGGTGCTGTAGTTGCCGGACTGCGGGCGGGATGACCCGCGCATACGCTGACATGGTCCGGCCCCCGGCTGCGGGGAACACCTCGCGGAGGAGGGCTCAGGCTCCTCGGGCAGCCAGGTGAGGCCCCTCATGAACCACATGAACACCTACCGTCGGTTCCTGCTCCCCGCCGTTCCCCGGCTCGCGGGCTCCGTCCTGGTCGGAGCCGCCGTCGGCGGGCTGGTCGGCGTCCTCCTCACCAACGTGCCGCTGGGCTTCCTCGTCGGCATAGCCCTCTCCCAGGCCGTCTTCGTCGTCACGGGATGGCTCGTTCTGTGGCCGATGGACGCCACCGCGACCCACGACAACGCCCTGCGCGAGGAGTTCCGGCCGCTCGCCGAGGAACTCGTCGTCGTCACGGCCGCCCTGTCCGGTCTGGTCGGCATCGTGCTGTTGCTGCTGATCGGCGACTCGGACCTGAGCCACACGGCGGCCGCCCTGGCGCTCGGGGGCGTGTTCATGTCCTGGGCGGCGCTCCACCTGATGTATGCGGCCCGCTACGCGTACATCTACCACCAGACGCCCGGCGGCGGGATCGACTTCAACACGAAGGAGCCGCCGCGCTACATCGACTTCCTCTACTTCAGCTACAACCTGGGCATGACGTACCAGGTCTCCGACAACAACGTCTCCACCTCCAGGATCCGCGCCGTCGCCCTCCGCCACTGCCTGCTGTCGTACGTCTTCGGCGCCAGCATCCTGGCCACAACGATCAACCTGGTCGCCGGCATCGTCACCGGCTGAGGGGCCGATGCCCCTTGGCAACGGGGGCCGGATCAGCAGTCCGGGAGGGTCAGCCGCCGGGTGACGCGCAGCGCCGACTCCAGCAGTTGCGCCCTGACCTCGGTGGTCCGGTACATCCGGTCCGACCGGAACGAGATGCCGATCGAACCGACCTGGTCACCGCTGTACACGGGGACCGCCGCACACGTCGTGCCCCGGGAGTATTCCCCCCGGTCCAGCGAGAGCGGGCCCGAGGGGGCCGCGTCGAGCTGCCGCAGCAGCTCCTCCCGGTGCGTGATGGTGCGGGGGGTGAGGTCGGCCAGGGTGTGCCGGGAGAGGTAGTTGGCGCGCGCCTCCTCGTCCAGCTCGCGCAGCACGCTCTTCCCGAGCGCGGTGGCGTGCCCGGCCTCCTGGAAGCTCACCCAGACGTCCACCCGTGGGGTACGCGGGCTGTCGACGATCTCCAGGACCCGGATCTCGCCCTCGTCGTAGAGCGTCAGGTAGGCGGCGGCGGACAGGCTGTCGCGCAGCGAGGAGAGCAGGGGCCGGATGCGCTCCTGCAGCGCCAGGCCGTCGGCGGCGGCTCGCAGGCGGGGATCCCGCTCGCGGAGGGTGAACGCGCCGTCGTCCAGCTCGTCCAGATAGCCGTCCCGGGCGAGCTCGTGCAACAGCCGCCGGGCGGTGACCTCCGGCAGTCCGGCGTCGTGGGCCAGCTGAGGCACGGAGGCGCCGGCCGGGTGCGCTCCGGCGGCCTCCAGCAACCGGAGGTCCTGCCGAACGGACACGGTGGGCTCGCGGCCGGGCTGGTCACCCATGGGACCAGGATGGACCCGGTGCCGGGGTGCGGCAAGGCCGCTCTCCTCCGGGCGGACGGACAGCGCCCGGCCCGGTGTGCGGGACCTCGTGAACCTTCATGAATTGCGCAATAGATAAACTGTTTCCATGGACAGGATGGACTGGACGGACAGGAACGGCACGGCCCGCTGGGAATCCGCGGTGCTCGACGGAGGTCCGGCCGACGGGCTGCGCACGAGGGTCGCCGACCGGCCGCACACACTGCAGGTGACCCGCCCCTGCCCGCCGGACGGCCCCGCCGGGCCCGACGACCCCGATGGGGACGTGCGGGTATCGGCGCTGTACGTCTACCGCCGTGATCCCCGTACGGACCGGGCGCCGCTGCGGTACACCTTCGATGTGGCCAGCCCCTGACCCGCCCCCGCATTCGATACGCTCTCGTCTGATCTTCGGGGCACGTGCGGGCTCCGGACTGCCGTGACCAGGGGGACCTTATGAGCAGCGCACCTTCGACCGGTCCGTTCCAGCCACTCAAGGCCGACGACCCGACCGTGGTGGGGGGTTACCGGCTGGCCGCCGTGCTGGGCGCGGGCGGCATGGGCAAGGTGTACCTGTCGTACACGCCCGGTGGGCGGCCGCTCGCGATCAAGGTGATCCGGGCCGAGTTCAGCGAGGATCCGCAGTTCCGGCGGCGTTTCCAGCAGGAGGTGCGGTCCGCGCAGCGCGTGCAGGGCCTGTACACGGCCCCGGTGATCGACTCGGACACCGAGGGCCCGCAGCCCTGGCTGGCGACGGCCTATGTACCGGGTCCTTCGCTCGCGCACGCGGTGGCCCGGCACGGCGGACTGCCGTTGCGCAGTGTGCTGTTGCTGACGGTCGGGGTGGCCGAGGCGCTCGGCGTCATCCACGGGGCGGGCATCGTCCACCGCGATCTGAAGCCCGCGAACGTCCTGCTCGCCGACGACGGCCCGCGCGTCATCGACTTCGGCATCGCCCGGGCCGCCGACACGACTGCCCTGACCGGTACGGGTGTCAGCGTCGGCACTCCGGCGTTCATGTCGCCGGAACAGGCGGCGGTCGGCACGGTCACCCCGGCCACCGACGTCTTCGCCCTGGGTCAGATCGCCGCCTACGCCGCGATCGGCGCGCCCGCGTTCGGCGACGGGCCCTCGCACGCGGTGCTCTACCGGATCGTCCACGAGGACCCCGACCTCAGCCGGCTGCCCGACGAACTCCGCCCCCTGGTCACCCGCTGCCTCAGCCGCGACCCGGCCGACCGTCCGGCCCTGGCCGACATCATCCGGATGTGCCACGAGATCTCACCCGAACCCCTGCGCCAGGGCGAGGGCTGGCTCCCGCGAGCCGTCGCCGGGTCGATCACCGAGCGGCTGCGGATGCCCGCCCCCGCGCCCACGC
>NZ_JAFEUF010000222.1:0-8168 GCF_016901035.1 Streptomyces durocortorensis
GTTTCGGCGGGGGCGGGACGCGGGGCCGCCGGGGCGGCGGCGGCCGCTTCTGACCGACCGGTCGGCAGAACCAAGGCAGAACGCCGAACGAAGGCAGAACGAAGGCAGAACGAAGGCAGAACCACAGCGTGACCCCTCTCGACTTCCAAGGAGCCATCCCATGACCAAGCAGACCATCCTCGGCCGCGTCACCCAGCTCGCGAAGGCCAACATCAACGCCCTCCTCGACCAGGCCGAGGACCCGCAGAAGATGCTGGACCAGCTGATCCGGGACTACACGAACAACATCGCGGAGGCCGAGCAGGCGGTGGCGACCACCATCGGCAACCTCCGGCTGATGGAGCAGGACCACAAGGAGGACGTGGAGGCGGCGGCCGAGTGGGGTGGCAAGGCGCTGGCGGCCAGCCGGAAGGCCGACGAGCTGCGCGGGGCCGGGTCGGCGGCGGAGGCGGACAAGTTCGACAACCTGGCGAAGGTGGCGCTCGGCCGTCAGCTCCAGTCGGAGCAGGAGGCGAAGACGGCCGAGCCGACGATCGCCTCGCAGACGGAGGTGGTCGACAAGCTGAAGACCGGGCTCGACCAGATGAAGGACAAGCTCTCCCAGCTGAAGGCCAAGCGCGACGAGCTGGTGGCACGTTCGAAGTCCGCCCAGGCGCAGAACCAGATGATGGACGCCGTGAAGAACATCGACGTCCTCGACCCGACGAGCGAGCTGAGCCGGTTCGAGGACAAGGTGCGGCGCGAGGAGGCGAAGGCTCTGGGCAAGCAGGAGCTGGCCGCCTCCTCGCTGGACGCCCAGTTCGAGCAGCTGGACGGCCTGGGCGACAGCGCGGAGGTCGAGGCCCGGCTGGCGGCGCTGAAGACGGGCGCGTAGCCGTTCGCGAACCGGGCGGGGTCAGTACATGCTCAGGAGCTGCTCCACGGAGAGTTCGGCGGCCGGGGCCCCGTCCGGCAGGGCCAGTTCGAACCAGACGGTCTTGCCGCGCGGGGTCCGGCGCGAGCCCCAGGCGGCGCTGAGCAGGCCGACCAGCTGGAGCCCGCGGCCGCCCTCGTCGGTGTCGCGGGCGCGGCGGCGGCGCGGCTGGACGAGACCGGCGTCCCACACCTCACAGACCAGGGTGCGGTCGCGCAGCAGCCGGAGCCGGATCTCGCCCTCGCCGTAGCGCAGGGCGTTGGTGACCAGTTCGCTGACGAGGAGTTCGGTGGTGTCGACCAGGTCGTCGAGGTCCCAGGAGAGCAGTTGGCTACGGGCCAGCTCCCGGGCGCGCCCGACCGAGCGGAGTTCGCGCGGCAGCGTCCAGTCCCCGACCGCCTCGGCGGGCAGCCCCTGGATACGGGCCATCAGCAGGGCGATGTCGTCCTCGCCGTGCCGGGTGTCCAGCGTGCTCAGCACGTGGTCGCAGGCGTCCTCCAGCTCCATCTGCGGGCCGGTGAGGACGGACCGCAGCGCCTCCAGGCCCTCGTCCAGCGGCTGGTCCCGGGACTCGACCAGGCCGTCGGTGTAGAGGGTGAGCAGGGCGTTCTCGGCGAGCTCGACCTCGACCTCCTCGAACGGCTCGCCGCCGACGCCCAGCGGCATGCCCGGCGGTACGTCGATGAGCCGGGCGGGCCGGCCGGGCTCGACGACGGCCGGGGGGAGGTGCCCGGCATTGGCGAACGTGCAGCGCCGGGTGACCGGGTCGTAGACCGCGTACACGCAGGTCGCGAGATACACCTCGGAGAGGTCCGCCTCGCGGGACTTCTGCGCGGCGCGGGAGGGCCACTGCGCTCCCCCGCTGCCGCCGAGCCCCTCGCTGCGCTCGCCGCCGCCCGGCGAGCCGAGGCCGCGGGCGACCTCGTCGAGGGCGGAGAGCACTTCGGCGGGTTCCAGGTCGAGAAGGGCCAGGGTCCGCACGGCGGTGCGCAGTTCGCCCATGGCGACGGCGGCGCGCAGGCCGCGGCCCATGACGTCGCCGACGACGAGGGCGGTGCGGTGGCCGGGCAGCTCGATCACGTCGAACCAGTCGCCGCCGACCTCGGTGGCGGTGTTGCCGGGCAGATAGCGGCAGGCGATGTCGAGTCCGGCGGCCTCGGGGTCGCCGGGTGGCAGCAGGCTGCGCTGGAGGATCAGGGCGCGTTCGTGCTCGCGGCGGTAGAGGCGGGCGTTGTCGATGCAGACGGCGGCGCGGGCGGCCAGTTCGGTGGCGAGCGCCCGGTCGCGCTCGCCGAACGGCTCGCTCCCCTTCGTGCGGGAGAACTGGACGAGACCGACGACGGTGTCGTGGGCGACCATCGGCACGGCGAGCGTCGACTGCACGAAGCCCATCTCGTCGCCGGGGACGTCCTCGACCCGGCCGGAGCGCAGCGCCATGGCGCAGGGCGAGCCGAACGGGAAGCGGTGGACGGAGCCGAGCGCGGGCGGCAGGTCGTCCGGGCCCGGCTGCCCGCCGCCCGCCACGGCGGTGGGCAGGGCGTCGGCGACCGCGCTGGCGTGGGCCACCCGGCGCAGCTCCGCCGAGCCTCCGGCGGACTCACGGTGGGCGGGCGCCCAACTGCCGGGCGCGGCCTCCTCGCCGGTGAGGAGTCCCTGGTAGAGGTCGACGGTGGCGAGGTCGCAGAAGCCGGGCACGGCCACGTCGAGAAGCTCGCGGGCGGTGGTCTCCAGGTCCAGGGAGTTGCCGATGCGGGCGCTGGCCTCGTTGAGGAGGGCGAGGTTGCGGCGGGCGCTGGCCGCCTCGCGGGCGGCGATGTGCCGGCGGGTGACGTCGGTGGCGAGGCCGGCGACACCGACGGGGCGGCCGGCCCCGCTGTGCACCCGGTAGAGGTTCATGGACCAGTGGCGGCGCTCGGTGCCCCCGGGGGCGGTGCCGACGAGCTGGAGGTCGGTGACCGACTCCCCGGTCTCCAGGACCCGTTTCAGGGTGGCGGACAGCCGGTCGGCCTCGGCGCGCGGCAGATAGTCCTCCACCGTGCGGCCCCGGTGGTCCTCGGCCGCGCCGCCGAAGACCGTGGCGAAGCGCTGGTTGGCCCGGACGACGGCGAAGTCCGTACCGAACAGCACGAAGCCGAAGGGAGATTGGCCGAATATGGCTTGTGAGGCGGCGAGGTCGGTCTCGATGCGGCGCAGGGCCCGGACGTCGACGACGATGCAGAGCGCGGCCCGCTCCCCACTGCCCGTCAGACTCGGCATCACATAGACCTCGGCGACGCCGTGCGCCCCGCCCTCGCCCGGCATCCGGAACGGGACGAGGCCCGTCCACTCCTTGCCGTCGAGGATCTCGCCGACCCGCCGATGACCGTCCGAGCGCAGCTCGGCGGGCATGAAGGCCTCCACCGGGTCGCGGCCGATCGCCTCGGTCGAGGCCATGCCGAACAGGCCCGCGGCCCGGCTGCTCCACTGCTCGATCAGACCGTCGGGGCCGATCGAGAAGGAGGCGACCCTGATGTAGTCATAGATCGAGCCGGGCGGGCTGCTCTGCCACACGACGTCGCCGGCCGTCCCGACCACATCGCCCGTTGTCCCAGGTATTTCGCTCACGCGACCGTCCCCTCCAGCTCACGCACCGGACCGGTCCTGCCCGCAGTATTCAGCACTACGGCCCCGACCGACACGGCGTTCACGATCACAGCAAGGTCTCGGTCCCTTTCAGCCAGGTTCTGCCCGACCTCTGGTGATCGCTGTGCTTCCCTCCACTCTCCTAACCAGGGAGAGCCAGCTCGAACCACACGGTCTTGCCACTCTTTCCGCGACGCGTTCCCCAGCGACGTGCGGAACAGGCCACGAGCTGGAGTCCCCGGCCGCCTTCGTCGTCGGGTCCAGCACTGCGTTCGGTGGGTGGATCCGGAAGCGGATCGGAGACTTCCACCAGCAGCCCCGGGGTGTGGGGAGGGTGGTCGGCGGGAGGGTCGCCGACGAGGGAGAGGTCCCCGTCGGGGTGCGTGAGACCCCTTCCTGAGTGCGTGAGGTCCCTTTCGGGGTGCGCGAGGTCCCCGTCGGGGTGCGTGACCGCCAGGCGTACCCCGATGGGTCCTGAGGCGTACCGGAGGGAGTTGGTCACCAGCTCGCTGACGAGCAGGACCGCCAGGTCACCCACCGCCGCGTCGAGCCCCCAGGAACCCAGCGCGCCCCGGACGGCGTGCCGGGCGCTCCGCACGGAGCCGGGTTCGGCCGCGAAGGTCCACTCGGCGCAGTCGCCTTCGGTATCGATCACGCCGATCACTTCCCAGGGACGACCACGGGCGCACCCCTTGTGCAAATGGGGACTAAACAGCCCATACCCACCATTGATTGCCCGCTACCGCACAACCCGGTGTTTGGTGCAGACGGCGTACGCGCACGAGCCCCCCGCACACGACGGCCGGAGGGCCGGCGGGTCAGCGGGTCAGCGGGTCAGCGGGTCAGCGGGTCAGCGGGTCAGCGGGTCAGTTCAACGCGCCCGTGGCCCTGAGGTCGTCGAAGAGCAGCTGGTCCACGGGCGGCACGAGGGCCCGGTCGGCGAAGGAGAACCACGCCATCTCCTCGATCTCGCTGCTCGCGGCGAGCGTGCCGCGGTAGTCGCCGTAATAGCAGCTCATCCGTACGACGGCGGCGCCGGGCCGGTCGTCCACGGGGGCCTCGTACGTCCCGGCGTGGACGACGGTCTCCCGGATCAGGCCGACCGTCAGCTCCTCCTCGATCTCCCGCAGGAGGGTCTGCAGATCGGTCTCCGCGCCCTCGCGCTTGCCGCCCGGGATGTAGAAGACATCCTTGCCCCGGGGCCGCGCGCAGAGGATCCTGCCGCCCTCGATCCGCACCCACGCCACCGTGTCGATCAGCACCGGCGTCACCTGGTCACCACTCCGTCATCACTCCGCCCCGCTCGCGGCGCCGTTCCGCCGGAGGCTTCCGCGCCCCGGCCCGGCCGGACCCTACCGCCCGGGGCGGCGACGCGCGGAATGCGGGCGATGCGAGCCCGGGGGCGCACGCGCGCTCCGAGGGGCCCGGAAAGCCCGTGGGGCCCCGAGAGAGCGGGCCCAGAAAGCCCGTGGGGCCCTGAGGGCGGCACGACGGCCGCCCTCAGGGCCCCACGGGGGCGGACGTCCGTCAGGGACCGGTTCCCTGACCCACGCGCTCCACCCGGTAGACCTGGTGGCGGTGGCGGTCGTCGAGACCGTCGGCGACCTTCTGCGCCTCGGCCTGCGTGGCGTACCTGCCCACCCGGTACCGGCCTCCGCCGTCGTCCTGCCGTATCACCTGCCAAGGGAGCACGGCGCCGCTGTCGCTCATCGTGTCGCTCCCCCGCATATCGCCCCTCTTCCCACCGGCGTGCACGTCTCTAAGGATCCCCAGGAAACCGCAGTACGCATATGCCCGAGCGTACGCCTGACCTTCACTCAGCGCAGGCGGCTTTGCACAAAGAGATACACATCCGGCCAACACGAAAGGGGCGCATCCGAAGAATGCGCCCCCTCATGACCCGTCAGCCCCGGCCGACGCGCCTCACCCGGCCCGACGGGGCGTCACCACGCCCCGCCCGGGCCTCATCTGACCGGCAGGTGGTACGCGACCCGGTACCGGTCGGCCGGCACCACCACGTCGGCCGTCTCCACCGCCCGGCCCGAGGCGTAGTACGTACGCCCGATGACGATGACCACATGGCCGGGCACACCGCCGAGCGCCAGGAGCTCCTCCGCCAGCCCCGGGCGCGCGCCGACCTCCTCGGCGACGTTGTCCACGACGACGTCGATCGCGGCCATCCGGTCGACCACCCCGCAGCCGCCCAACGGGCCCTCCTCGGGCAGCATCACGGGCGTCCGGCCCGTGACGGCGAGCGGCTCCCAGGAGGTGGAGAGCATGATCGGCTCACCCGCCTCCCGGAAGACGTAGTGCGTGCGCATCACCCGGTCGCCCGGCTCGATGCCCAGCCGCTCGGCGATCTCGGGACTCGCCCCCTCCTGCTCACTGCTGGACTCCCAGGTCCCGCGCGCCCCCTCGGCCGTCTGCTCCTGCCGGAACGGGCTGGCCCCCTTGTCCGGCCGGTATCCGGAGCGGGCGATCATGCGGGGCACGGGACGCTCGCGCACATACGTGCCGGAGCCGGAGCGCCCCTCGACCAGCCCCTCCGCCATCAGGACCTTCCGCGCCTCCAGGGCCACGGTGTCCGAGACCCCGTACTCCTCGCGGATGCGGGCCTGCGACGGCAGGCGGGTATGGGGCGGCAGCGCGCCGTTGACGATCTTCTCCCTGAGATCGCTCGCCACGCGCAGATAGGCGGGCTGCTCACCGAATGTCACAGGCCACTCCCAACAGGTTGACAGTCTGCGACAGCCTGACAACCGTGGGTTGTGCACCGCAAGCATGGGCCAGAGTTTCACCCAATGTGATGATCTTGCGTCGCCCCGCGCATACCCCGGGGCCAGGATCATGCCCACCCGCACGACCTTGAAGTCCGGAGGCCCGGAAGACCGGAAGACCCGGAAGCCCGACAACTCCCGGACTCTTGACCATTTTTGGTCCAGACCAATACCTTCCTGTGCACAGCACTGCTCCCGATTCTTCCTCCGCACCCCTTCCGGATTCATTCCGCATTCCTTCCGATCCGCCCCCGTACCGGATCACGCACAGGAACGAGCCCCATGCGTCGAAGAAACCTGTCCCGAATCACCATCGCCGGCGTCTCCCTGGCCCTGCTGGCAGGCATCGCCCCCGCTGCCACGGCCAGCGGCGGCCACGACCGGAACGACGGCGGCGACCGCGGCAAGGGCCACCACCGCCCCGCCTACAAGAGCATCGGCTACTTCACCCAATGGGGCGTCTACGGACGCGACTTCCAGGTCAAGGACCTGGACACCAGCGGGGCCGCGGCCAGGCTGACCCACATCAACTACGCCTTCGGCAACGTCAGCGCCGAGGGCAAGTGCTTCACCGGCAACATCCCCGGCCAGGCCGACGCCTGGGCGGACTACGCCCGTCCGCTCGACGCGGCGGGATCGGTGGACGGCGTCGCCGACACCGACACCCAGCCGCTCGCGGGCAACTTCAACCAGCTGCGCGAGCTGAAGGCCAAGCACCCCGGCCTCAAGGTCATGATCTCGCTCGGCGGCTGGAGCTGGTCCACCCACTTCTCCGACGCGGTCCGCACCGCGGCCTCCCGCAAGGCGCTCGTCTCCTCCTGCGTCGACCTGTACATCAAGGGCAACCTCCCCCAGGACGGCGCACGCGGCGGCGACGGCGCGGCGGCCGGTCTCTTCGACGGCATCGACGTCGACTGGGAGTGGCCCGGCTCGGCGGCCAACGAGGGCACGGTCTTCCGCCCGGAGGACAAGAAGAACTTCACCGCCCTGATCCGCGAGTTCCGCGCCCAGCTCGACGCCCACGCGAAGAGCGAGGCGAAGGCGAAGGAGAAGGCGGCCAAGGGGAAGGCGGCCAAGGGGAAGGACAGGGGCAAGGGGCACGGCCACGGGCACCACAAGCCGAAGCCCAAGCACTACGACCTGTCGGCGTACGTCCCGGCCAACCCGAAGGCCATCGACGCGGGCTTCGACGTGAAGCGCCTCATGAAGGACTTCGACTTCGTCAACATCCAGGGCTACGACTACCACGTCTCGGGTGAGAAGAAGACGGCCCAGCAGTCGGCCCTGTACGCGAAGAACGACTTCAGCGTCGACCAGACCGTGCGCGACTGGGTCCGGCGCGGTGCGCCCAAGCACAAGATCGTGGTGGGCATGCCGACCTACGGCCAGGGCTGGACCGGCGTGACCGGCGGCGGTACGGGCCTGGGGCAGCCGGCGACGGCCCCGGCTCCGGCCACCTGGGCGGGGGGCTACGAGGACTACAAGGTCCTCAAGCAGCTGGCCGCTTCGGGGACGTACAAGATCCACCGCGATGTGAAGAACGGCCACGCGTGGCTGTTCGACGGTACGACGCTGTGGACGTACGACGACCCGCAGGTGCTGCGCACCAAGGCCTCGTACATCCGGGACAAGGGGCTCGGCGGGGCGATGTTCTGGTCGCTGGACGGCGACACGGAGAACGCGGAGCTGGTCACCACGGTCGACCGCGCGCTCAACCGCCGCTGATCTCGGGGCCGATACGCCGAAGGGGGCGCGGGGGGGGGGGCGCGCCCCCCCCGCCCCCCCCCGGCGAGCCGCGGGCGGGCGGCGAGCGGCGGGCGCCCCCCGGGGGGGGGGGGGCCCCCGGGGGGGGCCCG
>NZ_JAFEUF010000222.1:8176-11271 GCF_016901035.1 Streptomyces durocortorensis
CCGCGCCCGGGCCGCGGCCGGCCCCCCGCCCGCCGGGCTGGCGGCGGCCGGCCCGGGGGGGGGGGGGGGCCCCCCCCCCCCCCCCCCCCCCCCCCCCTTCTCACGCTGTCTCACTCCGGCTCTCGCTGCCTCACGCTGTTCGGTGGTGCACCGCCGGGGCGGGACCGGTCAGAACTGGAGCGCCCAGCTGTTGATCCGGCCGGTGTCGGCGCGGGCGTTGTCGCTGACCCGGAGCTTCCAGGTGCCGTTGGCGGCCTCGGAGGAGGCGTTGACGGTGTACGTGGTGACCACGTTGTCGCTGCTGCCGCCCGAGCCGTACGCCTTCAGGTTGTAGACGGAACCGTCGGGCGCGACCAGGTCGATCCGCAGGTCGCCGATGTAGGTGTGCGAGATGTTGACCGGAACCTGGAGCGCGGCCGGGGCGTTGCCGGTGATCCCGGTGACGGTGACCGGCGACTCGACGGTGGCGTTGTCGTTGATCGCGTACCCGGTGGTGTTCTCGAACTTCTTGCCGGGCGGCGGGGTGGTGCCGCCCGCGCCGACGTACAGCAGACGGTTGGGCGAGCCGGTGCCCGGGTTGGTGACGACGCCCGGGGTGGAGGCCGCGACGAGGCCGGCGGAGACCTGGGCGGGGGTGGAGCCCGGGTTGTCGGCGAGGTAGATGGCGGCCGCGCCGGCGACGTGCGGGCTGGCCATCGACGTACCGGAGATGGTGTTCGTGGCGGTGTCGCTGGTGTTCCACGCCGAGGCGATGGAGGAGCCCGGGGCGAAGATGTCCACGACCGCGCCGAAGTTGGAGAAGCTGGAGCGGGCGTCGGTGTTGGTCGTCGAACCGACGGTGATCGCCTCGGCGACGCGCGCCGGGGACTTGGTGTTGGCGTTGGTCGACTCGTTGCCCGCGGCGACGGCGTAGGTGATGCCGGCGGCTATGGACCGCTGCACGGCGGCGTCGAGGACCGCGTCGGCGCCACCGCCGAGGCTCATGTTGGCGACGGCGGGCTTGACGGCGTTGGCCGTCACCCAGTCGATGCCGGCGACGACCTGCGCGGTGGTGCCGGAGCCCTGGTTGTTGAGCACCCGGACGCCGACGACCTTCGCCTTCTTGGCGACGCCGTAGGCGGTGCCCGCGACGGTGCCCGCCACGTGCGTGCCGTGGCCGTGGCCGTCCTGGGCGACGTTGTCGTTGTCGATGGCGTCGTAGCCGTTGGCGGCCCGGCCGCCGAAGTCGCTGTGACTGATGCGTACCCCGGTGTCGATGACGTAGGCGGTGACGCCCTCGCCGGCCTTGTCGGGGTAGGTGTAGCGCTGGTCCAGCGGGAGGCTCCGCTGGTCGATCCGGTCGAGGCCCCAGGAGGGCGGGTTGTTCTGGGTGGCGGAGACCGTGAAGGTGCGGTTCTGCGAGACGGACGCGACGGCCGGGTCGGCGGCGAACTTCTTCGCCTCCGCGGCGGTCGCCTCGACCGCGTAGCCGTTGAGGGCCGCGCGGTAGGTCCGTTCGATGCTCGCGCCGTACTTCTTCGCGAGGGCCTTGCCCTTGGCGGAGTCCGACTTCGCGGCCGAGTCCTTCAGCGTGACGATGTAGCTGTCGCTGATGGTGCCCGGAGCGTCCGCGTTCAGGATCACGCCTTCGGGTGCGCGCTCGGCCGCGGTCGCCGGGAGGGTACCGGCGGTGGCGAGGGCGACGGCGGCTGCGGTGGCTATGACGGTCGCCGCGGCGAGTCTTCGACGGGCATGGGGGGTGTGACGCATCACTGACATGTGAGGGGTCCTCCTCATCGGCGGTGCTCTGGTGGGGGGTGGTACCGGAGAGCCGAGCGACCGACTCCCGACAGGGGCATGACAAATCAGCCATCGGAACGCCCCACGTTCTGCGTCGTCCGGTGAGCGGCATGCCCTGCTGCCAGCGAAAGATTGACCGATCCATGACGAACTCACAAGGGTGCCTTGGGGTGTTCCACACGCCCGCCATTCACCTGCCATATGCCTGACATGCTGGCGGACATGACGATCTATTACTGTCCAGTGGATGGGACGCGATCCGCGATCACCGCGCTGACCTGGTGTTGTCCGGTGTGCCGGGGGCCCTGGGATCTCGATTTCACCCCCGCGCGGGGTATCGGGATGAACGCGCTTTCCGCCCGGATCGATTCATTGTGGCGTTACAAGGATTTCCTCCCGCTCGACTCCTCGGCGATCTCTCTGGGCGAGGGCCGCACCCCTCTCATCCCGCTCACGGACACCGTTTCGGCGAAGCTCGACTATCTGATGCCGACGCTTTCCTTCAAGGACCGGGGCGCGGTGATGCTCGCGGAGCTGGCCCGGCGGCTGGGCCCGGACCGGGTGGTCGCGGACAGCACCGGCAACGCGGGCACGTCGGTCGCGGCGTACAGCGCGCGGGCCGGGCTGCCGTGCACGGTGTACGTCCCCGAGGGCACATCGCCCAAGAAGACCGAGCAGATCCGGGCCCACGGCGCGCGCCTGGTGACCGTCCCGGGCGGCCGGGAGGCGACGGCCCTGGCGGCCCGCGCGGCGGCCGACGAACCGGGGGTCTTCTACGCCTCGCACGTCTTCAACCCGTACTTCCTGCACGGGACGAAGACGTACGTGTACGAGCTCTGGGAGGACCTCGGCGGCCGGCTGCCGGACGCGCTGGCCGTCCCGGTCGGCAACGGCACCCTGCTTTTGGGCGCGGCGCTGGCGGTGGCCGAACTGGAGGCGCTGGGGCTGATCGAGACGCGTCCCCGCCTGATCGCGGTCCAGGCGGAGGCGGTCTCCCCGCTGGCCACGGCCTTCCACGCGGGCGCGGACGACCTGCCTCCGGCCGAGGACGGCACCCCGGCCGCCGCCACGCTGGCGGAGGGCATCGCGATCCCCCGCCCACCGCGCGCCCGCCAGATCCTGGCAGCGGTACGGGCCTCGGGCGGCACGTTCCTGACGGTGCCGGAGGACCGCATCCGGGAGGCCCAGCGGGACCTGGCGGCACGCGGGTTCTACGTCGAGACGACGGGCGTGGCGTGCTGGGCGGCGGTACAGGAAGGGGGCGAGGCCGTGTCGGGCAGCGTGGTGGTGCCGCTGTGCGGGGCGGGGCTGAAGTC
>NZ_JAFEUF010000223.1:0-2326 GCF_016901035.1 Streptomyces durocortorensis
GGGGGCGCGCGGGTGACCCCCCCTGGGTGTGTTGTGCGGCCGCGGCTGCGGGTGGCGGGGGGGGGGGGGGGGGGGGGGGGCCCCCGCGCCCCGGGCCACCCCTCGGCCTCCGCGCACGGCCGTACGCCGACAACCCGGGCCCGCTCAGCCGTTGGGCACAGCCGTACGGTGGGCCGCGCGGGCAGCTCGCGCCCTGGGCAGATAGCGCAGCCGCTCCGGCAGGACGGGGACGACGCCCCGCAGCACCGCGCACAGCCGGCGCAGCCGCTTCTCCTGCTCGGCGCTCCACGGCAGTCCGACGGCCGCGCGGGCGTCGGGCGGCATGAGCCCGATGGTGACGAAGCGCCGGAAGCGGGCCAGCGGCGGCAGCAGCACCGGCCACAGCGCCCGCAGGAGCATCCGCAGCGGCCAGGGGCCCCGGTCCGGCGGCGGGACGGGCTGGTCGACGTCGACCAGTTCACGTACCACGGTGGTCGCCTCGATCTCGCCGGCGAGCATCTTCTCCCAGTACGGCCAGAACTCCTCGATGGACTGGGGCATGTCCCGGTCGTGGATGCCGAGGATCCGGCCGACCTGCAGCCACTCCGCGTACAGGGCGCGCTCCTGGGCCGGGGTCATGGGCCGGATCAGATAGCGGGCCGCGTGGCGGTAGACGGGGAAGCCGGTGGCGTGCACCCAGGCGTAGTTGGCGGGCGTCAGCGCGTGGTAGGGGCGGCCCCGGGTGTCGGTGCCCTGGATGGTGCGGTGCAGCACCCGCAGCCTGCGCCCTTCCCCGGCCGCCTCCGCGCCGCCGTACACCCAGAGCTGGAGGGAGCGCAGCGAGCGTTCGCCGCGCCCCCACGGGTCCGTGCGGAAGACGGAGTGCTCGTCGACTCCGGCCCCGACGGCCGGGTGGGCGACCTGGAGGGTGAGGGCGGCGGGCAGCATCAGCAGGGCGCGGATGTCGCCGGACAGGCTCCAGAGGACTCCGCCGGGCGGGGGCGGCTCGGGGTCGCGGGCACGGTCCGGTGCCGGGGTCCGTACATTGCCGCGGCCCGGTACGGGCTTCCGGGCGTCGTCCGCCGGGCGGTCTTTCGCGCCGTCCGCGCTGCTCATCCGTGCTCCCGCGGTCCCGACGGGCCTGCCGTCCGCTGCCCGCTCCCTCCCCTCCATGATCCCTCGCCCAGTGAGGACCGTGGGGGGCGGGGGTGCGGAACCTTCGCGGGCGGCCCGGTCAGTCGTGGTCGTACACCGTCACCGGCAGGCCGGCGGATGTGAGGCGGCGCTCGATCAGCGGCTCGACCCTGGACCATGTGCCGCCCGCGAGCCCGCAGCCGATCCGGGGGCCGGTCTCTCCGGCCCTGGCCACGACGTTAGGAGGTGCCGTAGCGGCAACCTCAAGCCCGGAACGGCGGAGGCTCCCGGGGCCTGGGGTGGACGGGCTCGCCGCGGTGGCGGACACTTTCACAGTGTTGGTGAGACACCGGCACTGTCCGATACGAGGGTTCGACGGCGGGGAGCAGAGATGGCGACGGGGACCGACGAGCCGACGCTCACGGTGGACGAGCTGGCGGCCCGCGCCGGGGTCACCGTGCGCACCGTGCGGTTCTACAGCACCCGGGGCCTGCTGCCGCCCCCGGTCATCGGGCCCCGCAGGGTCGGGCACTACGGTCCGGACCATCTCTCCCGGCTCGCGCTGATCGAGGAGCTCCAGCAGCAGGGCATGACACTCGCCGCGATCGAACGCTATCTGGAGCAGTTGCCGCCCGACCTCAGCGCCCACGATCTGGCGATCCACCGGGCTCTGGTCGCGTCCTGGGCTCCGGACAAGACCGAGGACTTCTCCCGGGCCGAGCTGGAGCGGCGGGCCGGGCGGGCGCTGGCCGAGGCGGATGTGGAGCGGCTGGCGGCGATGGGGGTGCTGGTCCGGCCCGAGGCGGATGGCACGACGTACCGGGTGGATCTCGGGCTGTTGCGGCTCGGGGTGGAGCTGCTGGACGTGCCGATCGCCCACGAGACGATCCTGGCGGCCCGGACCGTGCTGCTGGAGCACACCCGCTCGGCCGCCCAGGAGATGACGCGGCTGTTCCGGGACGAGGTGTGGAATCCCTACCGGGAGCGCGAGGGCGACCCGGAGCATGTGGCGGCGATGAAGTCGCTGTCCGCCGACATGCAACCGATCGTGGTGCAGGCGCTGGTGACGGCGTTTCAGCGGTCGCTGAAGGAGGAGCTGCGGGGGGGGGGGGGGGGCCCGCGGCGCGGCGGGGGCGGGGGGGGCGCGGCGGGGGCGGGGGGGTTGGGGGGGGGGGGGGGGGGCAGCGGGCGCCTGGCGCCCCCGGCGGCCGGG
>NZ_JAFEUF010000223.1:2336-11198 GCF_016901035.1 Streptomyces durocortorensis
CTCTGCGCCCTTTTTATCTCGTGGGGGGGGGGGGGGGGGGGGTTCGGGGGGGGGGGGTTTTGGGGGGGGGGGGGGGGCGCCGCCCCCCCCGGGGGGGGGCGCCCCCCCCCCCCCGCAGCAGGCCCTGTCGAGGGGTCAGTCGTGGAAGGTCTCGCCCTTCTCCGCCTTCTCCACCAGGAGTGCGGGCGGGAGGAAGCGGTCGCCGTAGCGGTCGGCCAACTCCCGGGCACGGGCGACGAATCCGGGCAGGCCGCCCTCGTACCCGTTGATGTACTGGAGGACGCCACCGGTCCACGGCGGGAAGCCGATGCCCATGATGGAGCCGATGTTGGCGTCCGCGACGGAGATGAGGACGTTCTCCTCCAGGCAGCGGACGCTGTCCAGGGCCTCGGAGAAGAGCATCCGCTCCTTCATGTCCTCGAAGGGCACGTCCCCGTCGGCCTTGGTGGTGAAGTGCTCGCGCAGACCCGGCCAGAGACCGGCGCGCTTGCCGTCCTCGTCGTAGTCGTAGAAGCCCGCTCCCCCGCTGCGCCCCGTCCGGCCGAACTCGTCGACCATGCGGTCGATGACCGCGTCGGAGGGGTGGCCGGGCCAGGTGCCGCCGGCCTCCTCGACCGCGCGCTTGGTCTCGTTGCGGATCTTACGGGGGAGGGTCAGCGTCAACTCGTCCATCAGGGAGAGGACCTTGGCCGGGTAGCCGGACTGGGCGGCTGCCTGCTCGATGGAGGCGGGCTCGACGCCCTCGCCGACCATCGCCACACCCTCGTTGATGAACTGGCCGATGACGCGAGAGGTGAAGAAGCCGCGCGAGTCGTTGACGACGATCGGCGTCTTCTTGATGCGCCGTACGAGGTCGAAGGCGCGGGCCAGCGCCTCGTCGCCGGTGCGCTCGCCCTTGATGATCTCGACCAGCGGCATCTTGTCGACCGGTGAGAAGAAGTGCAGGCCGATGAAGTCGACGGGGCGGGACACTCCCTCGGCGAGGACCGTGATGGGGAGGGTGGAGGTGTTGGAGCAGAGCAGGGCGTCGGGCTCGATGACGTCCTGGATCTCCTGGAACACCTTGTGCTTGAGGGCGGTGTCCTCGAAGACGGCCTCGATCACCGCGTCGCAGCCCGCGAGGTCGGCCGCGTCGCCGGTCGGGGTGATGCGGGCCAGCAGTTCGTCGCGCTTGGCCTCCGTCGTACGGCCCCGGGAGAGCGCCTTGGCGAGCAGCCTCTCGCTGTACGCCTTGCCCTTGGCGGCCGCCTCGGTGGAGACGTCCTTGAGGACGACGTCGATCCCGGCCTTGGCGCAGGAGTAGGCGATGCCCGCGCCCATCATGCCCGCGCCGAGGACGGCGACCTTGCGGACGGGGCGCTCGGGGATGTCCTTCGGGCGGTTGGCACCGGAGTTGACGGCCTGGAGGTCGAAGAAGAACGCCTGGATCATGTTCTTGGAGACCTGGCCGGTGACCAGCTCGGTGAAGTACCGGGCCTCGATGGTCAGGGCGGTCTCGAAATCGACCTGGGAGCCCTCGACGGCCGCCGCGAGGATGTTGCGCGGGGCGGGCATGGGCGCGCCCGCGAGCTGCTTCTTCAAGTTGGCGGGGAAGGCGGGGAGGTTGGCGGCGAACTTCGGGTTGGACGGTGTGCCGCCGGGGATCTTGTAGCCCTTGACGTCCCAGGGCTGCTGGGACTCCGGGTTGGCGTCGATGAAGGCGCGGGCCTTCTCGATCATCTCCTCGCGGGTGGCGGCGACTTCGTGGACGAGGCCGTTCTCCAGCGCCCGCTGCGGCGTGTACTGGGTGCCCTGGAGGAGCACCTTGAGCAGGGCGTCCGCGATGCCCATGAGGCGTACGGTCCGGGTGACGCCGCCGCCCGCCGGGAGCAGCCCGAGGGTGACCTCGGGCAGGCCGATGCGGGAGCCGGGGGCGTCGAGGGCGACGCGGTGGTGGGAGGCGAGCGCGATCTCGTAACCGCCGCCGAGGGCCGCGCCGTTGATGGCGGCGACGACGGGCTTGCCGAGGGTCTCGATGCGGCGCAGCGAGCTCTTGATGGCGGTGCCGGTGTCGAAGGCGGCCTGGGCGTTCTCCGGGCCGACCTTGATCATGTCCTTGAGGTCGCCGCCCGCGAAGAAGGTCTTCTTGGCGGAGGTGTAGATGATGCCGCGAATGGAGTCCTTCTCGGCCTCGGCGCGGTCCGCGATGGCCGCGATGGAGTCCTTGAAGGCCTGGTTCATCGTGTTCGCGGACTGGTTGGGGTCGTCGAGGACGAGGGTGACGACGCCGGTCTCGTCCTGTTCCCAGCGGATGGTGGTGCTCTCGGTCGTCATGTCGGTGTTCTCTCCGTAAGCAGGGGTGGCCGGCCAGGAACAGGTCAGATGCGTTCGACGATGGTCGCGACGCCCATGCCGCCGCCGACGCAGAGGGTGACCAGGCCGAACCGCTGGTCGCGGCGCTCCAGTTCGTCGATGACGGTGCCGAGGATCATCGCGCCGGTCGCACCGAGCGGGTGGCCGAGCGCGATGGCGCCGCCGTTGACGTTGACCTTGTCCAGGCTCAGGCCCATGTCCTTGACGAAGCGCAGGACGACCCCGGCGAAGGCCTCGTTGATCTCGACCAGGTCGATGTCGTCGATGGTGAGTCCGGCCTTGGCGAGCGCCTTGCGGGTGGCGGGGGCGGGGCCGGTGAGCATGATGGTGGGCTCGGAGCCGGAGACGGCGGCGGAGACGATCCGGGCGCGCGGGGTGAGGCCGTAACGCTCGCCGACCTCCTTCGAGCCGATGGCGACGAGGGCCGCGCCGTCGACGATGCCGGAGGAGTTGCCCGCGTGGTGGACGTGGTCGATCTTCTCGACCCAGTGGTACTTCTGGAGCGCCACCGCGTCGAAGCCGCCCATCTCGCCGATGCCCGCGAAGGACGGCTTGAGGCCGGCGAGGGAGTCGGCGGTGGTGCCGGGGCGCATGTGCTCGTCGTGGTCGAGGACGAGGAGGCCGTTGCGGTCCTTGACCGGGACGACGGAGCGGTTGAAGCGGCCGTCCTTCCAGGCCGCTGCCGCACGCTCCTGGGAGAGGGCGGCGTACTCGTCGACGTCGCGGCGGCTGAAGCCCTCGACGGTGGCGATGAGGTCGGCGCCGATGCCCTGCGGGGCGAAGCCGGTCTCGAAGCTGGTCATCGGGTCCATGGCCCAGGCGCCGCCGTCGGAGCCCATCGGGACGCGGGACATCGACTCGACGCCTCCGGCGAGCACCAGGTCCTCCCAGCCCGAACGGACCTTGGCGGCGGCCAGGTTGACCGCTTCCAGGCCCGAGGCACAGAAGCGGTTCTCCTGGACCCCGGCGACGGAGTCGGGCAGACCGGCCGCGATGGCGGCGATACGGGCGATGTCGGAGCCCTGGTCGCCGAGCGGGCTGACCACGCCGAGGACGATGTCGTCGATGGCGGCCGGGTCCAGGTCCGGGAAGCGGCCCCGGATCTCGTGGATGAGGCCGACGAGCAGGTCGATCGGCTTGGTGCCGTGCAGGGCGCCGTTGGCCTTGCCGCGGCCGCGCGGGGTGCGGATCGCGTCGTAGACGAATGCTTCGGTACTCAAGACAACTGCCTTTCGAGGGTGGTGGAGAGGGAGGGAGCCGGGGGCGCCAGGACGGTGGGAGCAGAGGTCGTCAGGCGAGCAGCGAGCGGCCGATGATCTCCTTCATGATCTCGGTCGTGCCGCCGTAGATGGTCTGGATACGGCCGTCGGTGAACGCCTTGGCGACCTTGTATTCGCTCATGTAGCCGTAGCCGCCGTGGAGTTGGAGGCAGCGGTCGGCAACGCGCTTCTGCAGTTCGGTGGCCCACCACTTGGCCATCGAGGCGTGGACGGCGTCCAGCGCCCCGTCCGAGTGGTCGACGATGCACCGGTCCAGGAAGGTCCGGGTGACGGCGCACTCGGTGGCCATCTCCGCGATCTCGAACCGGATGTGCTGGAGCTTGGCCAGCGGCCGCCCGAACGCCTCGCGCTCCTTGACGTACTGGGTGGTGATCTCCAGCAGGTGTTCGGCGGCGGCGATCCCGGCGACCGCTATGCCCATGCGCTCCTGGGCCAGGTTGGTCATCAGGTGGATGAACGCGCCGTCGAGTTCGCCGAGCAGGTTCTCCTTGGGGACGCGGACGTCGTTGAAGAACAACTCGGCGGTGTCCTGCGACTTCTGGCCGATCTTGTCGAGGTTGCGGCCGCGCCCGAAGCCCTCGGCGCCGCGTTCGACGACGATGAGGGAGAGGCCCTTGGCCCCGCCCTCGGGGGTGGTCTTCGCGACGACGACCACCAGGTCGGCGAGGATGCCGTTGGAGATGAACGTCTTGGAGCCGTTGAGCAGCCAGTGGTCGCCCTTGTCCTCGGCGGTGGTGCGGATGCCCTGGAGGTCGGAGCCCGCGCCCGGCTCGGTCATGGCGATGGCGGTGATGGTCTCGCCGGAGCAGAAGCCGGGGAGCCAGCGCCGCTTCTGCTCGTCGGTGGCGAGGCCCGTGAGGTAGGGGCCGATGATGTCGTTGTGCAGGCCGATCGCGAGCCCGGCGGCCCCGGCGCGGGTGAACTCCTCGGCGAGGACCGCGCTGTAGCGGAAATCGTCGCTGCCGCCGCCCCCGTACTCCTCCGGGACGGCCAGGCCCAGCAGTCCCGCGCGCCCGGCGGCGAGCCAGGCCTCGCGCGAGACGATGCCGTCCTGCTCCCACTGCTCGTAGTACGGGAGGACCTCCTTGGCCAGGAAGGCCCGGACGGTCTCGCGGAACGCGTCGTGTTCCTCGGTGAAGATCTGCCGTTGCACGGGGTCTCCTAGTCGTGAGGGGTGGGCCGGAGCGCGGGGACGTCCCAGTCGGCGGCGACGGCCTCGGTGTCCGCACCGGGCAGCGCGGGCCCGGTGCGTACGGAGACGGGGGTGGCCGAGAAGCGCGGGGCGGGGGCGGGCTGGGTGAGGCCGCCGTGCTCGACGAAGGTGGAGCGGGCGGCGAGGTGCGGGTGGTGCGGCGCTTCGGTGAGCGAGAGCACGGGGGCGACGCAGGCGTCGGTGCCGGCGAAGACCTCGGTCCACTCGGTGCGCGTACGGGTCAGGAAGCGTTCGGTGACGGCGGCGCGCAGTTCGTCCCAGCGGGCGAGGTCCCACCGGTCGGGGAAGGCCTCCGCGAGGCCGAGGAGCCGGACGAACTCCGCGTAGAACTGCTGCTCCAGCGGACCGACCGCCATGTGGCCGCCGTCCGAGGTGGCGTAGGTGCCGTAGAACGGGCAGCCGCCGTCCAGGAGGTTCGCGCCGCGCCGGTCCTGCCAGCTCCCGGCCGCCAGCATCCCGTGGATCATCGTGGCGAGATGGGCGGCGCCGTCGACGATCGCCGCGTCCACCACCTGACCCGAGCCGCCCGGCGTACGGGCGTGCTGGAGGGCGGCGAGGACGCCGACGACGAGGTAGAGCGAGCCGCCCGCGTAGTCGCCGACCAGGTTGGCGGGGACGGTGGGCGGCTCGTCCGGGCTGCCGATCATGGACAGGGTGCCGGTGAGCGCGATGTAGGCGATGTCGTGGCCCGCGCGGTCGGCGAGCGGCCCGTCCTGGCCCCAGCCGGTCATCCGCCCGTAGACGAGCTTCGGGTTGCGGGCGAGGCAGGCGTCGGGCCCCACGCCGAGGCGTTCGGCGACGCCGGGGCGGTAGCCCTCGATGAGGATGTCGGCGCGTTCGACCAGGTCCAGGACGCGGGCAGGCCCCTCGTCGCTCTTGAGGTCCAGGACGACGGAGCGCTTGTTGCGGTTGGTGAGGTCGGACGCCGGATCGATGCCGAGCCCCGCACCGCCGGGCCGGTCGACGCGGACGACGTCGGCTCCGAGGTCCGCCAGCAGCATCGCCGCGAACGGTCCGGGGCCGATGCCCGCCAGCTCGACGACCCTGACACCGGTCAGCGGACCGTGCCCGGGTGTTGGGCCTTTCGCCATCTGTGAGCCCCCAGGGGTGTGACACAACCGATGTAACACCTGTGATGCTAAGAACGTCCCCGGCTCCGCACAACCCCTCGGGCCGAGCAAGCGCTTAGCTCTTTCCTCCGATCCTCTCGCATCCGGCCCGCCCGGCCGCACGCCGCCACGTCGCTCTCCGCTACCCTCTGCCTGCCACGTCGGCACCCGTCCCCCAGCCGGAGGTACTCGTGAACAGGCAGAACGACGCGACACGCCCCTTGGACGTGGTCCTCTTCGGTGCCACCGGCTTCGTGGGGGCGCTCACGGCCGAATACCTGGCGGCTCACGCCCCCGCCGGTCTCCGCTGGGCCCTGGCCGGGCGCAGCCGGACCAAGCTGGAGAAGCTGCGCGAGCGGCTGACCGCGATCGCCCCGGCCTGCGCGGATCTCCAACTCCTGGAGACCGACGCGGACGACGCCGAGGCGCTGGCCGAACTGGCCGCATCCACCCGGGTGGTGGCCACGACCGTGGGGCCGTACCTCCGTTACGGCGAGAAGCTCGTCGCCGCCTGCGCGGAGGCCGGGACGGACTACGCGGACCTCACGGGCGAGGCGGAGTTCATCGACCGGATGTATCTGGAACACGACGCCCGGGCCCGGGAGACGGGGGCGCGCATCGTGCACGCCTGCGGCTTCGACTCCGTCCCGCACGACCTGGGGGCGTACTTCACCGTCAAGCAGCTGCCCGAGGACGTCCCCCTGGCCGTCGACGGCTTCGTGCGCACCAACGCGGTGTTCTCCGGCGGGACGTTCGCCTCGGCGCTGACCGCGATGGGCCGGGGCCCGCAGATGCTGGCCGCCGCCCGGGAGCGCCGGCTGCACGAGCCGCGTGTGGTCGGCCGACGGGTCAGCACCCCGGTGGGCTCCCCGCACTTCAGCGGGGAGACCGGCACCTGGGCGCTGCCGCTGCCGACGGTCGACCCGACGATCGTGGGCCGCTCGGCGCGGGCCCTGGAGCGGTACGGCCCCGACTTCCGCTACCGGCACTTCGCCTCGGTCAAGACGCTGGCCATGGCGCTCGGCGCCCCCGTGGCGATCGGCGGGCTGGTCGCGGCCGCGCAGGTGGAAGGCGTACGGGAGTGGCTGATGAGCCGTTACGAGCCGGGGCAGGGGCCGGACGAGGAGCGCCGCGGGCGGAGCTGGTTCACCGTCCGCTTCGTCGGTGAGGGCGGCGGGCGGCGCGTCTTCACGGAGGTGTCCGGCGGCGACCCGGGGTACGGCGAGACGGCGAAGATCCTCGCCGAGTCGGCGGTGTGCCTGGCCCTGGACGAGCTGCCGGAGACCTCCGGGCAGGTCACCACGGCGGTGGCCATGGGCGACGCGCTGCTGGAGCGGCTGACGGCGGCGGGGCTGCGGTTCCGGGTGGCGGCTGTGCGGTAGCCGATGCCCTGGACGGGCCGGGTGGGTCTAGAAGATCCAGCCGGCCAGCGTGTAGAGCATCGCGCCGAGCCAGACGAGCCCCACGGCACTGCCGAGGAGCATGCCGAGGGCCACGCGGCGCAGGGCGGGGTCGAAGGGCACGGGGCGGACGGCTGTACGAGAGGCGCTCATGCGTTCAGCCTGCCCAGTCCTGTGGATCTATGCCATCCGCGGAGGTACTCAGTTGCAGGGCTGTTCCACGCCCGGGACAATCACGCCCGGGACGCCCCGGCGCGGACCGGTCACACGCGGGACGATCACACCCGCGATGCCCCCGCCCAGGGGGGGGATCACGCGCGGGGCGGCAGCTGTGCGCGTACCCACGCGGGGGTCGGGTTGACGTGCGGCCGGTCCGCGACGACGACGGTCGGCACGGTCTCGTCCCCGCCGGTGGCGGCCCGCACCACCGCCGCTCCCGCCGGATCGCTCCAGATGTTCACCCAGTGCAGCCGGGAGGCGTCACGGCCCAGCCGGAGGCGGAGCCGCAGGCAGTAGGTGCAGCCCGGCCGCCAGTAGACGACCGGGCGGCCGTCCGCCGCGCCGCGGCGCAGGGCCTCGGCGGCGGGCACCGGCCTCGGGAAGATCAGGGGTGAGTGCGCGACGGCGAGCAGCGCGAACATCACCAGGAACACGAGGGCCCTGACGGGGTCGCCGCCGAGGGCGAACCCCGTCGCGACGACCGCGCCGCTGAGCAGGAACAGGACCGGAAGCCGCCACACGCGTCTCATGACGACGCACGCTATCGCCACCCCGTACCGCTTCTTCGGGCGGCTTCGTCAGGCGGTCGCTTCCCGCAGGGTCCGCCGGCACAGGGCGTCCGCCCGGCGGGTGCTCTCCGGCTGGCGGTAGCGGCCGGCCAGGCGGAGCGTGTGGGCGCAGGCGTTCTCGATGCTGATGCGGTGGCCGACCGAGACGAACACCGGGCTGGTGTTCTCCCGGGTGCGCAGCGCCCGCCCGACCTCCTCCTCACCGTCCAGCAGCGGGGAGGAGTCACCGCGCAGCGGGCCGGGGGCCTCGTAGGTGAACGTGAACGGGTTCTTGCCGACGCCGATCACCGGCAGCCCGGTGAGCACGCCGAGGTGGCTGGCGAGTCCGAAGCGGCGCGGGTGCGCCAGGCCGTAGCCGTCGCAGACCACAAGGCCGGGGTCCACGCTCAGCTCCTCCAGGGCCTCCAGCACCGTCGGGATCTCCCGGAAGGCCAGAAGCCCGGGGACGTACGGGAAGGTGATCCTGCCGACGGCGGTGGCCTCGTCGACCGTCTCCAGCGTCGCGGCGTCCAGCACGACGGCCGCCGCGACGACGACGTCCTTCTCGTCGTCGTAGGCCACGTCCACCCCGGTGACCAGCCCCGTTCCGGGCTCGGGGCCCGCCTCGTCCAGGATGACCCGGCCGCGCAGCCGGTCGTGGAACTCCCGGCCCCGCCCGGGGGGGGGGCCCCGGGGGGAGGACGCCTATGCCCCGGGCCCCCGCGGGGAGTCCGCCCGCCG
>NZ_JAFEUF010000224.1 GCF_016901035.1 Streptomyces durocortorensis
CCCCCCCCCGCCGCGCCCCCCCCCCCCCGGGGCCCCCCCCCCCCCCCCCCCCGCCCCGCCCCCCCCCCCCCCCCCCCCCCCCCCCCCCCCCCCCCCCCCCCCCCCCCCCCCCCACCCCCGTGTGGTCCCGCCGACGTGGCCCACGGCGTCCTGACCGGACGGCCAAAACCGGCCGATGTCGGAGCGGGACCGAACGCAGGGCCGGCAGACCCTAGCTCGGGAGCGCCACCCCGGCCAGCTCCTCCGAGACCCGCCACACCCGCCGGGCCTCCTCGGGGTCGGTCAGCCGGCTGTACATCTCCTGCTCGGCGGGCGGGCCGCCCATGTTGCCGGGACCGCTCGGCCCGTAGAGGGCGCCGCCCCGGGCGTCCGGCGAGGTCGCCGCGTACAGCGCGGGGAACTTCGCGCTCTCCACGGTGCCGACCACGATGCCCCGGGCGGAGAGGAAACGGATCAGCCGCACACCCACGGTGTCCTTGGCGCGGCCCATCTCCGGCCGGGCGGCCAGCAGGCTCGTCGGGGCGACACCCGGGTGGGAGAGGTTGCTCGTGATGCCCCAGCCCCCGGCCTTGCTGCGGCGGTCCAGTTCCAGCCCGAAGAGCCCGAAGGCGATCTTCGACTGGCTGTAGGCGTGCATGCCGTCGTAGGACCGCTCCCAGTTCAGGTCGTCCCAGTTGATGGAGTTGCGGTTGGCGGAGACGCTGATCTGCGAGGTCACCCGGGCCTGCCCGGCCCGCAGGAGGGGCAGCAGCCGGAGGACCAGGGCGACGTGCCCGAGGTGGTTGGTGCCGAACTGCAGCTCGAAGCCGTCGGCGGTCGTCTGCCGGTTGGGCGGGGTCATCACCCCGGCGTTGTTGACCAGGAGGTGGATGGGCCGGTCCTCATCGAGGAGGGTGGCACCGAGGGCGGCGACGGAGTCCAGCGAGGACAGGTCGAGCGAACGCAGCGACACCTGTGCGCCGGGTGTCTGCCGCCGGATCTCGGCCATGGCGGCCTCGCCCTTGCGCGGGTTGCGCACCGGCAGCACCACCTCGGCTCCGGCGGCTGCGAGCCGTGTCGCGATCCCGAGGCCGATGCCGTCGCTCCCTCCGGTGACGACGGCGCGCTTGCCCGAGAGGCCGGGGACGGGGATGTCGATGGGCCGGCGTGCCATGGGGATCACTCCTGTGAGGTCGGGCCCCTGCTGTCGGGCCGGTGAGGTGGGGTTTCCTCCACGGTGACGCCGGTGCCCCGGCCTATCCAGGGCCTGCCGATCCACCGATCCGCGAGACGAGGCTATGGCCCGGTGCGGTGCGCGGCCGGGCGAGCGCCGCCGTACGGGGACACGGGGACCGGCCGGGGACCTAGCGGGGGCCTTATGGGGGGATCGACGATCCGTGGCTGCGGGCGGCTGCGGGCGCTACAAAGAGAGCAGGGGCCCACCGGACGCCGAGGGGCCCGAGCGGCTCACGAACCGACCGGAGCCGCGACCGGAGCCGCGAAGGGAGGCGGAGGAGACATGGAGATCGACCGACCCGGCCTAGCCGCGTTCCTGCGGCGCCGCAGGGAGCAGCTGCAACCGGAGGACGTGGGCCTCCCGCGCGGGCAGCGTCGCAGGACGAGCGGACTGCGCCGCGAGGAGGTCGCCGTGCTCTGCCACATGTCGACCGACTACTACGCCCGGCTGGAGCGGGAGCGCGGCCCGCAGCCGTCCGAGCAGATGATCGCCTCGATCGCGCAGGGCCTCCACCTCTCGCTGGACGAACGCGACCACCTCTTCCGGCTCTCGGGCCACACCCCGCCCGCCCGGGGCACGACGGGCGAGCACATCAGCCCCGGCCTTCTCCGCATCCTGGACCGGCTGGACGACACCCCCGCCGAGATCGTCACGGAGCTCGGGGAGACACTGCGGCAGACTCCGCTCGGCGTCGCCCTGACCGGCGACACGACCCGGTACACCGGCCTCGAGCGCAGCATCGGCTACCGGTGGTTCACCGACCCCGCCACCCGGGCGCAGTACGTCTCCGAGGACCACGCCTTCCTCTCCCGGATGTTCGCCTCCGGCCTGCGGGAGCTGGCCACCCTGCGGGGGACCGGCTCCCGGGCCGCGCACTGCGCCGAGCTGCTGCGCGAGGGGAGCGAGGAGTTCCGGCGGCTCTGGGACGAGCACGAGATCGGCATCCGCCCGGACGAGGTCAAACGCTTCGTCCACCCCGAGGTCGGCGTACTGGAGCTGAACTGCCAGCGGCTGCTGGACCCGGACCAGTCGCACAGCCTGCTCGTGTACACGGCCCCGCCGGGCAGCGAGAGCTACGAGCGGTTGCGGCTGCTGTCGGTCATCGGGACACAGTCGCTGCGATGAGCCCGTGGGCGGAACGCGCCACCCGCGCCGGTCAGCGCGGCTCGCCGCCGTCCCGCACTCCGACCTAGTCGGGGAGGCGAGATGGAGCGAGACGCTGCGGACGCAGGTACGTCCGTATGCGGACCATGTGCTCGCCGAGATCGAACGACTGCGCAGCAAGTTCACAGAGGACGTGTCCGGCCTCCGGGCGGTGGCGGCCGGGGACCGACAGGGCGAGCACGTGCTCCGGGGGCGGCAGTAACGCGACGGCGGTGCACTGGTTCACGGTTACGGGTCACCCTTCGGGAGAGTCGCCTGGGACGAGGCGCTCCGCGATCAGGTCGCCGAGCGGGTCGGTCACGTCCCAGGAGTGGGACGCGGTGTGGTGGTCGAAGAGCGCACACCGCCGTACGAGGCCGGAGTCGAGCCGGCGGAGGACGGCGGGGCACCAGGGCGCGGACTCGGCCCGGTGGGTGCGCTCGGGCCCGCTGCCGGTCCAGAAGAACCACAGGGCCGGTGAGTCGGGCGTCCTGCCCGGCCGGAGATAGGCGGCGTGTTCGGTGTGCCGGTCGTCGTCGTGCGTGCCGAGTTCGCAGAGGACGTACGGATCGGGATCATCGGGGCCATCCGCCCCAGGGGCGGTGAGCCGCAGCACGGCATCGGGTGGCAGCAACGTGACGGCGGTGCACTGGAGCACGACGTTCAACTCCGTTTCGTGGCAGGGGACTACTAGCGGTCGGCGGGGCGGCCACGCCACCCGGCGAGCGTCAGACTCAGCCCGACGACGGGATCGAGAACGGTGAACGATGCGGGGAACCCGGCCTCCAGGGCCCGTATCGCGTGCTCCTGGTGCGGCCCGTGGGTGGCCCAGCGCCGCAACTCCTCGGGTGCGCCCGAGCCGTGGAAGCGAACCGGCCGTACGTCGTCACCGGTGGACAGCCGTACGGGCTCGGGCGCGAGGGGCAGCCCGTGACCGTTGGCCAGGCGCAGCGCCTGCCGCCGGAGCCAGAGGAGGACGAGCCGCCGGTTCCGTACGACGACCCCGCCGAGAGTGGCGAACCGCTGCCCGTCCGAGACGGTGACCTCGGCGGCGTACCCCGTCACGCGCCTCACGCGGACCGCCCGGGTTCGCCGTGCCGGACCAGGTCCCGCAGCCGGTCGGCCGCCGCCTGGACCTCGGCCACGACGGCGGCGCGGTTGGCGAAGCGGTCGACGATGGCTGCGTCCAACTCGGCGCAGAACAGGGCCCGGTAGGCGGGATCGGACTCGATGCGGACGAGTTCGTCGAGGGGGTGCGGATGCGAGTGCGGGTGCGGATTCACAGGACCTCACCCCGGCTACGGGCGTTGAGTCGTGCGGTACGGGCGCGGAGTTGCTCTATGAGGAGTGCGGCGCGTACGTGGCGAGGCTCGGCCTCCCACTCCGCGCCGCCCCCTACGGGCCGGAGCGACCAGTAGGGGCCGGCGACCCCTCGGAATTCGCCCACGCGGTCGGCGCGGCTGGTGTCGACCATGAGGGTTCCGAGGGCGGGGAGGCCGGGGGGTTCCTGGTTATTCGGGCATAAGTTCTCGCCGTACATCGATCGCTCCTCTCCGTAGCCGTTCGGCTACCGGGGCGATTCAGCGTGACCTAGGGTCGGCCCTGTCTTCAACCTGCGAGTTTTGCTCAGAGAGTTAGGGCTTCGGCATGGTGAATCGCAAGCAGCTCGACCCCGAGGATCCGGACGTTTCCTTCGGCTTGCAGTTGAGGCAGGCCAGAGACGCGCGTGGCTGGACGCAGGATGAGTTAGCCGGCCGCATGGGGTGCTCGGGGACGCATATTTCGGCCGTGGAAACTGGTCGGCGCTCTCCAACTCCACGCTTCGCGAGAAGTGTTGACAGGGCCCTGGGGACCGGAGACAAGTTCAGCCGCTTGGTCCAGGCGATGAAGGACCTGACCCTGCTGGAGGGCTTCCCGGAGTACGCGCGCTACGAGGGCCGGGCGGTGGAGATCAGGCTCTACGAAGTCGGGATCATTCCTGGACTGTTGCAGACGCCGGAGTACGCGCGGGTCCTGGCCGACAGTGCTGTACGGCGGGGAGCGATCACACCGGAGCAGGCCGACGAACGCGTGTCCTTCCTGGCGGAGCGCCAAGCGGCTTTGGTGCGGCCGAATCCGCCCATGCTCTTCGTGACCATGGACGAAAGCTGTATTCGGCGTCCGGTCGGAGGTTCCGCTGTCATGAACGCCCAGCTGGACCAGCTGGTGGAGTTCGCCGAGCTGCCCAACACCCTGCTCCAGGTGGCTCCGTACGAGATCGGTGAACAGCGGACGTTCGACCTGCCGGTCAATATTCTGACGCTGCCGGACCGGTCCGTGATCTGCTACGCCGAGTCGCAGACTCAGGGGCACCTCGACCGGGAAAGCTCGTTCGTCCTGCCCATACTGACGGCCTACCATCAACTTCAGGGCGCGTCGCTGTCGCAGACGGCGTCGGTGGCCAAGATCAGCCAGTTGCGAAAGGGCACCCTGTGACGACCGAATCCCCCCGATGGTTCAAGTCCTCGTACAGCAACAACGGCGGCAACTGCATCGAGGTCGCCGCGAACCTCGCCGCCACGCGCGGCATCGTCCCGGTCCGTGACTCGAAGGTCGTGGGCGGGCCCGTGGTCGAGGTCCCCGTCACCGCGTTCGCGGCGTTCGTCGCGGGCGTTCAGGGCGGAACATTCGACACCGTCTGAGGAACCGAGCAGCAGGATGCCCCGCCGTGCCGCGCACAGTGGGGCATCCTGCTGTGCGTCCGTTGGGTCAAACGCACCGAGACGGGCGGTATCTGCCCGAGGTTCGCCCCCGGCCGGTGTGTACCGTCTGGGCTCAGTGGGTGCGGCGGTGGTCCCTGGACGGGCCGGGACGCACATGTGCCCGCCGGGAGGGGGAGACGACCGTATGGGGTATCGATGGGCGACCGGCGGTCGGGTACTGCGACGTCGCTCCTTCCGGGTGCTCTCGGTGCTGGCTGTCCTCCTTTTCACGGGCGGGGCGGTCTTCCCCGCGTGGGCGGCGCTGTCGGGGGAGGACGCCGGAGCCATGTTCGGTGCGGCGATGTGCCTGGGGGTGGGCTCTCTCGCTTTGCGCGTCACGCGCAGCAGGGTCCATCTCATGGGGACGAGCCTCCTCGTGGTCAATCCCGTCATGACGTACGAACTGCCCTACGGCGCGGTGAAGAAGGCCGAGGTCAATCCCGGGGGAAGTCTGGTGATCGTGCCCAGGGAACCCCGCCCGCGATCGGACGAGGAGGGGTACCTCGTGGTCGGGTTCGCAGGATCGCTGCTGGACCGGGCGTTCGGCACGTCGCCCAAGGCGGCGGCCGAGATCAACAAGGTCCGGCGCACGAGGAGAAAGACGACGACGCCCGGCGGCGAGACGACCCGGAGCCTGACTGCGGACCCGGGTGCGGAGCTGTTGTTGTGGCCGCCGCGGTCTGCGCGGTCGTCGCCGTCTTCCTGCGCTGGTGAGCTTTCGCGCGGGACCACCGACAGCCGTGGCGGGCCCGTGATGCCCCGGATCAGCGGCCCCCGGGGCCGTTCGCGCGGCGTGGTGCCGGCCTCGGCCGGGGAGCCTTCCGGCGCCCGCTCGCTGTCAGCTGCAGTTCCGGCTCTTGTACGAGGCGAACCGGTACTTGCCGTTGTCGTTCGTCGACCCCTCCCAGAACACGTAGTTCCCGTTGGCGGCCCGGACCAGGTATAAGCTGCGCGCCGAGCCCGAGTAGCGCAGAATCTGGCCCCCGAAGGCGTACTCGTGGGCGTAGTCGTAGAAGCTCAGCTTGCCGTCGGCGTAGCCCCAGGTCGCGTTGCCGACCTTGCCGTCCACGTCCTTCAGGGGCCAGCGGTCCTGCAGGTTCTTCGTCGCGTGGGTGGTGTTCGCCCCGAAGTGGCCGTCGATGTCCGCGGCGTCGTAGGCGGTGCCGTCCTGCTCCTTGGCGCCTTCCGCCCAGAGGATCTGCTGCCACAGGCAGGTGGCGTTGGACTTGGCGTGGCTCGACTGCGAGATCACGCCCTCGTCGCCCCAGTCGTTCGTGAAGGTGCCGCCTCCTGAGACGTATCCGCTCGAAATGCTGGCGGATGCCGGTGCGGTGCCGAACGCCAGAGCGCCGGCGACGGCGGTGGTCACGGCGGCGACGGCCAAGCGGGATCGGGTCAGCCGGAATCTCATGGTTCCCCCTCGATGAAACGGGTCACGTGCTGGCGGAGCGACGCTAACGTGCCGCCCGCGGCGGCATCGACACTGTTGCGTTCCAGCGCAAAAGCGGAGGAAGCGAAGTGGGTGGGGAGCGGAGGAGCGGAGGAAGGGGGTAAGTGGCCTGATTCGGGACGGGGCTTCGCGGGGGTGCGGTGGGCGGTGTGCAGGGTGCCGTCCCCCGGAGTGGCGCATGGGCAGGTCCGGTGCGGCGGTCAGTCCCGGCTGGCCCCGGGGAAGGTGAACTCCAAGAGGAGCCCCGCGCCTTCGCTCCGCACCTGGCGGAAGCCGGCCTTCTCCCAGGCGCGTACGGCCCGTACGTTCTCGCGTACGGGGTCGACCGTCACGCGCTGCAACCGGACTCCCGCGGCCGGGGCTGGGGGCCGGACGCCACGCGCACGCTCCTGGCCCACCTGGGCGGAGAGCTCGGCTGGAACCGCGGTGCGGTGAGGTCCGCGATGGAGACGACCTTCGCCGGGTCACCGGTCAGCTCGACCAGTTCGGGGATCACGCCCGAGCCCGCCAGGTCGAGCGCCGCGTCGACCCGGCCCAGCCGTCGCACGCGCTCGGCCCACCCGTCGCCGTACGTCGTGGCGAGCGCGCCCAGGCCGCGCAGGTAGTCCTGGTTGGCGGCCCCCGCCGTGCCGATGGCCCGGATGCCCCGGTCACGGGCGATCTGCAGCACCGCCGAACCGACTCCGCCGGACGCACCGCTGACCAGCAACGTCTCTCCGGGACGGACGCCGACCTCGCGGATGACGCGCAGCGCGGTCTCCACCACGATGCGGCTGCGTCACGCGGAGTCGCTGGCCCAGGCTGTCGCCGCCGACCTGGGCGTACCCGGGACGTCGATCGCCTGCCGGACGATCGCCCGTTTCGTCATCGACGCGTACGCGCTGGCCCGCGAGGCCGACGAGCCGGAGGCGGCGGTGGACGAGGTCTTCCGCATGATCGAGGCGGCCTGGGCGGCGGCGGATCCCGGCTGACGGCAGTACAGCGCCCCGGTGGAGCCCCGACCGGTGCACCACCGTCCGGCCCGGCCCCTCCAGGCGATCCGCCCGGCTGAGGGCCGCCCGCGCCCTGCCCCGGCGGCATCCGGTTCGTTCTCGTTCCCGCCGGACCGGTCAAGGAGGTCTGACAGGCAGGCGAGTTCCGTGCTTTTCCCTGTCTCCATTCCCCCCAACCGTGGTACGACAGTCGGGTTTTGTCGGGTCGAGTGTCGAACGGGGTGCTCTGGTGGCTGTGGGCTATCTGGTAACTGTGGTGCTGGCCGTGCTGATCGTGGTGTTCTGCCTGGTTCGTATACGCAGCCCGCAGCCGCTCTTCTTCGTCAGTTACCGGCTCGGGCTGGTCTTCAACGAGATCCCCCACGTCGCTCTCTACGCGCTGGTGGCGTCGACTGCGCTGGCCTTCTCGGAGGGCCACATCGCCGCGGCCCCCGACCGGGTGGCCGTCGGGGTGGCCGCGGTCGCGGCCGGCGGTCTCGTGGTGGTCGCCCTGCGCGGGATGCGGGCGGCGTCCGTGGTGCGGACCGCCCTGGACGAATCGCTCGCCGCCGGTGCGGGAACCCGCCACCGGCCGCCGTGGTCGCGCATCCTGCTCAGACCCGTCTTCCGCCGCCGCCGTGACGTCAAGCGGGTGGGCAACCTCAGTTACGGGGACGGAGGCCGCCGAAACCTCCTCGACGTCTACCACCACCGCTCGCGCCCCGAGGGCGGCCACGTGCTGATCCACTTCCACGGCGGCCACTACGACCAGGGCCGGAAGAACACCCAGTCGCTGCCCTTGCTCTACCGCCTCGCCAGTCAGGGCTGGGTCTGCGTCAGCGCCAACTACCGGCTGCGGCCGGACTTCCCGCACCCCGCCCATCTGATCGACGCGAAGAAGGTCATCGCCTGGGCGCGTGGACACGCGGCCGAGTACGGAGCGTCACCCGCGGCGGGAGTGTTCGTCGCCGGGAGCTCCGCAGGCGGGCACATGGCGGCACAGGCCGCACTCACCCCCGGAGAACCGGTCTACCAGCCCGGGTTCGAGGAGGCGGACACCTCGGTGACCGCCGCCGTCGTACTCAACGGCTTCCTCGCGGAGTACTTCGACGGAGACCCGGCGACCTCACCGGTGAACCTCGTCCGGGCGGACGCGCCCCCGTTCCTCATCGCGCACGGGGACCTGGACGAGCTGGTGGACACCGAGAACCCCAAGGCCCTCGTCAGCGCTCTGCGCTCCGTTTCCGCCTCGCCCGTCGTCTACGTCGAACTGCCCGGCGCACACCATGCGTTCGACCTCTTCCATTCCTTCCGGTTCGAGGCGCTCATCGATGGCATCGAGGACTTCGCCGCGTGGGTGACGACCCGGAAGGAGCCGGCCTAGGGCTTGTCCTGTGAATCTCGATGACCGTCTGGTCCGCCCCGACGAAAGCTCGGCCGGGCGGCCAGAGGGGCGATAATTCGTGCTCGGGTCTGGTGCCTGGTTGCCTAGAGTGGTTCGCATGATCGATCCAGGGCTCGAGGGTAAGACCGTGCTGGTCACGGGCGGCGCGATGAACATCGGTGCCGCGATCTCGCGCGCATTCGCGACCCAAGGAGCACGAGTGGCGGT
This sequence comes from Streptomyces durocortorensis, assembly GCF_016901035.1. Lineage (GTDB taxonomy): Bacteria > Actinomycetota > Actinomycetes > Streptomycetales > Streptomycetaceae > Streptomyces > Streptomyces durocortorensis. Next base: position 9,134 of record NZ_JAFEUF010000224.1, read on the forward strand.
GCACTACGTAGCCGCTGGCCCGTCTGCCCCGCTTGAGCACGCTCGCGCTACGAAGGCTGAGGTAGAAGCGTTCGTGGCTTCACTTCCAGAGGCGGTAGCAGTCGAGGCAGACTTCCTCGACCCGGGGGCCGCCACGCACCTTTTCAAGCAGGTCGAAGACACACTCGGCCCGGTCGACGTACTAATCAACAACGCCGGGCACGCCGAGGAGGACGATCAGTTCCCGCTCCTGGACCACGTCGGATTCGAACGGACCGTGCGGGTGAACCTGACAGCCCCGGCGATGCTCATGGCCGAGTTCGCGCGCCGAGTGCCCGAGGGGCCGCCGAAGGGCACAAGGTCGGTAGTCAACATCTCGACCGACGCAGCACGAGGCTTTCCCGGGCAGGTCGCCTATGGGGCTTCGAAGGGGGCACTGGAATCCCTCACGCGTGGGGCCGCGCAAGACCTTGGGCCCACGATCCGTGTCAACGCGGTCGCTCCTGGCCCTGTCCAGACCGGCTGGATGGACGACGACCTGATCGGGCAGGTCGCCCCGAGCATCCCTCTGGGAAGAGTCGGGGCGCCTGAGGACATCGCGGACGCCGTGGTCTTCCTCGCCTCTCGCCAGGCGAGATGGATCACCGGCCAGGTCGTCCAGGTCGCTGGCGGTCACTGGCTATGACCAGGTGCGGGATAGGCCGCGCTTGTGGTCAGGTCAACGAAGCCAGAGCGCGATCGCGGCGATCACGACCAGTGCCCGGTAGTACGCGGCCCGTTTCGCGTACCGGGTGGCCAGGCCCCGGAACTGCTTGAGCCTGTTGAAGCACCGCTCGACCACGTTCCGCCCCTTGTAGGCCACCTTGTCGAAGACCGGGGCCCGCCCACCGCGGGAGCCTTTGCGCAGCCGGTGGGCGGCGTGGTCCTTTTTCTCCGGGCTGACGAACCTGATCCTCCGCGCCCGCAGTGCCCTGCGTGTCGAGGGGCTGGAGTAGGCCCGGTCGGCCAGCACGCAGTCGGGGCGCTTGCGCGGCCTGCCCGGCCCTGAGGTGTTGACCCGCACCCGGTCCAGCAGGCGCAGCAGCTGCGGGTTGTCCCCGGCCTACCCGGACGTGAGCAGCACAACCACGGGCAGGCCTCGGGCGTCGGTGGCCAGGTGGATCTTCGTACTCAGTCCGCCGCGCGAGCGGCCCAGCGCCTCGTCGGGCTCGACGAGGTCCTCGACCCAGGCCGTCCGGGATGCCCCTTTTTGCGGGCCCCGGCCGAGTGCTGGTGGGCGCGCACCACGCTGGAGTCGATCGAGAAGACCCACTCGATGCTCCCGGCGTCGGCCTGGAGGGTCTGCGCGTGCTCCAGGATCCGGTCCCACGTGCCACCGGCGGTCCAGCGGCGCAGGCGTTCGTGCAGGGTCTTCCAGGGCCCGTACCGCTCGGGCACGTCGCGCCAGGGCGCGCCGGTGCGCAGCTGCCACAGGATGCCGTCGATGACCTGCCGGTGGTTTCTCCACTGACCGCCCCGGCCCGAGGAGGGCATGAGCGGCTCGATCAGGTCCCACTGCTCGTCGGTGAGGTCATCACGTCCTGCCACGGACCGGCACGCTACCGCTGCCGGGAACATTCACAGGACACGCCCCTAGACGTGCGGGTCTGGACAGGTCGGCGACACCGCTGGACTCCCCGGCGCCCCGGAACACCGCCGGCACCGTGAGCCTTCACGGTTTTGGACCGTGTCCCGGGGGCAACCGGCCGCCATGGACACCAACACGCACGACGAAGAAGCGGCCCCGACCCAGGGGGACGAGCACAACGTCCTCCTCAGCGCCGACACCAACGGTGACGGCAAGCCCGATGTGTGGATGACGGACACCACCGGTGACGGCAGAGCGGACCTCTACCAGTTCGACACCACCGGTGACGGCAAGCCCGATGTGACGGTGGTCGAGGGAGCGGAGGAACCCGGCACGGACCGGCTGGTGGTCGAGGGCGACGGCGGTCACCCCCAGCAGACCTGAGGCCCGTGTTACTGATCTTGGTGGAGGGGGGCGGAGCAATGACGGGTTCGGCCGGTGTGACCGGAGGGGGGC
>NZ_JAFEUF010000225.1 GCF_016901035.1 Streptomyces durocortorensis
CTGTCACGCCCCTTCGGCCACCCACGCCCCGCCCGGGCGCCCCTTCTGTGCCCCGCCCCGCTTACGCTCCGGCCCGGTCGCACTCCTGGCCGCGCAGCGCCCGCGCGAGATCGTCCCGGGCCTCCAGCACCAGCCGCCGCAGCGCCGGGGCCGCGTCCTCGTGCTCGCCCAGCCAGGCGTCGGTCGCCGCGAGGGTCTCGGGGCTGTCCTGGAGCCCGGGGAACATCCCGCGCACCACGTGCATGCCGATCTGGATGGACCGCTCCGCCCAGATCCGCTCGATCACCTCGAAGTAGCGGTGCGCGTACGGGGCCAGCAGCTCCCGCTGCGAAGGCTGCCCGAAGCCCGCGATGGTCGCCTCGACCAGCGCGTTGGAGAGCTTGTCCGACTCCACGACCGCCGCCCACGCCTGCGCCTTGACCGCTTCGGACGGCCGCGAGGCCAGGCACCGTACGTGGTGGCGCTTGCCGGACGCCGTGTCGTCGCGGGCCAGTTCGGCGTCGACGGCAGCCTCGTCGGCCGCCCCGTGCGAGGCCAGCGGCGAGAGGAAGGCCCAGCGCAGCTCCTGGTCGACATCGAGACCGTCGATCTTCGCCGTACCGTCCAGCAGCCCGCCGAGCAGCTGGAAGTCGTCCTCGGACGAGGCGACCGCCGCGAAGAAGCGGGCCCAGGTCAGCTGGTGCTGGCTGCCCGGCTCGGCGGCCCGCAGCTCGCGCAGCGCGCCCTCGGCCGCCGCCCGGCCGCCCTCCTCGCGCCACTGCGGTGCCGCGTAGTTGACCAGCGCGGACTGCGTCCAGGCGTGCAGCATCTGCAGGACGCCGATGTCGCTCTCCCGCCCGGCGTGCGTCAGCACCAGCGCGACGAAGTCGCGGGCCGGCAGAGCCGCGTCCCGGGTCAGGTTCCACAGGGCCGACCAGCACAGGGCGCGGGCCAGCGGGTCCGTGATGTCACCGAGGTGGTCGCGGAGCGTGGCCAGCGACCCCTCGTCGAAGCGGACCTTGCAGTACGTGAGGTCGTCGTCGTTGACCAGGATCAGATCGGGCCGCTCGGACCCGGCCAGGGCCTCCACCACGGTCCGCTCGCCGGCCACGTCCACCTCGGCGCGCGCGTAACGCGTCAGCTCGCCCTCGGGCGTACGCCGGTACAGGCCGACCGCGACGCGGTGCGGGCGCAGCTCCGGGTGCGAGGCGGCTGCCTCCTGGACGACGGCCAGCTCGGTGAGGACGCCCGCCGCGTCGTACACGGGCACCGGGGTGAGCACGTTGACGCCCGCCGTCTGGAGCCAGGAGCGCGACCAGGCGGTCATGTCCCGCCCGGAGGTCTCGGCGAGCACGGACAGCAGGTCCCCGAGCCGGGTGTTCCCGTACGCGTGGCTCTTGAAGTAGCGCCGGGCGCCTTCGAGGAACGCGTCGCGCCCCACGTACGCCACGAGCTGCTTGAGCACGGAGGCGCCCTTGGCGTACGTGATCCCGTCGAAGTTCAGCTTGGCGTCCTCCAGGTCACGGATGTCGGCCGTGATGGGGTGCGTGGAGGGCAGCTGGTCGGCGCGGTAGGCCCAGGCCTTGCGGTTGTTGGCGAAGGTGATCCAGCCGTTGGTGAACCGGGTCGCCTCGACCATCGAGAAGGAGCCCATGAAGTCGGCGAAGGACTCCTTCAGCCACAGGTCGTCCCACCACTCCATGGTGACGAGGTCGCCGAACCACATGTGCGCCATCTCGTGCAGGATGACGTTGGCCCGCCGCTCGTAGGCCGCAGAGGTGACCTTGCCGCGGTAGATGTACTCCTCGCGGAAGGTGACCATGCCCGGGTTCTCCATGGCGCCGAGGTTGTACTCGGGCACGAAGGCCTGGTCGTACTTCCCGAAGGGGTACGGGTAGTCGAAGTGGTCGTGGAAGAAGTCGAGGCCCTGCTTGGTGATCAGGAAGACGTCGTCCGCGTCGAAGTGCTTGGCGAGCCCCTTGCGGCACATCGCGCCGAGCGGGATCTCCAGCGTGGTGCCGTCGTCGAACGTACGGCTGTAGTGATCGCTCACGTAGTGGTAAGGACCGGCGACGACGGCAGTGATGTACGTGGAGATCGGCTTCGTCTCGGCGAAGGTCCACACCCCGCCCTCGTGCGACTCCTCGGCCCCGTTGGACCAGACCCGCCAGCCTGCGGGGGCGGTGACCTGGAAGCGGTAGGGGGCCTTGAGGTCGGGCTGTTCGAAGTTGGCGAAGACGCGGCGGGCGTCGGCCGGCTCGTACTGCGTGTAGAGGTAGACCTCGCCGTCCTCCGGGTCGACGAAGCGGTGCATGCCCTCGCCGGTCCTGCTGTACGCGCAGCGGGCGTCGACGACGAGGACGTTCTCGCCCTCCAGGAGCCCGTCCAGCGCCACCCGCGTCCCGTCGAACACGAGGGCCGGGTCGAGGGCCTTCCCGTTCAGCGTCACCGCGTCCACACCCGGCGCGACCAAGTCGGCGAAGGTGGAGGCGCCGGCCCGGGCGGAGCGGAACCGGATCGTGGTGAGCGACCGGAACGTACGCGGCCCCCCGCCCCCGTCCTCGCCGGGCGCGCCCCGCGCGCGATGTTTTGGTGGGTGGCGTGCGCTTTTTGCTGCCCAAAGAGCAGGCCATTCGGGACATCTGGCACTAAAGTGATCGCGTGCCCCGTCAATTGGGAGACCTCGAAGACGCCGTGATGACGCGCGTCTGGCAATGGAACCGACCGGTCACGGTGCGGGAAGTCCTTGAGGACCTTCAGCAGGAACGGTCCATCGCCTACACGACCGTGATGACGGTAATGGACAATCTCCATCAGAAGGGCTGGGTACGCAGGGAAGTCGACGGCCGGGCCTATCGATATACGGCCGTCTCCACCAGGGCCGCCTACTCGGCCGCACTGATGAACGAAGCCTGGTCACTCAGCGACAACCCCGCCGCCGCGCTTGTCGCGTTCTTCGGCATGATGTCCGCCGAGCAGCGCGAAGCGCTGCAGGACGCCGTTCGTATGGTTTCCCCCAATCCTGCGGAAACCGCCCCCGGCGGCCCCGCCGAAACCGCCCTGGGCAACCCCGCGGAACCGACCGCCGACGCCGCCGGAGATGACGTACCGACCGATGACGCGACGCCGGAGAGCGGGCGATAGCGTCGGGGCATGTCCTCAGAGCAGCCGCAAAGCGATCCGGAAACCGAACTCCATACCGACCCGTCGGTAAATAAGCCCGCCATCACCGTCCGGCGGGCCAGGACGAGTGATGTCGGGTCCGTGCGACGGCTCCTCGACGGGTACGTGTCCGGGGGCATCCTGCTCGACAAAGCGACCGTCACCCTTTACGAGGACATCCAGGAGTTCTGGGTCGCGGAACGCGACGAGGACGCGACCGTCATCGGGTGCGGCGCACTTCATGTCATGTGGGAAGACCTGGCGGAAGTACGGACCCTTGCCGTCGACCCCCGCGCGAAGGGCGCGGGAGTGGGGCATCACGTGCTGGACAAGCTCTTGCAGACCGCGCGATGGCTCGGTGTCCGGCGGGTTTTCTGCCTCACCTTCGAAGTGGACTTCTTCGCGAAGCACGGCTTCGTCGAGATCGGAGAGACGCCCGTCGACACCGATGTCTACAGTGAGCTGCTGCGTTCCTACGACGAGGGTGTCGCGGAGTTCCTCGGTCTCGAACGAGTGAAGCCGAACACCTTGGGCAACAGCCGGATGCTTCTGCACCTGTGATCTGCAGAAGGACCTGCAACCCTATGTCCGAATCGCGCACGTTTCCCGTCTTCCCGGGCTGCTGAACCTCTCCCGGGGGTTTGTGTTTTCGAGAGAAAAGCGGTTTCCTTTCCGCGTACTCCATTTTCGATGAAAGGAAATCCCGTGGCGCAGAAGGTTCAGGTCCTTCTTGTCGATGACCTCGACGGTGTCGAGGCCGACGAGACCGTCACGTTCGCCCTTGACGGCAAGACGTACGAGATCGACCTCACCACGGCCAACGCGGACAAGCTTCGCGGCCTTCTCGAGCCCTACACCAAGGGTGGACGTCGCACCGGCGGCCGTGCCGCCACGGGCCGTGGCAAGGGCCGTGCCGTGGCCGGCGGTAACAAGGACACCGCGGAAATCCGCCGGTGGGCGCGGGAGAACGGCCACAATGTGAATGACCGCGGCCGCGTTCCCGCCGAGATCCGTGAGGCTTACGAGAAGGCCAACGGCTGATCCGCCGTCCCTCTTGTCAGCACCCCTGTCGGCACCCCGGAACGGGCGCACGACAACCGGACCCGATGGCATTCCGTAGCCGCCGCGTCCACCAGGCGTACGAGATCGGGGGCACCCCCACCGCTGCTCCCGAAGCCCGCGAAAGCCGGCAGCACCGGCTCGGGCGCACGCCTCGGCTCTGGGGGCCGCAGCCACACGGCGGCCCCCGGCGAGGCCCCCGGGGCGCCCGGGAGAGGCGGGGCCGCGACACGGCCCCCCGCACCCACGGCGGTCAGGTCCAGCGCGACCGGACCCCACTCCAGCCAGTCGAGCAGCCCCGGCAGCTCATCGGCGCCGCCCGCGGCGACCAGCAGCCCCATCCGCGTACCGGACAGCAGCACGGGGCCGGTGCCCACCCCGCGCCGCAGTACGGCGTGGCCGGCCTCGGCGGGCAGCTCCAGCACATCGAAGCGCACCCCGGTGAGCAGATGCAGCGGATCCCGCCCCGCGGTGGCCCAGCCCAGCTCCTTCGCGTACCGCCGGGCGAGTGCGGCATCGGCGGAACCCGGATCGGCATCGGGCGACGATCGGGGCTGCGGGACGGTGGGGGTCATGTCCGATGAACCGCCGAACCGCCCCCGGAGTTACGCAGGGTCCGCGTTGCATCACGTTCCGTTCCGGCCATAGGGGCGCGCGAGAGCATTCAGCAGCGCAAGGTTGTTCGCCCGTAGCGGAGGGAACCGGGGCGCGCCGCATGGACTGTCAGTGATTGCGGGTAAGACTTTCCTAGTGGGAAGGGGCGACACGCAGGCCAAGGCGTCTCACGTTCGCCATCGGCGTACTGGCGAAAGGGGTATCTGCCTGGCCTGCGGGAACATCGTCTCGCACCATCGGGTTGGAGCAGTTGTCAGCTGTTCGGCAGTAAGAATCCCCGCCCGGCGCGGGGTGATCCGGACGGATGTCGGCAGTTGGAATGAGCTGTCCCGTCCTGCGGGACTAGCATGCGGAAGGACTGGGAGGGGACCGACCCCTCACTGACCGACCGCTCTGAGGAGCGATTAACGATGTTCGAGAGGTTCACCGACCGCGCGCGGCGGGTTGTCGTCCTGGCTCAGGAAGAAGCCCGGATGCTCAACCACAACTACATCGGCACCGAGCACATCCTCCTGGGCCTGATCCACGAGGGTGAGGGTGTCGCCGCTAAGGCCCTGGAGAGCCTCGGGATTTCGCTCGAGGCGGTCCGCCAGCAGGTGGAGGAGATCATCGGGCAGGGCCAGCAGGCTCCGTCCGGGCACATCCCCTTCACTCCGCGAGCCAAGAAGGTCCTGGAGCTGTCGCTCCGCGAGGCCCTTCAGCTGGGCCACAACTACATCGGCACCGAGCACATCCTGCTCGGCCTGATCCGCGAGGGCGAGGGCGTCGCAGCTCAGGTCCTCGTGAAGCTGGGCGCCGACCTGAACCGGGTCCGGCAGCAGGTCATCCAGCTGCTTTCCGGATACTCGGGCGGCAAGGAGACGGCGGCCGCGGGCGGCCCCGCGGAGGGCACGCCCTCCACGTCCCTGGTGCTCGACCAGTTCGGCCGGAATCTCACCCAGGCCGCTCGTGAATCCAAGCTCGACCCGGTCATCGGGCGCGAGAAGGAGATCGAGCGGGTCATGCAGGTGCTGTCCCGCCGGACCAAGAACAACCCGGTCCTCATCGGCGAGCCCGGCGTCGGCAAGACGGCGGTCGTCGAGGGCCTGGCCCAGGCGATCGTCAAGGGCGAGGTGCCCGAGACCCTCAAGGACAAGCACCTCTACACCCTGGACCTCGGCGCACTCGTCGCCGGTTCGCGGTACCGGGGTGACTTCGAGGAGCGCCTGAAGAAGGTCCTCAAGGAGATCCGCACCCGCGGCGACATCATCCTGTTCATCGACGAGCTCCACACGCTGGTCGGTGCGGGTGCCGCGGAAGGCGCCATCGACGCGGCTTCGATCCTGAAGCCCATGCTGGCGCGCGGTGAGCTCCAGACCATCGGCGCCACCACGCTCGACGAGTACCGCAAGCACCTGGAGAAGGACGCCGCTCTTGAGCGCCGCTTCCAGCCCATCCAGGTCGCGGAGCCGTCGCTGCCGCACACCATCGAGATCCTCAAGGGTCTGCGCGACCGTTACGAGGCCCACCACCGGGTCTCCATCACGGACGAGGCCCTCGTCCAGGCCGCGACCCTGGCCGACCGGTACATCTCGGACCGCTTCCTGCCGGACAAGGCGATCGACCTGATCGACGAGGCCGGCTCCCGGATGCGCATCCGCCGGATGACCGCGCCGCCGGACCTCCGCGAGTTCGACGAGAAGATCGCGGGCGTCCGCCGCGACAAGGAGTCGGCCATCGACTCCCAGGACTTCGAGAAGGCAGCCTCGCTCCGCGACAAGGAGAAGCAGCTGCTGGCGGCGAAGGCCAAGCGGGAGAAGGAGTGGAAGGCCGGCGACATGGACGTCGTCGCCGAGGTCGACGGCGAGCTGATCGCCGAAGTCCTGGCCACGGCGACCGGCATTCCGGTCTTCAAGCTGACGGAGGAGGAGTCCTCCCGTCTGCTGCGCATGGAGGACGAGCTCCACAAGCGCGTCATCGGGCAGAAGGACGCCATCAAGGCCCTTTCGCAGGCGATCCGCCGTACGCGAGCCGGCCTGAAGGACCCGAAGCGCCCCGGTGGCTCGTTCATCTTCGCCGGCCCGTCCGGTGTCGGTAAGACGGAGCTGTCCAAGACGCTCGCCGAATTCCTCTTCGGCGACGAGGACGCGCTGATCTCCCTCGACATGTCGGAGTTCAGCGAGAAGCACACGGTTTCCCGCCTCTTCGGTTCGCCCCCCGGTTACGTGGGGTACGAGGAGGGCGGCCAGCTCACCGAGAAGGTGCGCCGCAAGCCGTTCTCCGTCGTCCTCTTCGACGAGGTCGAGAAGGCCCACCCCGATATCTTCAATTCCCTGCTCCAGATTCTGGAGGACGGTCGCCTGACCGACTCCCAGGGTCGGGTCGTGGACTTCAAGAACACGGTCATCATCATGACGACCAACCTCGGGACCAGGGACATCTCGAAGGGCTTCAACCTGGGCTTCGCCGCCCAGGGCGACGTCAAGACGAACTACGAGCGGATGAAGACCAAGGTCAACGAAGAGCTCAAGCAGCACTTCCGGCCGGAATTCCTCAACCGTGTCGACGACACGGTGGTCTTCCACCAGCTGACCGAGGAAGACATCATCCAGATCGTCGACCTCATGCTCGCCAAGGTCGACGAGCGTCTCAAGGACCGCGACATGGGCATCGAGCTCAGTGGCGAGGCCAAGACGCTGCTCGCGAAGAAGGGCTACGACCCCGTGATGGGCGCCCGGCCGCTGCGCCGGACGATCCAGCGGCAGATCGAGGACGTCCTCTCCGAGAAGATCCTCTTCGGCGAGCTGCGTCCCGGTCACATCGTGGTCGTGGGCACCGAGGGCGAGGGTGACGACAAGACGTTCACCTTCCGCGGCGAGGAGAAGTCGGCTCTGCCCGACGTCCCCCCGATCGAGCAGGCGGCAGGCGGCGCCGGCCCGAACCTGACGAAGGACGCGTGACGCGCAGTTAGGGCGTGAGCCCGAGCGCGTGAGGGGCTGCCCCGGAACCGGTATCCGTACCGGTCCGGGGCAGCCCCTTCTTGCGTCTGCGGAGTGGCCCGGGTCAGTAGGACCTGACGGTGAGCCGGTCGCCCAGTTCCTCGGCCCCGATGAGGCGAGACTGCCTCAGCCCGGTCACCTCCACCTGAAGGTCCGGCCAGGTGTGCAGGGAGGTGAGGTCCAGGACGCGCCGCTCCGAGGCTTCCACGGTGAGGTTCGTGACTCCGGGGAAGAGCTTGCGCAGCACGCCCATGTCCTCGCCGTGGTGCGGGGCCGGAACCGTCAGGTGCTCGACTGCGGGGGCGTCATGCTTCGGGTCCGGCTGGTGCGCCCAGGGGAACGCGGTGAGGCCGAGGCGGGTGATCCGGGAGTGCTCCCGCAGGGCGGTAAGGGCGACGTCGAACGTCGTCGGCTCGGAGATCTCCAGATTTCTGAGCGATGTCCAGGCGCCGAGGCCGTCCAGCATGAGCGGACGCTGGTTCGTCACGGTCAACGTGCTGACGCCGGGGTGGGGAGCGATCTCGCTCAGCCGGTCGACCGCGAGCTGCTTCAGGCTGAGGTGTACCAGAGAGCTAAGGCCGGTCAGCGGGGCGAGGTTCCCGAGCCTTATCGTCCGCATGTCCAGAGTCAGGGTCATGAGCCCGTCGAGTTCGGTGAGCGGCGCCAACTCCTGGACCGCGGGGCACTGTGTGATGCCCAGTGCTCGCAGGGTGGCCTTGAGGGGGCTCAGGCAGGAGAGCCCAGCGAGCAGGGTGTTCGGGCCCACGCCGAGCACTTCGATCCGTTGGCCTTCCAGCGCCGCACCGATCTCCGCTTCGGGCAGGTCCCCGTGCAGCGACAGAGCGAACAGGGCTGGGATGTGCCGCAGCGCCCTCAGCCGACCGAGGTCGCTCACCACGAGGGCGGACCGTGGCAGATTGCAGTGGACCAGCACCTCGGTGGCGTACTCCTCGGGCGGAAATCGGTCCCACGCGTGCACGAGGGTGCTGTTGAGGCGGGGGTGGGCCCGTACCCACTCCTGGGCATGGGGGACGGCGAGGGCTCCTCCGATCCGCGTGATCAGCCGGGCCACGTTCTCGGCGCCGGGCCCCTCGTCGGGCACCTGCTGAGGCTCGGGCAGGAACTCCAGCGCGGCCGGTCCCAGCCGGGCCAGCGAGCGTACGTGGGCCTCGTCGGCCGGCGGGAACAGTGACGCCGTGCTGCGCCGGACCCGGTCCCGTACCGCTCCGTCCAGCCACGTCGCGTGCCCGGCGCACAGGGCGGCGAGGACGTGGAGGCCAGTGCGTTCGATCGTCCCGGTCGCCTGCTGCTGACCCGCGTCCAGCAGCCCTGTCACCAGCGCGGCCAGCTCACGCCGTCCGCAATGCCCCGCCGCCAGCAGGACCACGTCCTGCCAGGACTCCTCGCCGGAGTGGCGCAGCAGCTCGCCCAGGTGCTCGTCCTCGACGAGTTCCTTCGCGGCCAGGTAGTCCTGGAAGGTGCGGTGGATGAACTGGTAGGTGTCGTCCCCGTGTTCCTGGAGCAGGCCGCTGCGGTTGAGCAGATGGGTGAGGATCTTCTCCGGCGGGCCCTGGACGCTGACCCGTTCCATTCCGGTCAGGGCGCGGCGGAGCTGGCGCAGGGCCTGGGGCCGGGTGAACTCCGACTGGCCCTCCCGGACCAGCCACACGGCGATCCGCTGGAGGAGCTGGGTGGATTCCTCGATGTCCAGGGCGATGCCCTCGGGGTTTCCCATCCGGCGTCGGTCGTCCCGGTGGCCGAGCAGCATCTCCAGGGCCGAGCGGTACAGCTGCCAGCGGGTCTCCGGCAGGAAGCCGTCGCGGCGGCGGTGCAGGGCGCAGATCACCGCGCAGAGCAGCGGCGTACGTGCCAGGTCACGGAGCGTGGGGTTCTGGGCGAACTGGTGGGCGAGGTCGCGCTCCAGTCCGTCCAGCCGCTCGGCGTCGTCCTCCTCCGACAGCCGGGCCGCCCGGTGCCAGGAGGCCACGAAGGACTGGATGTCCTCGTTCCGCATCGGCAGCAGGCGCAGTTCCGCGAAGTCCTCGGAGCGCAGCCAGTCCGCCTCGACCGCGAGCGGCCGTACGGTCACGACGCACCGGGTGTCCGGGAAGCGGGCCAGGAGCTGCGAGAGCCAGGAATGGGCCTGCTCGCGCTCCTCCGGCGGTACCTCGTCCAGGCCGTCCACCAGCAATAACGCCCGGCCCGAGGCCAGAACCCGGCCCGCCCACCCCTCCGGGGCCGTGTCGATCGGCAGGTCCGCCGCGGTGGACAGCTCGGCCGGGCCCGGGAACGTCACCCCGCGGGCCCGCAGGGTGCGCAGGGGCACCACGAAGGGGACCAGGCCGTTGAGCGGGGCCAGCGCGTCGCCCAGGGTGCGGGCCGAGGCATGGGCGGCCAGCCACCACAGCAGAGTCGTCTTGCCCGCGCCCGCGTCGCCGCGCAGCAGCACCCGGGGGCGGTCGGCGAGGAGGTCGTCGATGCGGCGGGGGAGGGGCGGACCCGGGGCGGCCCGGTCCTGGGCCTGAGCTTCCAGGCTCAGGTAGGCGGTGTCCAGGTCCCATTCCCGGTCGTGGCGGCTCAGCTCGTCCAGGCCGAAGATCTTCGTACGGCGGTATTTGGCACCCAGCGCCTGCGCGTACTCCGCCTCGTACCGCAGGTCGCGCGGGAAGCTGCCGTGGACGCGTTCCTCGCGCAGCTCGACCCCGGCACGCCGGCAGACCAGCCGGAAGGGCTTCGCGGCGAGGACCGGACCCAGCGGCACGCACTCGACCCGGCGGCCGTCGCGCTGCCGGGGCACCTGGCGGGCCACGCCCAGCAGCACGTCCCCCATGAAGACGGGGCCGCCGGAGAGCCCGGACAGGGCGGCCGGCTCGTCGTCCGGGCGGGCGGCGGGCGCGCCATCCAGATCACAGACCAGCAGGTCGCGGACCTGGCCCGCCACGGGCAGGACCGTCGCCGTGTACTGGTCCGCCTCCAGCCGCCGGTCGGGGCCGTAGCGCTGGACGCGGGGGAAGCCGGTGATCTCGCAGCCGGGGATCGCCTGGCGGGTGTCGATCACGCCGAGCCGCACGGGCGGGGCGGCCCGCACCGGTTCGACGGCCTCCAGCAGGGCGACGTCCAGCTGGTAGTCGATCCAGGCGACGGTGGCCGGTATCCGGTCCGGGCCGGCGGCGGGCGCGCCATCCAGATCACAGACCAGCAGGTCGCGGACCTGGCC
>NZ_JAFEUF010000226.1:0-782 GCF_016901035.1 Streptomyces durocortorensis
GCGGTGGTGTCCACCACGATCGCGTCGGGCGCCGAGCCCCCGCCGGCTCCGGGAAGATCAACCTGGACAAGGGCCGGGTCAACCTCCAGAAGAACCAGACCGTGTCCCTCGTCAAGGGCGGCGCACCGCTGCTCTCGCGGGTCAGGATGGGTCTGGGCTGGGAGCCCGCGTTCCGCGGCAAGGACATCGACCTGGACGCGTCGGTGATCGCCTACGGCCCCAACCGCAACCACCTGGACAGCTGCTACTTCGGCAAGCTGACCATTCTGAACGGGGCGATCAAGCACTCCGGCGACAACCTCACGGGTGAGGGCGCGGGCGACGACGAGACGATCGTCGTGGACCTGGGCCGGATCCCCGCCGACGCGACGGGCCTGGTCTTCACGGTGAACTCGTTCACCGGCCAGAAGTTCAACGAGGTCGCCAAGGCCTACTGCCGGCTGATCGACGACGCCTCCGGCGAGGAGCTGGTCCGCTTCGACCTCACCGGCGCCGAGCCGCAGACCGGCGTGATGATGGCCAAGCTCATCAAGCAGTTCACCGGTGAGTGGGAGATGACCGGGATGGGCGAGTTCGTGAAGTCGCGCACCGTGCGGGGCATGGTGAAGCCCGCCGCCAAGGCGCTGTAAGGGGCCCCAGGGCCCGCAACGGAGTCCGGGGGGGGGGGGGGGGGGGGGGGGGCCCCCCCCGCGCGGGGGGGGGGCGCGGGGGGGGGGGGGGCCGCCCGCCCGCCGCGGGGGGGAGAGGGGGGCGGGCGCGGGCACGAAGCCAGCCGCCCCCCG
>NZ_JAFEUF010000226.1:791-11006 GCF_016901035.1 Streptomyces durocortorensis
CCCCCGCCGCCCGGGGCCGCGCGGGCCCGCCCCCCCCCCCCCCCCCGCGCGCCCCCGCCCCCCCCCGCCCCCGGGGGGCCCCGGGCCCCCCCCCCCCGCCCCCCCCCCCCCCGGACCCGGAGAAGGCGGACGCTGCTCGTGCTCGTCCCGCGTCTCAGAGCTTGGTCAACTTGGAGTACGGGCTCAGGATCCTTCCCTGACGCCCCGAGAAGTCGATGAGGACTGCGTCGTTGTCGCCCTCGACAGCAAGAATCCTGCCGAGCCCGAACTGGTCGTGCGACACCCTGTCGCCCACATCGAAGCATTCGACCGGTGGGGCCTCCTGGGCCGGGCGGTTGAAGGGACTGGAAGGCAGGTGACGCCGGGATCCGGCTGACTGTTTCATTACGTCGAGTATGCGCCCTGTGAAGGCCCGACGCCATGCCCGCCGGTGCCGGGGCCCCAGAAGTGCCGGATTCGTAATCAGCGCTCACCAGGCCCGGTCAGCGCTTACTCCCGCCTCCAGCAGCGAAACCACGCGGAACGCGGCATCGGAAAGACCCCCGAAGGTGTGGCGTTTTTCCCTTCGCCCGCCGCGGCGGCACGGGCGGTGTCGCGCCGCCGACGTCTGCTTTGTACGAGCAGCGCTCAGCACAAGAGCCACGCGCCGGCGCCTCAGCCACCCGCGCGCGAGCGCGCCTTGAACGCCGCCTTGCGGGCGTCCTTGGCGGCCTTCTTGTCGCTGTGCAGCCGGCCCATGGCCTCCAGCACATCGGCGGTGGCCGGGTGGTCGACGCGCCAGACCTCGTCGAAGAAGCCGCTGTGCTGCGCGGAGAGGCCCTCGATCAGGCCCTGGAGCTCGTCCAGCTCGCCGTCCGCGTCCAGCTGGGCGGCGATGGTGTCGATGGCCAGCCAGAAGATCATGTCCTCCGGCGGGGCGGGCACGTCGGCGGCACCGCGCTCCGCGAGCCAGACGCGGGCGAGGCCGCCCAGTTCCGGGTCGCCGAGCACCCCGCGTACGGCGGGCTCCGCCTCGGGGCCCGCCAGGGCGAGGGCCTGCTGGCAGTGGAGGCGGCGCAGCGGTGCGCCCTCGTCCGTGCCGCGCGCGGCGGCCAGCAGCTCGGCCGCCGCCGACACCGCCCCCTCGGCGTACCCCGCGAGCCAGAGCTTGACCTCGGCGCGGGCGGCGGACTCCGGGTAGTGGGCGATGCCGTCGAGGAGAGCGTCGGCGCCCTTGCCCGCGAGGTCGCCGACGGCGGGGGCGTCCATCCCGGCCTCCAGCATCCGGGCCCGGACGCCGTACAGGCCGAGAGGGGTGAGCCGGACCATGCCGTACCGCGTGACGTCCTCGTCGTCGGCCCCGGCGACGGAGGCGTCCGCCGCTTCGCCCTCCTCGACCAGCAGCGCCTCGTCGACCGGCTGGTAGGCGACGATCCCGATGGGTTCGAGGAGCCGGAACTGGTCGTCGAGGCGCATCATCGCCTCCGACACCTGCTCCAGGATGTCGTCGGTGGGCTCGCCCATGTCGTCGGGGACGATCATCGACGCGGCGAGGGCGGGCAGCGGGACCGGTCCTTCGCCCGCGCCGTTGTCCGCGAGGGTGAGCAGGTAGAGGTTGCCGAGGACCCCGTCGAGGAACTCCGCCTCGGCCTCCGGATCCCAGTCCAGGGCGTCGAAGTCGATCGAGCCGTCCTCGCCGACGAGGTCCGCGAAGTCGTCCAGGACGGGCGCGGTGGCGTCGGCGTGCACGGCGTCCAGGCCGTCGAGCCAGATGGACAGGACGTCCTGCGGGGAGCCGCCGGTGAGCAGGGCCAGGTTCTCGCCCGCGGAGACGGTGCCCTCGGCCTCCGAGCCGTCCGTGCCTTCCGCGTCTTCCGAGCCTTCTGCGGCTTCCTCGCCGCCCGGAAGTTCGTCCTCCTCGGGGTCGGTGACGTCGAGGAGGCCGGTGTCCACGGCGAGCCGCCAGGCCTCGCTGGCGTACGCGGCGCCGTCCTCGTCGGCCGCGAGCGCGAGGTGCTCGGCGGCCGCGGGCAGCTGCGCCTCGACGAGCTCGCCGCCCGCGCCGACCCGGGTGCCGGGACCGGCCCACCGGGCGAGCTTGACGGCGCGGACGAACAGCGGAGCGGCGAGCGCGTCCCGTGCCAGTTCGGCCTCGGAGTTCAGCCGCACCGGCGGCAGGGAGGGGCGCTCTGCGGACATCGGGGGTTCTCCTCGGTGCGTGCTCGGGGGCATACGGAGTGCGTACGCGGTTCAGCCGCCCAAGCCTAGACGCATTTCACCGCCCGCCGCCCGGCGCGCCGCTACCCGCCCGCGCCCGGTTCCATGCTGAGCGCGGGGGTGTAGCGGTGCACGCCGCCGCCGGTCATGCCCGGGTACTTCTGGACGCGTTCCCAGAGCGGGGACGGGGATCCGACGCCCTCACCGGGTGCGGCGAGGGCCGCGATGTGGTGCTCGGCGCTCTCCCACTCGGCGTAGTTGAGGACCCGGGCGCCGTCGGTGGAGGCATGGAAGTGTGCGGCGATGCCGCCGTCCGGCAGCTGGGCGTCGTCGCCGAGCGCCTCGAACACGGCGTCCACCCAGTCGCGTTGGCGCGCCGCGTCGGGGCCCTCGAACTCGACGTCGACGATGACGACGCAGCCGGTCTCCCGGGTGTCGCCCTCGGCCCGGAGCCCGGAGCGGTACAGCTCGTACGTGTGCAGGCCGAGGCGTTCGATGCCGGGGACGGCGGCGTCGATCTCGGCGTTGCGGGGGTCGCGGCCCTCGCGTACGAAGTCCTGGTAGGCCTGTTCGCCGGTCCACTGGGAGTAGTGCAGCAGGGTCGCACCGTCCTCCCCTTCGTGGACGCTGTAGGAGAGCAGCCCGGGGTGCGGCCATTCCCGGCTCTCCCAGGCCTTCCGGATGGCGTCGACGGTCTCTCGCTGCCGCTGCGGTGTCCCGACGTTCCAGGTGCCGGCCTTGGCGATCGCGGCATCGGGGCGGGCCGGGTCGGGGCGGCGGGTGACATGCGTGGTCATGGCGGTGTTCCTCCTGTGCGTGCGCCGGTCGGTGCGCTACGACCACCACCTTCGTACCTCAAGTCCGGTTGAGATCAAGGCCGTTCCCGTCAAGGCGCACGCGGACGCGCCCGCATGCCGTTCGCCCACGGCATGACCGGGTGCTTGCCCGCCGTCGCCGGGGAAGGGTGGGGGGCATGACCCTCTCCGTGGCGCACCTGAGCGACCCGCACCTCACCACCGGCCCCGGGGCGGCGGCCCCCGCGGCGGGGTTGCGGGCCGCCCTGCGCCGGGTGCTCACCCTGGATCCGCTCCCGGACTGTGCCGTGATCACCGGTGATCTCACCGAGCGTGGGGAGCCGGGCGAGTACACGGCGCTGCGCGAGGAGATCGAGGCGTTTCCGTTGCCGCTGCACCTGGTGACGGGGAACCACGACGTGCCGGAGGCTCTCGTGGGCGGGTTCGGCGGGACGCGGTTCCTGGGCGGGGGGACGCGGACGTCGTACGTGGTGGAGCACCCGGCGTTCACCGTCGTGGTCCTGGACTCGTGGGTGGCCGGTGCGCCGGGCGGGCGGCTGGGGACCGGGCAGTTGGCCCGGCTGGACCGGGCCCTCGCCCTGCGCCCCGGCGTGCCGGCCCTCGTCTGCCTGCACCATCCGCCGGTTCCGGTCGGCATCCCGTTCCTGGACGCTATGGGCCTGGCGGACGGCCCGGCGCTGGCCGAGGTGGTCGCCGCGCACCCCCGGGTGGCGCGGGTGCTGGCGGGCCATGTGCACCGCCCGGTCACGGCGTCCTTCGCGGGCAGTACGGTGGCCGTCGCGCCGAGCACGTACCGGCAGAGCGGTCTGGTGCTGCGGGAGGGGGTGCCCGGCTATCCGGACGAGCCTCCGGCCTTTCTCCTGCACGTACGGCCGGACGGGCCGCCGGGGTCTGCCTGGGCCACCCATACCGTTCCCACGGCCCCCGCCGCACCGCAGGGCTGAAGTCCCCTGCTCAGCCGCCGAGTTCGGTGCGCCAGGCCGTCGTGTTGAGCTCGTCCATCAGCCGGATGTCGTGGCCCTCCAGCGGGAAGACCCGCGTCGGCAGGCCGGGGGCTGCGGAGATCGCCAGGGCGTCGCCCTCGATGAGGTCGCCGCCCTCGGGCGTGGAGACCCAGGCCAGGATCGACTTCACGGTGAGGCCGGGGTCCAGCAGGAGCTTCTTCGGGCCCGGGTCGCTGCCGAAGTACGAACCGTCCTCGTTGACCTCGACGGGCAGGGGCCGGCCGTCCTCGCCGAGGGCCCGGACCCAGGGGTAGCCGTCGACGGCGTAGGGCTTGCGGCCGCAGTTGGTGAGGGTGAGCACGACGGCCCGGTGCATCATTCCGGTCTCCACCGGGCCCATGTCCACGACGACCCCGGAGGCGGGGCACTTGCCGGGCGGGGCGGAGGTCGGGCCGGTCTGCGCGGGAGCGCCGTAGGCGGGCGCGTCGGCTCCGGGCGTGGGCGTCGGGGGCAGCGTCTCGGCGCGGACCATGCCGGGCCCGGATGCGGAGGCGGAAGGGGTGGGGTCCGGGCGTTCGCCCTCGCCGGCCGGGACGAGGAAACCGGAACAGCCGGTCAGTGCCGTCAGCGTGGCCGTCAACAGGGCCACCCGGACCCGTCTCCGTACCCGTACACGCTCGTTCATGTCGCCCACCCCTCGCCGCGGCCGGTCGTCCGCGCGGTCGATCTTGTCAGAGGAACAGCAGCGGTCGCCGCACTCTTCAGCAGCTCTTGCCGTTCACCACAAGGAGATCTAAGTGGACCTTTACGGTTCCGGGCGTCGAGACTTCCCCCATGACCGCCACCGCACCGCGCCCCTTCGGCCGCGCCCTCTGCGCCATGATCACGCCCTTCACCGCCACCGGGGCCCTGGACCCGGACGCCGCCCGCGCGCACGCCGCGCGTCTGGTGGCCGAGGGCTGCGACGGGATCGTCCTCAGCGGCACCACGGGCGAGTCCCCCACCACGACGGAGGCCGAGAAGTCCGCCCTGCTGCGGGCCGTCCGGGCGGAGGTCGGCGACGGGGTGCCGCTGCTCACCGGCGTAGGAAGCCCGGACACCGCGCACACCCTGCGCCTGGCCCGGGAGGCCGAGGAAGCGGGCGCGGACGGGCTGCTGGTGGTGAGCCCGTACTACAGCCGCCCGCAGCAGTCCGCCGTCGAGGCGTACTTCCTGCGCGTGGCCGAGTCCACCGCTCTGCCGTTGATGCTGTACGACATCCCCGGCCGCACCGGCGTCCGGATCGAGCCGGAGACCTTGCTGCGGCTGGCGGAGCATCCGCGGGTGGTGGCGGTGAAGGACTGCTCCTACGACCTGCTCGGCGCGACGAAGGTGCTGGCCCGCACCTCGCTGGCGTACTACTCGGGCAGCGAGGAGCTGAACCTGCCGCTGTACGCGGTGGGCGGCGCGGGCTATGTCAGTACGGTGGCCAACGTGGCCCCGCGTCAGATGCGGGCACCGCTGGACGCGTTCGACGTGGGCCGCACCGACGAGGCGGCCCGGCTCAACGGGCTCACGGCCCGGCTCGTCGAGCTGATGATGGCGAGCGGGCTGCCCGGGACCGTCACGGCCAAGGCCCTGCTGGACGCCGGGCCGGTCCGGGAACCGCTGCAGCCCGCCGGGCGCGAGGCGGCCGACGGGCTGCGGAAGGCGTACGCGGAGCTCCTCGCAGCCTGAACCAAGTGAGCGAACGGCTCAGTTGTGGGCGTGCAGGACGTCGTTCAGGCCGCCCCAGACCGCGTTGTTCGGGCGGGCCTCGACGGTGCCGGTGACCGAGTTGCGGCGGAAGAGGATGTTCGAGGCGCCGGACAGCTCGCGGGCCTTGACGACCTGGCCGTCCGGCAGCGTGACGCGCGTGCCGGCGGTGACGTACAGACCGGCCTCGACGACGCACTCGTCGCCCAGCGCGATGCCGACGCCCGCCTCCGCGCCGACCAGGCAGCGCTCACCGATGATGATGCGCTCCTTGCCGCCGCCGGAGAGGGTGCCCATGGTGGAGGCGCCGCCGCCGATGTCGGAGCCGTCGCCGACGACGACGCCCGCGGAGATCCGGCCCTCGACCATGGAGGTACCGAGCGTGCCCGCGTTGAAGTTGACGAAGCCCTCGTGCATGACGGTGGTGCCGGCGGCGAGGTGCGCGCCGAGCCGGACGCGGTCGGCGTCCGCGATGCGTACGCCCTTGGGGGCGACGTAGTCCGTCATGCGCGGGAACTTGTCGACCGAGGTGACCTGGAGGTGCAGGCCCTCGGCGCGGGCGTTGAGGCGGACCCGGTCCAGGTCGTCGACGGCGACCGGGCCGAGCGAGGTCCAGGCGACGTTGGCGAGCAGGCCGAAGAGGCCGTCGAGGTTCTGGCCGTGCGGCTGGACGAGCCGGTGCGAGAGCAGGTGCAGGCGCAGGTAGGCGTCGTGCGCGTCGAGCGGCTTGTCGTCGAGCGAGGAGATGACCGTGGACACGGCGACGATCTCGACGCCGCGCCGGGCGTCCACGCCGATCGCCTTGGCGGCGCCCTCGCCGAGCCGGTTGACGGCCTCGTCCGGGGAGAGCCGCGTCGTACCGGCCGGGCCGGGGTCGGAGGTCAGCTCGGGGGCGGGGAACCAGGTGTCGAGGACGGTGCCGTCACCGGCGAGGGCGGCGAGGCGGGCGGCGACGGCGGCGGAGATGCGGGCAGAACCCTGGGAAGTCGTGTCGGTCATGAACAGCAACCTAACCGGCCGGGGCCCGCTCGGGCGAACCGGTCTCAGCGTGCGGCCCCTTTCCCGCCGCCCGCGCCCGCTCCCCCGGTCCGGGCAGCCGCCGCGCCGCCAGCACCGCTCCCCCGTCGGCCGCCGCGAGCAGGGCGGACACCGGCCAGAGCAGAGCGGGGGACGCCGCGTACAGAGCGGCCCCGAGCGGCGGGGCGAGCACCTGCCCGCTGATCGACGCACCGGCGTACAGGCTCTGGAAACGGCCCTGGGCGTGGCCCGGCGCCTGGTCGGCGACGTAGGCGGTGGCGGGGGTCTTGTAGAGGATCTCGCCGAGGGTCAGGGAGAGCATC
The DNA here is from genome assembly GCF_016901035.1 of Streptomyces durocortorensis. GTDB lineage: Bacteria > Actinomycetota > Actinomycetes > Streptomycetales > Streptomycetaceae > Streptomyces > Streptomyces durocortorensis. The sequence goes on from NZ_JAFEUF010000226.1 coordinate 7,821, forward strand.
ATGGTGACGGCGAAGAGGACGCCCGCGCCGGGGATCAGGAGGGCGTAGCCGAGCCCGACGAGCAGGAGTCCGACTCCGACGAGGCCGAGCGGGGCGCGGCGGGCCAGGGCGTGGGCGGCGGGCAGGTCGAGGCAGAGGATGACGCCGCCGTTGATGGCGAGCAGCCAGCCGTAGAGCTGGGTGGAGTGCCCGTGGTCGGCGAGGAAGACCGGCAGGGTCGAGTACTGCTGCCGGTAGACGGTGTCGACGACGACGATCGCGGCGAGCAGCACCAGGACGGCGGGTCTGGCCCGCAGTTCGCGCCAGAGGCCGGGGGCGTCCGGGTCGTGGGCGGGTGCGGAGTGGGCGCTGCCGCGCGCGGGCAGGATCCGGGCGGCGTAGAGGGCGAAGAGCAGGGTGCCGAGGCCGTCGGCGACGAAGAGCCAGTCGTACGAGAAGCGCGCGGCGACCAGTGCGCCGAGCGGCGGGCCGATGGCGAAGCCCCCGTTGCCGGCGAACCGGAAGAGGGCGAAGCTCCGGCGGCGGCTTCCGCCCTCGGGTACGGAGACCGCGACGAGGGCGGCGTTGGCGGCGCGGACGACGCCCGCGGCGTACTGGGCGACCGGGAGCACCGCGTACAGGGCGGCGACCGGCAGGGCGGGCAGGACGACGAGCGCCGCGCCGCTCACGCAGGCGCCGGTCAGCAGGGCGCGGCGGTGTCCGAACCGGTCGCCGAACCAGCCGCCGGTGAAGTTCCCCACGACCAGGCCGATGCCGCCGACGCCGCTGATCACTCCGGCCTGGGTGACGCTCAGACCGCGCGGCCCGACGAGGTACACGAAGAGATAGACGAAGGTGAAGCTGACGACGGCGTTGAGGAACGCCCCGAGCGCCAGCAGCCGTACCGTCCGCGGCACTCCGCGCACCATGCCCGTCCCCGCCACCACCGTGCCACCCCCGTACGACTCCTGCGCCCTCCGCAGTGAGTTCCTTATGGGAACGGACTATGGCAGCATGATTCCATCGGGGTCAACCGAAAGGACCCCGGCGGGGTGGGCGGGGCGGACAGCGGCCACAACCGGAGGGACGACCATGCCTCAGCGCACCAGCCTGGCCGACGCCGACTGCTCGATCGCCCAGGCCCTCGACGTCGTGGGCGACTGGTGGACGCTGCTGATCGTGCGGGACTCCGCGCGCGGGGTGCACCGGTTCGACGCGCTCCAGCAGGAGCTGGGCGTCTCGCGCAAGGTGCTGACCGAGCGGCTGCGGCTGCTGGTCGACGCGGACGTCCTGGCGCGGGAGCCGTACCAGGACCGCCCGGTGCGGTACGAGTACCGCCTCACCCCGCGCGGCCGGGCGCTGCTGCCCGTGCTGATCGCGCTCCAGGACTGGGGCGACACGTGGGTGCTGGGGGAAGGGGAGACGATGGCGACGACGACGGAGGCCTCGCAGGAGGCGGCCCGGGTGCGGGCGCTCAAGGGGACACGGCTGCCGGAGCTGCTGCTGCCGGGGAACGACGGCGAGCCGCGCGACCCGGTCGCCGACACCCCGTACACCGTCCTCTACTGCTTCCCCAGCGCCTACGCCACCCGCGACGCCTATCCGCCGGGCTGGGCGGGGATCCCGGGGGCGAGCGGCTGCACCCTCGAATCGTGCACGTACCGCGACCAGTTGGCCGAGTTCACGGCGGCGGGTGCGACGGTGCACGGGGTGTCCGTGCAGCGCCCGGACGAGCAGCGCGCCTTCGCGGAGAAGGAGGGGCTGCGCTTCCCGCTGCTCTCGGACGCGGACCTGGCCCTGACGGCGGCGCTGCGGCTGCCGACGTTCCGGGCGGCGGGCGTGAGCAGGCTCAAGCGGCTGACGCTGGTGGTGGACCGGGAGCGGACGATCCGCGAGGTGCTGTACCCGATCACGGACATCGGGGCGAGCGTGCGGGAGGCGCTGGAAGCGGTACGCCGCGGGACGGACTGACCGGGCCGTCCGGACACGGCCGGGCACCGCCCCGGCGGACCGGGCGGGGCCGATCCGCGCCGGGATACGCAGGCCGGCGCCCGGCGCGGGCAGCACACCGGCCGGAGCACTGTCAGGCCCCGCCGCCCTCGACGATCCGCTCCAGCATCTTCCGGGTGTACGGCGCGTCGAACGTGCCGCCGGTCAGCAGGACCTGGAGGCAGACGCCGTCCATCAGCGCGACGAGGGCCCGTGCGGTCTCCGGGTCGGTGCGCCGGGACAGCAGCTCGACGGCCTCCTCGGTCCACTCGGCGGCGACGGGGCGCAGCGCGGGGCGGCGCAGGGCCGCGAGATACAGCTCGTACTCCAGCTCGATCGCCCCGCGTTCACCCGCGAACCACCGGTCCAGCAGCCGGGTCAGCTCCTCCGCGAGGTCCGTGTCCGCCACCCCGCCCCACTCACCGTCCCCCTCCTCGGTGAAGAGCCCGCTGGAGCGCAGCGCCTGGACGAAGTTCTCGTTGCAGCGGCGCAGTGCGGCGACGAGGAGTTCGTCGAGCGAGGCGAAGTGGTACGTGGTCGAGCCGAGCGGCACGTCGGCCTCGGCGGCCACGGTGCGGTGGCTGAGCCCGGCTATGCCGTCGGCCGCGATCACGGCCAGCGCCGCGTCGATGATGCGCGTCCGCCGCTCAGGGTCGTAGCGCCGGGCCATCAGTGGGATCCTTCCGGGTTCCGGGCCATCAGTGGGCCCCTCCCAGGTTGAGGACGACGACCCCGGCGACGATCAGGGCGATGCCCGCGATCTTGACCAGGCTGCTGGACTCCCCCAGGAACAGGATCCCGATGAGGGCGACGGCCGCCGTGCCCACGCCGGCCCAGATGGCGTACGCGGTGCCCACGGAGAGCGTCTTGAGGGTCTGCGCGAGCAGGGTGAAGGCGATGAGGTAGCCCACCACGGTGCCGATCGAGGGCCAGAGCCGGGTGAAGCCCTCGCTGTACTTCATGGCCGTCGTCCCGGCCACCTCCGCCGCGATGGCTCCGGCGAGCAGTCCGTATGCGTATCCCATGTGTACGACTGTACCCAACGTTGTGTACGGCCGTACCTATCATCGGCCCACGTCGGGGGCGCTACGGTGTGCCGACGACAGAACGGCCCGGCACCCGGGCCGACGACATGACGGAGACGCAGTGGCGCAGGATGCAGGGTGGGGCGGTGGCCCGTACGGGGGCGCGCCTCACGGTGGGGGGCCCTTCCAGGGG
>NZ_JAFEUF010000227.1:0-4874 GCF_016901035.1 Streptomyces durocortorensis
GGAGGACGTCAGGCGGGCCGGTTGGGTGCCGGTCACCAGGGTGGCAAGGGCCTCGTCGATGTCCTGGCCCAGGAACCAGTCGCCCGTGTGGTCGATGCTGTACACCCGGCCCTCCGTGTCGATCGCCAGGACCGCCTGCTCCTCGCCCTCCGCCCCCAGCGGGCTGACCTCCGTCTCCAGGGCGCGGCCGAGGTCCCCGAGCGTGCGGGCCAGATGGAGCCCGCTCAGGGGGTCGATCCGTACCGCCGTGGGCGCGATGTGCCGGCCGGGCGCGGACGCCGTGATGTGGAGGCCGCCGAACTCCGCCCAGGCCTCGACCGCGGCCGGGAACACGGCGTGCCGGTGGCCCGCCGGGGAGGCGTGGGAGCGCAGCGCGTCGGCCCATTCCTCCGCCTGGCGGATGTCCCAGCGCCCGGGCTGCCAGCCCGCCTCGCGCAGGGCGGCGTCGACGGCGACGGGGAAGCGGGTGGTGGAGGTGTGCTGCTGGCGGTCGTGCATCGGTGGGCGGTCAGCCCTTCTCGGCGGTGGTCGCGGCGCCGGTGGTGGTCAGGTCGACGGGGCGTACGCCGAAGTGGGACAGGAGCGCCGAACAGGATCGGCACGGTGGTGCGTAGCTGCCGTGCAGCGGGTCGCCGTCCTCGCGGATGCGCCGGGCGGTGAGCCGCGAGTGCTTGAGCGCGCGCCGTGCCTCCCCGTTGGTCAGGGGTTTTCGCTGGGCCCGTTTGGAGCGCCCGCTCTCGGCGGCGGTGAGCTGGCGGGAGAGCAGTATCGCTTCGGGGCACCGCCCGGTGAAGCGTTCGCGCTGGCCGCTGGTGAGGGTGTCGAGGAAGTCCTGGACGAGCGGGTGCAGCACCGGTGGCTGGTCCCCCTTGCCCGCGGTGCAGGTGAGCGTCTCGCCGCGGACGGACAGCGCGGCGGCCACGGCCGGGAGGATCCCGTCGCGGCGGTGGATCAGTCGGGGCGTACGGCTGGTCTCGGTGCTGCTCCAGCTGAGGCGCGGATCCCCTGATGTGACGGTTTGTGTGGAATGCATCGTGCTGACGTCCCTCCCTGCAATCCCCCGAGTTGCGGGGACAGCCTGCCAAATGTGCCGGGTGGTGGGGAAGCTGGGTGGGGGAAACGTGTCTGCGTGTCGCGGGAAGGTGCTGGACCGTCGCCTCACCGTCACACGAATGTGACCGTTCGTGACGGAACCGGCGGGGCGGGGTGCCCTGTTGCCCCACCGCTTAGGCTGTGCGGAACACCGGACGCAGCAGGGGGCATCAGCCATGACGACAGGTCGGCTCGGGCAGCAAGCCGCGCCACCGAACGCCGCCTACGCCGGGCAGGTCGTGAACTTCCCGGATCCGGTCCGGGCGTCCCGGCACCCCTCCGGGGTGCGGATGGACGGGAGCGGCCACCCGGTTCTTTCGCCGTACGCGCGCGCCGCGGCCGAGATCGCCGATCCGCCTCCGGGCTTCGGTATCGACGAGCTGCGCCTGACCGATTACGTGTCGGCGAACGCGGCGATGGCGGCGAGCGGTCACGACCTGTGGGACACGATTCCCGCGGTGGCGACCCCGCACGGCTGGACCTGGCACCACGTGCCGGGCGGCCGGCGGATGGAGCTGGTGCCGGTCGAGGTGAAGGCGCTGCTGCGTCATCACGGCGGCCTCGCGGGTACGGACGTGGACCAGAATCGGCGTGGCACCCGCCCGTTGCAGGAGACCCGTCCCGCGCACTTCCACCTGCCGAAGAACGCGGGCGCGGTGAGCGAGCAGCAGGTGCAGGGCGTCGAGGAGGACCTCGGCTACCGGCTGCCCGGCGCGTACCGCTCCTTCCTGAAGGCGGCGGGCGGTTCGGCCCCGGTGGGTGCCGCGCTCGACGCCGAGCTGGGGCTGCTGGTGGACCAGCCGTTCTTCACGGTGCGTGACGAGGCCGCGGTGAACGACCTGGTGTACGTGAACAAGTGTCTGCGGGACCACTTCACCAAGGACTACCTGGGCGTCGCGTTCGTCCAGGGCGGGATCCTGGCGGTGAAGGTACGTGGGCAGGACGTCGGTTCGGTGTGGTTCTGCCCGTACGACGACGCCCGGGACCAGGACGGCTGGAGTGTCCAGGAGCGTGTGGAGCGGCTGCTGCTGCCCTGCGGTACGGACTTCGACGCCTTCCTCCAGCGGTTGGCGGGCAATCCGCCGGAGCTGGAGACCGTGGCGAACCTGATGGTGGACGGCGGCTTCGCGCGCGCCGTCCCGGTGGAGGGGTGAGCGCGGTGGTGACTTTCGCGCAGGCGCAGGAGCGGGCGGACGAGTGGGTCAACGGTGACGTGCCCGCGTATCAGCACCGTGAGGTGCGCGTCCGTGAGTTCGACCTCGGTTTCGTGGTGTGGGCCGAGGACCGGCCGGAGGGCCCCGTCTCGGACGGCGGCCGTCAGCGGCTGGTGATCGCCCGGGACAGCGGTGAGGCGACGCTGTGGCCGGGGCTGCCGGTGGGTGAGGTGATCCGGCGGTACGAGGAGGAGTACGGCGGACCGGCGGGCGCGCCGGCCGCGGCTCCGGAGCCGCCGCAGCGGGTGGACCTGAACCAGACGTCGTTCCTGTTGACGCCGCCGGAGTGGCTCCAGGAGGCGGCGGACAAGCTGGGGATTCCGGATCATCGTGCGGAGCGGCGCGAGGCGGCGGAGGCCGAAGGGGCCACGGGGACCACGGGGGCGGCCGAGTCGTCCCCGCCCCGGTCTCCGGACCCGGCCCCGTCTCCGGCCTCGGCGTCGTCTCCGGACCCGGCGTCGTCCCCGTCGGCATCGGGACCGGCTTCGGGATCGGCTTCGGGATCGGGATCGGCTTCGGGGGAGGCCCCCGCTCCCGGTCCTGTCGCCGCCTCCGCGCAGGGGCCTGCCCCGGCCGCCGCGGACGGGACGCCTCCGTCCGCCCCTTCCCCTTCGTCCTCTCCTTCTGCTCCTTCCACCGGCGGATCCGCCGCGTCGTGGCCCGCCGCCGGCGGTGGCGCGGCCTACGAGCCCACGGCCTCCGACGGTGTGCCCGCCGGGGCGACCCCGTGGGCGGGGACGGACACCAATTCCGACTCCGACGACGCGGCCGTCCCGCTGCCCGCGACGGTGTTCGCGCCGCCGCTGTCGGGGACGGACGACGAGGAGGCCCCGCCGCCGGTCGTTCCGGCGGAGGCGCCCACCGCGCTGATGTCGGGTGGCAGCCAGCTGCCGCGTACGCAGGTGGCGCCGGCGCTCCGGCCGCAGCAGGGGGCCCCGGACGGGGCCGGTGACATCGCCGACGCGGCCACCAGCAAGGCCGTGGTGCCGCCGCGCAGGGCGCGTGGGGGCGGTCCGTCGACCCCGCCGCCGCCCGGTGCGCCGGGGATCCCCGGCATGCCGCCCGGTGCGACGCCGCCGCCTTCGGGCCCGGGTGCGCCCGGTGCTCCGGCGGGCGGGTACGTCCCGACGCAGCTCGTCTCCCAGCTCGGCCCGCCCGGCGCCACCCCGCCGCCGGGTCCGCCCGGCCCGCCGCAGGGCTCAACGCCGCCTCCCGGCCCGCCGGCTCCGCCCGGTCCGCCCGCGCCTCCCGGCTCCACGCCGCCTCCCGGTGGCGGGGTGCACCATGCCGCGACGATGCTCGCCGACGGGAGCAGCATCGGTGCGGGCGTCCCGGGTGCGCCCAGGCCGCCCGGTCCTCCCGGTCCGCCGCCCGGTGCGCACAACCCGCCGCCTCCGTCGTACGGCTATCCGCAGCAGCCCACCGGTCAGCCGACCGTGGGCCCCGGCTACCAGGCCGTGCTGCGGTTCCGCGCTCCGGACGGCAGCGAGCAGCAGCTGATCCGCCGCTCGGCGCCGGGCACCCCGCACCCCGAGTGGCAGATGCTGCACGAGCTGCGGGCGATGAACGTGCCGCCGCAGCAGGTCATCGAGCTGCACACGGAGCTGGAGTCCTGCGAGCTGCCGGGCGGGTACTGCGCGCGGATGATCCGGGAGACCTGGCCGCAGGTCCGGATCACCAGCGTCGCTCCGTACGGGACGGATCACGCCAGCCGGCAGCAGGGCATGCAGCATCTGCTGACGCACCAGGGCGAGCTGCACCAGGTCGCGGACGGCCCGGCGCGGCCCGCGCCGGTGCGGGCGCCGCTGCCGCAGATGCCGCCCGCGCCCGCGCTGCCGCCGGAGGCGATCGCCGAGGAGCTGGCGCAGGCGTTCGGTCCGCAGGGCATCCTCCGGTTCGACCAGCGGGCGGTGTCCCGTCAGGGAGTGCCGGAGGTCGTCGCGCGCACCCTGGTGTGGGCGGGGCTGCCCGCCGATTTCGGGCCGTTCTTCTGGGCGCAGCCCGGGCAGCCGGTGGTGCCGACGCTGGCCGAGCTGGCCGCGCAGCGGCAGGTGCAGCCCGCGCCGGACGCGGGGTCGTACCTGGTGATGGGCACGGACTTCGGCCGGGCGATCTGTGTGCAGTACGGAACGGCGAACATCGTGGCCGTCCCGGTGGAGGCGGGGCCCGGCGGGCAGCCGGTGCCGCCGCAGTTCGTGAACACCGGGCTGCCGGAGTTCGTGCGGTCGATGGCGCTGCTGGGCCGGATGTGGCGGCTGCGGTTCGGGCTGAACCCGGAGCAGGCGGGGCGTTGGACCGTCGACTTCCAGGCACAGCTGGTGGCGCTGGACCCGGCGGCGCTGGCGTCGCCGGAGAGCTGGTGGTCGGTGCTGCTGGAGCAGATGTGGGACGGCTTGATCTGATCTGACCCGGTCTGCCGGCCCGGTCCGGTGGTCCGGCCCCACGGTCCGGCCGAGGCGCCCGCCCCCCACCCCGGGGGGGGCGGGGGCCGGGGGGGGCGGGGGGGGGGGGGGGGGGTGGGGGGGGCGGGGGCGGGGGGGGGCGCGGCGGGCATTAACACAAACACCC
>NZ_JAFEUF010000227.1:4884-10682 GCF_016901035.1 Streptomyces durocortorensis
GAGCCGGGAAAGGACGGATGCCCGGGCGGCAGGCGGAGCGGCTTCGCTGGCGCGGGGGGGGGCCGCCCCCCGGGGGGGGGCGGCCCCCCCCCCCCCGGGCGGGGGGGGGCCCGCTTCGCTGTGTGCCGGTTCGGCCGGATCTGTGATGCCGGTCGCTTCCGGCCTGAATGCCGCTGATCGATTCCGACTTCCGGCACCAATTGCCGCATCCTTGACGTATCGCGGGGTGTCGTGGTGCGGCAGGGCGTGCCGGTGGGTCGGAGAGAGGTTTCAGGGATGAGTGCTGGACCGGTGTCCGCGTTCGACGTCGTCGGTGTCCGGGGGAAGGGGTACCGCCCGGAGCAGGTGGACCGGGCGGTCGCCGCCCTGACGGCCGAGCGGGACGGGGCGCTTGCCGAGATCGCGCGGCTGACGGGCCGGGCCGAGGAGCTGCACGCCGAGGCGGCCCGGCTGGCGGAGACCGTCGCGGCGCTGCCCGTGCAGGACTACGCGGAGCTGGGGGAGCGGGCCCAGCGGATCCTGGCCCTGGCCGAGGGGGAGGCCCAGGCGCTGGAGGCCGAGGCGGTGGCGGCGGGCCAGGCGCTGCGGGACGAGGCGGAGGCGGCGGGCCGGGCGGCCGGGGACGCGGCGCGCGAGGCGGCCGGCGCGGTGCGTGCGGCGGCGGAACAGGCGGCCGAGGAGCGGGTGGCCGGGGCGGTCCGGGAGGCGGAGGAGCTGCTCGCCGCGGCCCGGCAGGACGCCGAGGAGGTGCGGTCGGCGGCCGCTTCCGCGATGGAGGAGACCCGTAGCCGTACGGCGGGTGTGCTGGCCCACCAGGAACAGGAGCACGCGGAACGCCTCAAGGCGGCCGAGGCCGAACTGGCCGCCGAGGAGGCCGCGTTGGAGGCCCGGCACGCGGAGCTGACCGAGCGGGCCGAGGCGCTGCTCACGGAGGCGGGCCGGCACCTCGCCGCCACCCAGGAGACGGCCCGGCACGGCCAGGAGGACGCGGAGGCGCGGGCGGCGGAGCTGCTGGCCGAGGCCCGGGTCCGCGAGGAGCGGGTGGTCCGGGAGACCGAGCGGATCCTGCGGGTGCACGAGGAGGGCCGCGAGGAGGCCCAGGCGCACATGGCGCACGTCCGCAGCTCGTTGGCCGCGTTGACGGGGCGGGCGGCGACGCCGAGGGACGAGTCGGAGGACTGACCGGGGGGCGAGTCGGAGGACGGGCCCGAGAGCTGAGCGCGCCCCTTCCGGCCCGCGGCGGGGGGGGGCGGGGCGGGGCGCAACGGGTGGCAACTCTTGACGAATGCGTGTTCTCGGGAGGTGATGGGAGTGATCAGTTCCCCCGTCTCCGTTCCCCGTTCACCAGGGAGTGTTCATGTCGGTCGAAGCGCCGGACATTTTGTCACCCGAGTTCGAGAGAGACCCTTATCGGGCGTATCGCCGGATGCGACAGGACGCGCCGCTCCTGTGGCACGAGGCCACGAAGAGTTACATCGTCTCGCGCTACGAGGACGTGGAGCGCGTCTTCAAGGACAAAGCCGGTGAATTCACCACCGAGAACTACGACTGGCAGATCGAGCCCGTCCACGGGCGGACGATTCTCCAGCTCAGCGGGCGCGAGCACGCCGTACGCCGCGCTCTGGTCGCGCCCGCTTTCCGGGGTGCCGACCTGCGGGACAAGTTTTTACCCGTCATCGAGCGCAATTCGCGCGAGCTGATCGACGCGTTCCGTCACTCCGGTTCCGTCGATCTGGTGGCCGACTACGCCACCCGCTTTCCCGTGAACGTCATTGCGGACATGCTCGGTCTGGACAAGTCCGACTATGAGCGTTTTCACGGCTGGTATACGGCTGTCATCGCCTTTCTCGGTAATCTCTCCGGCGATCAGGACGTGGCGCGGGCAGGTGAACGTACGCGCGTCGAGTTCGCCGAGTACATGCTGCCGATCATCCGCGAACGGCGGGAGTCGCCGGGCGACGATCTGCTGTCGACGCTGTGCACCGCGGAGGTCGACGGTGTCCGGATGAGCGACGAGGACGTCAAGGCGTTCTGCAGTCTGCTGCTGGCGGCGGGCGGGGAGACCACCGACAAGGCCATCGCCGGTATCTTCGCCAACCTGCTGACGAACCCGGAGCAGTTGGCGGCGGTCCGCGCCGACCGGAGTCTGATATCCCGTGCCTTCGCCGAGACGCTGCGCTACACCCCGCCGGTGCACATGATCATGCGCCAGTCGGCGGCGGACGTGGAGCTGAGCGGCGGCACCGTACCGGCGGGCTCCACGGTGACCTGCCTGATCGGCTCCGCCAACCGTGACGAGGACCGCTACCGCGACCCCGATGTCTTCGACATCTTCCGCGAGGACCTGACCGCCACGAACGCGTTCTCGGCGGCGGCCGACCATCTCGCCTTCGCGCTCGGCCGGCATTTCTGCGTGGGTGCCCTGCTGGCCAGGTCCGAAGTCGAGACGGGGGTGGGCCAGTTGCTGGACGCCATGCCCGACCTGCGGCTGGCCGATGGCTTCGACCCGGTCGAGAACGGGGTGTTCACCCGCGGTCCGAAGAGCCTGCCGGTGCTTTTCACACCGGTATCGGGCTGACAGAACACGGTCGTACCCGGGAGGCCGGGGCGGGGGGCGCTCCCCGGCCCGGCCCCCCGCCCCGGCCACCCGGAAGGGTTCCCGGCCCGGCCTCCCGCTACTGCGCCATCGGGCTGAACTGGACCGGCAGCGCCGACAGTCCGCGCATCCAGATCGAGGGCCGCCACGTCAGCTCCGCCGGTTCGACCGCCAGCATCAGGTCCGGCAGCTGCTCCAGCAGCGTCTCCACCGCCGTACGGGCCATGACGTCGGCTAGCAGCGGTGCGGGGTAGGGGCAGCGGTGCTCGCCGCCGCTGAACGACAGGTGTGCGGAGTTCTCGGCCCCGACGTACGCCTCCGGCCAGATCTCCGGGTCGGTGTTGGCCGCCGCGATCCCCAGGACCAGGCAGTCGCCCGCCCGGATGTGCCGGCCGCCGAGCTGGGTGTCCCGTACGGCCCAGCGGCCGATGAAGTTCTGTGTCGGGGTGTCCAGCCACAGCACCTCGTTGAGCGCCTCGCCGACGCTGAGCCTGCCGCCGGAGACGTTCACCGCGAAGCGTTCGTCGGTCAGGAGCAGCCGCAGCGAGTTGCAGATCCAGTTCGCGGTGGGCTGCTGGGCCGCGGCGATCACCGAGATCAGGTCCTGGACGATCTCCTCGTCGGTGAGGCCCGCTTCGTGCGTCACCATGCGGGAGGTGACATCGGGGCCGGGCGCCGCCCGCTTGTCCTTGACCAGTTGGCGCAGCCGGTCGCCGACGCGTCCGTACGCCGCCACCGGGTCGTCCCCCTCGCCGGCGTCGAGGGAGATCCGCAGGTCGTCCACCAACTGCTGGGTGTCCGAGCCCGACACCGGCATGCCGCACATCTGGACCACGGCCCGCATCGGCAGCGCGTGGACGTAACTGCTCATCAGCTCCGTCCGGCCGCTTCCGGCGAACTCCGCGATGAGCCGGTCGGCGATGCGCCGGCAGTCGCGTGCCAGCTCGAATTGGTCGACGCCCTCCAGGGCTTCGGTGATGACCCCGGCCCTGCGGCGGTGCTCGTCGCCCTCCGTGAAGAGCACGGAGGGCTGGTAGCCGACGAACGGCAGCAGGGGCCAGTCCGGCGGAATGGTCTCCCACTGGTTCCAGCGGCGCGAGTCCCGTGCGAACAGCTCGTCGTGCGTGGTGACGTAGGAGAGTTCGGCGTAGCCGAGGACCAGCCAGGCCGGTACGTCACCGTCGAGCAGGACCGGCGCCACCGCGCCGTGCTCCCGCCGCAGCGAGCGGTAGAGCTCCGTGGGCGTCTGCTGGTAGGAGGCTCCGGACAGCCGTACGGCACCGGGGGCGACCGGGCAGCCGGAGGGGGCGGTGGTGCCCGTAGCGCGGGGGGAGCCGAAGGAAGGATCGAAGGACGGGCTGGAGGTGCTCATGGTGTCGTCTCCCGGGCGATGGCCATCGTGCGCAGATGGTCGACGAGCGTGATCAGGACGTTCTTGCTGGAGGTCCGGACCCGGGCGTCGCAGTCGATCATCGGGATGTGCTCGGGCAGGGCCAGGGCCTGACGGATCTCTTCGAGGGGGTGGGCGACGTCGTCGTCGAACCGGTTGACCGCCACCACGAACGGGGTGCCGTGGTGTTCCAGCCGGTCGATCGCGTACCAGGAGTCGTCCATCCGGCGCGTGTCCACGAGGACGACCGCGCCGAGCGTGCCGGAGAACAACCGGTCCCACAGGAACCAGAAGCGCTCCTGTCCCGGGGCGCCGAACAGGTACAGCACGATGCGCTCATTGAGGCTGATGCGTCCGAAGTCGAAGGCGACCGTGGTGGTCGTCTTGCCATCGACGCCGCTCGTCTCGTCGACGCCGACACCGGCCTGGGTCATGATCTCTTCGGTGTTCAGCGGCCGGATCTCGCTCACCGAGCGGACGAGCGTGGTCTTGCCGACGCCGAACCCTCCGACGACGACTATCTTCAGGCCGGTCTCGGCCGCGTCGGCCAGCGGGGTGCGCTGGGCGGGGAGCTCACAGCTTCCGGAGACCATGGAGCACCTCCTTCAGCAGTTCGGAGTCGGGGAGTTCGGCCCGCGATGCGGACACTCGGGGGTGGCGGGCGGTGATCCGGCCCATGACGTGGAGGTCGTCGAGCAGGATGCGGACCACGGTGACCGGGAGGGAGAGTTCGGCGGCGATCTCGACGACGGCGGTCGGATGGCTGCACAGTTCGAGGATCCGCGCGTGTTCGGACTGCATGCCGGGGGTCGGCCGGGACTCGCTGACCACCAGGGTCACCAGGTCGAAGGAGTCCGCGGCGCGGCTGCGTCCGCCGGTGACCGTGTAGAGCCGGTCGGGGGCTCCGGTGTCGACGGGGCGCCGGGGCGTCACGAGGGACTCCCCGGCGACGTACGTCCCGGAGAAGCGCTCCCCGGTACGGTGCCGCGCGGTGCGGCGCGCAGGTGCTCGCCGATCTGGTCGACCATCTGCGTCATCTGGTTGCCCACGATGCTGGGGTCGGCCTCCTCCGTGGCGACGACGGCCAGATGCGCGCCCTCACCGGCCTCGACGATGAACAGCAGGCCGCCGTGGAACTCGGTCATCGAGTGCCGTACGCCGCCGGAGCCGTCGCCGAACTCGATGGAAGCGCCCTGCGCCAGCGCCTGCATGCCCGAGCAGATGGCGGCCAGTTGGTCGGCCTGGTCGAGCGTGAGGTGCTCGCTCCAGCAGAGCTTGAGCCCGTCGCGGGACAGGGCCAGGGCGTGCCGCGTTCCGGGGGTCTGCTCCAGCAGCCTCTGCAGGAGCCAGGTGAGGCTGTTGTCTGTGGTCTGCATGATGAGTGACGGGACCGTGGCGCCGGGGACCGGCCGACGTCCCGTGCCTCCAATCTCGGATGGTCGAGCGAGCGCGTCCGGTGACCCGGGCACCCTGCGGATGGCGTTCCGGGTTACGGCGCGGAGGACGGTGGCGGCGGTACGGTCCCGGTGTCCGGCTGCTCCGCTGCCGCCGCGTTGCCCTGGGGCCGTCGGCCACGCTGGAAGGCGCCGAACTGCTGGCCCGCGCTGCGGGGCGGGGTGGCCCGTGGCGTGTCGCCCCGCGGGTTCGCCGGGGACGCGGCCGCGGGCGAGCCGCGGTGACGGCCGCGCTCGGCCTCGCCCATGGTGCGGCCGGGCGTACGGACAGGGAGGCCCCCGGGGGTGGAGGCCGCCGGTCCCGGGCGGGCCGCGGGCTGCTGCGGCTCACGCGGACGGGCGACGAGGGGGTCGGGGG
>NZ_JAFEUF010000228.1 GCF_016901035.1 Streptomyces durocortorensis
CGGCGGGGCATCGCCCGGGGCCGGGCGGATTCGAGGTCCGGGACCACGGCGGGCCGCGAACCGGTCCTGAGGTGGACCAGCGCCTCGTGCCCCTGGTACTCCACGTGCTCGACGATGCCGCTGAGGGCGACCTCGCCGGGCCGGGCCTGGCTGGGCGGGGCGATCCGGACGGCCTCCGAGCGCAGCCCCACGATGATCCGCCGGCCCTGCTGGATCCGGAGCAACTGGTGGTCGGGGCTGAGGGGTTCGGGCAGGGCCAGCCGCTGGCGGCCGAGGTCGATCGACATCCGGCCCTCCAACGGGGCGTGCACGACGGCCTGGAGGAGGTTGATGCGCGGGGTGCCGATGAAGGCGGCCACGAAGACGTTGTCCGGCAGGGCGTAGACCTCGCGGGGCGGGCTGACCTGCTGAAGGACTCCGCCGCGCAGCACCGCCACCCGGTCGCCGAGGGACATCGCCTCCGCCTGATCATGCGTCACATAGACCGTGGTGACGCCGAGTTCTTTGGTGAGCAGGGCGATCTCGGCCCGCAGGTGGTTGCGCAGCTTCGCGTCGAGGTTGGACAGCGGCTCGTCCATCAGGAACACGGAGGGCCGGCGGGAGATGGCCCTCCCCATCGCGACCCGCTGGCGCTCGCCGCCGGAGAGCTGCGCCGGGTACCGGTCGAGGACATGCCCGATCCCGAGCATCCAGGCCGTGGCCTCCACTCGCGCGGTGTTGTCCTCGCGGGGGTTCTCCAGCTTCAGCGGGAAGCCGATGTTGGCGCGGTTGGTCATGCTCGGGTAGAGCGCGAAGTTCTGGAAGACCATCGCCATGCCGCGTTCGCGCGGCGGGACGTGGTTGGCGTGTTCCCCGTCGAGGAGCAGTTCGCCCTCGGTGATCTCCTCCAGCCCCGCGATCATGCGCAGCACGGTGGACTTGCCGCAGCCGGAGGGGCCGAGCAGGACGACGAACTCGCCCGGGTCGATGGAGAGAGTGAACCGGTCGACGGCTCGCCGGTCCCGGCCGTAGGTCTTGCTGACATGGTGCAGGGAGATCGCGCGCGTCATGAGGGTCCGCCCGGAGGGAAGTGGTGGCATCGCGGTGGGGAGCGGCTGAGGGGAAGCTAGCCCACCGGGCGGGGTGTGGGAATGACTCGCGCGAAGGTTGGGGCCCACGGGGTGTCCGGTGGACACCTTCTGCTACGCGTGCCTCGCGTCCTCCGGTGCCGGTACGGGGGCGGGCCCCGCGTCCTCCGGTGCCGGTACGGAGGCGGGCCCCGCGTCCTCCGGTGCCGGTACGGAGGCGGGCCCGGCGACGCCCCGTGCCGGTGCGGGGCCGGAGCCCGCTTCGTCCGGTTCCGACGCGATGGCGGAGCCCGTACGGCCCTCGCCGCGCAGGCCGAGTCCCGCCGCGCCCAGCAGCCCCACGCCGAGCAGGACGAACGGGGCCGCCACCCCCACCGCACCCGCGATCAGACCCGCCGCGGCGGGGGCGGCGACCTGGCCGAGCCGGTTGCCGGTGAGCCGGAGGGCGAGCGCGGTGGAGCGGGCCCCGTCGGGGGCGGCCCGGACCACGGTGGTCATGGACAGCGGCTGGCCGACACCGAGGCAGAAGCCGAGCACGGCCAGCATCACGGCGAGGACGGGGACGGAGACCGGGAGGGCGACGCCCGCGCAGAGGAACCCGGCGAGCAGGCAACTGGTGGTCAGCAGGGCCCGCCGGCCGAGCAGCCGCAGCAGCGGTGTCATCACCAGCCGGCAGGCGATCGTGGCGGCGGCCCGCAGGCTCAGCAGCAGCCCCACGGTGGCGGGTGCGATGGAGCGGTGCTCGCCGACGACCGGCAGGTAGGCGGTGAGGATGTCGGTGGCGGACAGCACCGCCATGCTGATCAGGATGCCCGCGGGGACGCCGCGCGCGCCCAGGATGGCCCGGACCGGGACCTTGTCGCCGGGAGCCGGGCCGGAGCCGGTCGCCCGGCGGTGCTCGATGCGCCAGAGCGAGGCGAGGGCGACCGCGCAGACCCCGGCCGAGACGAGGAGCGCCAGCGCGCTCGTACGGCCGAGGGCTCCGCTGTCGGCGGAGATCAGCGCACCCGCCGCGATCGGGCCGATGAGCTGGCCGAGCGAGGCCCCGATGGTGAAGTGCCCGAAGTTGCGGTCCTGTTCGTCGGGCGCGGACTGCCGGGCCACGATCGACTGCGCGCCGATCACGAAGCACAGGTGGCCGAGGCCCATCACCCCGCTCCAGGCGGCCATCGCGGGCAGCGAGGAGACGAGGCCGCTGAGCGCGCAGCCGCCGGAGATCAGGAGCACGCCGAGCGGCAGCAGGGGCGCGCAACGGCCGTGGTCGGTGCGGCGGCCGAGCGGTACGGCGACGAACAGCGGGAGCAGGGCGTAGACCCCGGCGATGACGCCGACGGCCGTTGCGTCCGCACCCAGCGCGAGGGCCCGGTAGGAGACGGCGGGCCGCGCCATCGACACCGCCCCCTGCGCGAAGGCGAAGGCGATGACGAGGCGCAGCAGCCAGCCCCTGCCGGGCCCGGATCGCGGTCGGTCGGCCATCACATGATGCCGAAGAGGATGCCCGCCCCGAGCACCACGAGCGACGTGAGCACGGCCCACTTGACGGTGAAGCGGGTGTGGTCGCCGAACTCGACCTTCGCCATGCCGACGAGGACGTACACGGCGGGCACCAGCGGCGAGGACATGTGCAGGGCCTGGCCGGCCAGGGAGGCGCGGGCGATCTCCACCGGCGAGACGCCGTGGGCCGCGCCCGCCTCGGCGAGGACGGGCAGGACGCCGAAGTAGAAGCCGTCGTTGGACATGAAGTAGGTGAGCGGCAGGCTGAGCAGGCCGGTGACGATGGCCATGTGCGGGCCCATCGCGTCGGGGACCGTGCCGACGACCCAGTCGGCCATGTGCTCGACCATGCCGGTGCCGGTGAGGACCCCGGTGAAGACGGCGGCGGCGAAGACCATGCCGGAGACGTTGAGCACGTTGTCGGCGTGGGCGGCGATCCGGGCCCGCTGGTCGGGCATGTGGGGGAAGTTGACGGTGAGCGCGAGGGCGGCGCCGAGCAGGAAGAGCACCGGGATCGGCAGCAGCTCCATGATCATCGCCGTCAGCAGGGCGGCGGTGAGTCCGGCGTTGAACCAGTAGAGCTTCGGGCGGAGCGTGGGCCGGTTCGGGTCGAGGCCCTGGAACTCGTCGTCGTCCCCGTCCTCGTTCTCCGTACCGTCGGCGGGGGCCCCGGACCCGGTTCCCGTACCGCTCGCGGGGCCGGAGGCTGCGGTGCCCTTGCGGAGGCGGTCCTTGCCGTCGGTGCCACCAGTGCCGCCGGCGCCTGCCGAGACGGTCTCCGGCTCCGGCTCCCGGGCAAGCGCCTCGTCGAGGGTGAGCATGCCGAGGCGCTTGCGCTCCCGGATGCCGAGCACGTACGCCAGCACGAACACGGCGAGCAGACCCATGGCGAGCGCCGGGATCATGGGGACGAAGATCTCGGAGGCGTCCAGCTTGAGGGCGGTGGCTGCGCGGGCGGTGGGGCCGCCCCAGGGCAGAGTGTTCATGACGCCGTTGGCGGTGGCCGCGACGCCGGTCATCACGACCAGACTCATTTTCAGGCGTTTGTAGAGGGGATACATCGCCGAGACGGTGATCATGAAGGTGGTGGAACCGTCGCCGTCCAGCGAGACGATCGCGGCGAGCACCGCCGTCCCGACCACGATGCGCATCGGGTCGGCCTGGCAGAACTTCAGGATGCCCCGGACGATCGGGTCGAACAGGCCGACGTCGATCATGACACCGAAGTAGACGATGGCGAACATCAGCATGGCGGCGGTGGGGGCGAGGTTGCCGACGCCTTCGATCACGTAGTCACCGAGCTGGGCGCCCTGCCCGACGGCCACACAGAACAGTGCGGGGATCAGTACCAGCGCCGCGATCGGCGACATCTTCTTCGTCATGATCAGGACCAGGAAGGTCGCGATCATGGCGAAGCCGAGGATTGTCAGCATGGGGGATACCTAACGTTCATCCTTGAACTCCCACCGGTCTCGGCGGTCGGTCCGGATGACGTTAGGGGCCTCCTCGAAGAGTTAACAAGACGTTGACGCGTGAGCAATACGAGCAAAACCCCAGGTCAACGCGGTGGCGCTAAGGCCTGGTCCAAACGACGGGCCCTAGCGAGCCGGGGTGACGGAGACGGGGATGGCATTCAGGACCGCCGTGCCGGACAGCGGGTCGAGGAGCGTGCCGTCGAGGAGCTGGTTCACGTTCGCCCCGGGGTGGGCGGCGGCGACCGACATCCGGGTGCCGGGGCGGCTGTGGCCCCAGCCGTGCGGGAGGCTCACCACCCCGCTGCGCACGGTGTCGGTGATCTCGGCGGGGGCCTCGATCCCGCCGCCCGCCGATTCGATGCGGGCGGTGGCCCCGTCGACGAGCCCCACGCGGGCCGCGTCGTCGGGGTGGATCTGGAGGGTGCAGACGTTGGAGCCACCGGTGAGCGAGCCGACGTTGTGCATCCAGCTGTTGTTGGAGCGCAGATGGCGGCGGCCGACGAGGACGAGCGGGGCGGGCCGGTCGCCCAGCGCCCGGCGCAGGCGCGGCAGGTCGGCGGCGATCGGCTCCGGGAGCAGTTCGATGCGGCCGGAGCGGGTGCGCAGGACCTCCGTGAGGCGAGGTTTCAGCGGGCCGAGGTCGATGCCGTGCGGGTGGGCGAGGAGCTGCTCCAGCGTCAGCCCGTACGGGCCGAGGCGCAGCATCAGGTCCAGTCGCCGCTCGGGGCCGCTCTCGCCGGTGAGTTCGGCGGCCAGCTCCTTCGGGGCCCCGGCCCGGGTGAGGGCGGTGTCGACGGCCAGGTCGTCGACGGCGGCGGGCGGCGCGCCGTGCATGCCGCTGACCGCGAGGATCAGCCGGGCGTGGATCTCGCTCTCGTCCATCCGCTCGTCCTCCAGGGGGACGGCGGCGCGGGTGTAGCGGACCTGGTTGTGCACGGCGAAGCTGTTGAACGCGAAGTCGAAGTGGGCGCTCTGCGAGGGCGGCGGCGGAGGCAGGACGACGTCGGCGTGGCGGGAGGTCTCATTGAGGTACGGGTCGACGCTGACCATGAAGTCGAGCTTGTCGCCGAGGGCCGCGTCCAGCCGGTCGCCGTCGGGCGCGGAGAGTACGGGGTTGGCCGCGACGACCACCAAGGCGCGGATGCGGCCCTCGCCCGGGGTGTCGATCTCCTCGGCGAGGGCGGCGATGGGCAGTTCGCCCTTGGCCTCGGGGTGCCCGGAGACCCGGCTCGACCAGCGGCCGAGGGCGAAGCCCTTGCCCGGTACGGCACTGCGCGTCCCGGGTTCGGCGGCGCGGGGTGCGCGGGCCGTGGCGGCGAGTGGGAAGAGTGCGCCGCCGGGCCGGTCGAGGTTGCCGGTGAGGATGTTGAGGACGTCCACCAGCCAGCTGGCCAGGGTGCCGTGCTCGACGGTGCAGCTGCCGATGCGCCCGTAGACGGCGGCGGTGGGGGCGGCGGCGAGTTCACGGGCGATGGCGGTGATGGTGGCCGCGTCCACGTCGCAGGCGGCGGCGACCGCGTCCGGGGTGAAGTCCGTGAGGGCGGCGGCGAGTTCGTCGATGCCGTCCAGGTGCTCGGCGAGCGGACCGGGGTCGGCGAGCTTCTCGTCGATGAGCGTGTGCGCGAGCGCGGCCAGCAGCAGGGCGTCCGCGCCGGGCCGGATCGCGACGTGCCGGTCGGCGAGGCGGGCGGTACGGGTGCGGCGCGGGTCGATGACGGTGAGGGTGCCGCCGCGTCGGCGCAGGGCCCTGAGCCGGCCGGGGAAGTCGGGGGCGGTGCAGAGGCTGCCGTTGGACTCCAGCGGGTTCGCGCCGATCAGGAGGAGGTGGTCGGTGCGGTCGAGGTCCGGTACGGGGATGGCGTGCGCGTCACCGAAGAGGAGGCCGCTGGAGACGTGCTTGGGCATCTGGTCCAGGGTGCTCGCGGTGAACACGTTGCGGGTGCGCAGGGCGGCGAGCAGCAGGGGCGGGTAGAGGGAGCCCGCCATCGTGTGCACGTTGGGGTTGCCGAGGACGACGCCGACGGCCTGCGGGCCGTGGGCTTTCACCAGGTCCGGCATTCGGGCGGCGATCAGGTCGAACGCCGCCTCCCACGTGGTTTCGCGCAGCTCCCCGTCGTCGCCGCGCACGAGGGGGACGCGCAGCCGGTCGGGGTCGGCGTCGAGCCCGCCGAAGGAGGCCCCCTTGGGGCAGATGAACCCCCGGCTGAAGATGTCGTCGCGGTCACCGCGCGCACCGGTGACGGTGGTCCCCTCGATGGTGAGGGTGAGGCCGCAGGTGGCCTCGCAGAGGGGGCAGATGCGCGGTGCGGTGCGAGAGTCGTGGGACATGGGCCCTCCCCGGGGCGGCTGCGGCGACGGCACGCGGACATGGACCGGGCGGGGGCGTGGGAGCCCCGGAAGCCCCGGCACGGGCGAGCATACCGACCGGTACGCACGGTGGGGAGGTGTCGTACGGGGGCGAAGCCGGGCGGCTCCCGACAGAGGGGGTCCGGCATTCAGTCGAGCGTGTGCGCGAGGTAGGACCTCACCAGGGTCCGGGTCTCGGCGACGATGGCCGCGTCCCCCGAGGGCTCCGTACGGAAAGCGAGCTGGAGCAGGGCGTCGGCGGCCTCGACGCTCACCAGGATCGCCCGGGACAGCGCCTCGTCGGGCCGGCGGCCGAGGTGGCCGGCGAGCAGCACCGCGAGCCGGTCCGCCAGCCGCCGGTTGGCGTCGTCCGCCGCGCCCTCGGCGGGGAACGGCGGCCCGAAGTCGACGAGCGCGAAGCCGGGGACGCTCCGCTTCATCGCCAGGTACTCGTCGAGCACCGCGTCGATGGCGGCGCGCCAGTCGGCGGCGGGGAGGTCCGCGAGCCGGGCGGCGATGCGGTCGGCGTAGGTGTCCAGGTTGCGCAGCGCGAGGGCGTCGACGAGCGCGCGCTTGTTGGAGAAGAACCGGTAGACGGAGCCGATCGGCACCTCGGCGCGTTCGGCGACGGCCCGGGTGGTGAGCTGCTCGTAGCCGGTCTCGTCCAGCAGTCCGGCGCAGGAGTCGAGTATCCGGGCCAGCCGGTCGGCGCTGCGCTGCTGCACGGGGGCGCGGCGGAGGTTCGGGGTGACATGGGGCTGAGACACGCGGCCCATGATGCCGTGCCCCGCGCCCGAGGTGGACACCAGTGGCAGCCGGCCGGACACACGAGAGACACACGCACCGAATGGCCCGATGTGTGCCGTTGACGTGCCCCCCTCCTCATTCCTACGGTGGCGCATAGGATTCGTCGTCCGGCGGATCCGAGGGCTTTCTTGGGCACCGGGAGTGCGGGATGAGCGCGATCGACCAGGCGAGGAAGACGGCCGAGGGGCTGACGTACTCCTCCGGCTTCGGCAACGAGCAGAGCTCGGAGGCGGTGCCGGGGGCGCTCCCGCACGGCCGCAACTCCCCCCAGCGCGCCCCCCTCGGGCTGTACGCGGAGCAGCTGAGCGGCTCCGCCTTCACCGAACCGCGCGCGGACAACCGCCGTTCCTGGCTCTACCGGATCCGCCCCTCGGCCGCCCACCCGGCGTTCACCCGCATCGACAACGGCGCTCTGCGCTCGGCCCCGTTCACCGAGACCGTGCCGGACCCGAACCGGCTCCGCTGGAACCCGCTGCCCGACCCCGCGCCCGGCACGGACTTCCTGAGCGGACTGTGGACGCTCGGCGGCAACGGCGACGCCGCGCAGCGCGCCGGGATGGCGATCCACCTCTACAGCGCCAACGCCTCGATGACGGACCGGGTGTTCAGCGACTCGGACGGCGAGCTGCTGATCGTCCCGGAGCGCGGTGGGCTGCTGCTCCGCACCGAGCTGGGCCTGCTGCACGCCGAACCGGGCCATGTCGCGCTGATCCCGCGCGGGGTCCGCTTCCGGGTGGAGCTGCTGGAGGAGACCGCGCGCGGTTACGTCTGCGAGAACTACGGCCGCCCGTTCGCGCTGCCCGATCTCGGCCCGATCGGCGCCAACGGCCTGGCGAACGCCCGGGACTTCCTCGCCCCGGTCGCCGCGTACGAGGACCACGAGGGCCCGGTGGAGGTGGTCAACAAGTTCTGCGGGAACCTCTGGTCGGCGACGTACGACCACTCGCCGCTCGATGTGGTGGCCTGGCACGGCAACCACACCCCGTACGTCTACGACCTGCGCAGGTTCAACGTGATCGGCACGATCAGCTACGACCACCCCGACCCGTCGATCTTCACGGTGCTGACCTCGCCGTCCGACACCCCGGGGCTGGCCGGGGTGGACTTCGTCGTCTTCGCCCCGCGCTGGCTGGTCGGCGAGGACACCTTCCGCCCGCCGTACTTCCACCGCAATGTGATGAGCGAGTACATGGGCCTGATCGACGGGGCGTACGACGCGAAGGCGGACGGCTTCGTCCCCGGCGGCGGCTCCCTGCACAACATGATGTCGGCGCACGGACCGGACCGGGAGACCTTCGACCGGGCGAGCGCGGCAGAGCTGAAGCCGCAGAAGATCGACGACGGTCTGGCCTTCATGTTCGAGACCCGCTGGCCGGTCACGGCAACCGGGCAGGCGGCGACCGCCGATCATCTGCAGCGCGGCTACGACGACGTGTGGCAGGGTCTGAGCCGCAACTTCCGGCCGTAGCCGGCGGGCGCGGGAGGCCCGGAGGGGCGGAATGGGACGGGACGGGGACGACATGACCGAGAGCCATGAGCGGGACGGGGCGGACAGCGGTGCGGCGGAACAGCCGCGCCAACCGCCCGCCTTCGCCCCCGACTCCCTCGTCCTCAACCGGAAGCTGCCGCTCTGGTATCAGGTCTCCCAGTCCCTGCGGGCCTCCATACTGGGCCGGCCCCAGGACGCCACCGCCCGGCTGCCCACCGAGGAGCAGCTCGCCGCGCACTACGGGGTCAGCGTGCTCACGATGCGCCAGGCGCTCAAGGAGCTGGAGACGGAGGGGCTGATCAGCCGGCACCGGCGGCGCGGCACGTTCATCGAGCCGCGCGCCCGGCGGGTCTCCCCGGTCCGGCTGCTGGGTTCGGTCGACGCGATCGTGGCCCAGCAGTCCGGGGAGGCGACGACCGTCCTCGGCCACGGCCCGGTGCCGCTCCCCGGCGATCTCGCGGAGTTCTTCCCCGACTGCGCCGAGGTGACCTGCTACCGGCGGCTGCGCCGCGACGGCGAGAGCGACGAGCCCACCAACTGGGCGGAGAACGCGGTGCGCCCCGACGTCGCCGCCCGGATCGACGTGGCCGACCTCGAACGCTGGCCGATGACCAAGGTCCTGCGCGATGTCATCGGGGTGCGGATCTCCCGGATCACCGACACGGTGGAGGCCCGCCTCGCCGACCCCGTCACCGCCGAACTCCTCCAGGTCCCGCTGCTCAGCCCGATCCTGCACTACACGGGCGTGACGTACGACGAGGAGGGGCGCGTCGTGGACGTGGCCCGGATCCGCTACCGGGGCGACCGGTTCTCCTTCTCCGTGACGGTGGAGGCCCACTGACCCCGCCCCACGGGGACACCGCCCGCCGTTACGATGCGAAGGGCCTCGGCCGACAGGTCAAGGCCGGCAGGGGCAACGGGACACGGGACAGGGGAGGGACGGCTCGGTGGCAGCGCGCAGGACGGCGGCGGCCGGATCCGGCGGGGACACGGAGTCCTCGCCGTTCGACGCGTTCGTCCCGCTGGACGAGCTGATGCCGTGGTCGTCGAGGCCGCTCCGAACCGGCCGCGCCTGGGTGACCGGCCCCGACCCCGAGGCGCTCCGGGCCCGCTGGGAACGGCTGGCCGCCGCCGACTCCGCCGAGCAGGAACGGCTGTTCGCGCCCACCCGTTCCCGTACGCCGCACAGCTCGGTCGCGGCCCTGCCCGGCCAGTCGACCGGTACGGCCCGCTTCGCCCGGACGCCGGGCCCCTGCCCCGACCCCGTACGGATCCAGCACGGTCCCTACGACGAACAGTGGCTGCTCCCCGACCACCGGCTGATCGACGCGGCCCGTCCGGAGCTGTGGCGGGTCGCCGACGGGCAGCAGCTCTTCGCGGTCGACCACAGCGCCGCCCCCGAGGACGCCGGGCCCGCCCTGTCGGTGACCGCACTGCTGCCCGACGGGCACTCCCCCGCCGGCCGGCCCGGCCGGATCAGGCCGCTCCACCGCAGGCCCGGCGGCACGGAGCCCAACCTCGCGCCGGGGCTCCTGGAGCTGCTGCGCGGGCGGCTCGGCGGTGGGGCAGCCCCGGACGCGTTCACCCCGGAAGCGGTGCTGGCCTGGATCCTGGCCGCCGCCCGGCCCTCCGCGTCCGGCGTCCTGGTCCCGTTGCCGGCCGACGCCGAGGTGTGGTCGTCGGGGGTGGCGCTCGGCCGGGAGCTGCTGCGGCTCCAGCTGCGCGGGGCCCGGGGCGGGGAGCGGCCCCGGCTGCCGGGCGGGCGCCGGCCCTATGTGCGGGCGGCGCTCCCGGTCCGCCCCACGGAGCTGTCGTACGACGCCGGGGACGAGACACTGGTCGTCGGCGACGGCCGGATCTCGCCGGTGCCCGCGGGGGCCTGGGAGTTCACGGTGGGCGGGGTGCGGGTGCTGGAGCTCTGGTTCGGCCGCCGGGCGGCGGCGGGGCCGGGCGCGCCCGCCCGCCGCTACGTCGAGAACATCGTCGACCACTT
>NZ_JAFEUF010000229.1:0-4905 GCF_016901035.1 Streptomyces durocortorensis
GCGGGGCTTCGGACCGTGGGCGCGGATCTACCGCCCGGTTACCGGTGGGCGGCGCCAGTGTGTTCAGCTGTGCATCCCCTCCTGGAACGCCCTGGATGACCGCGCCTGGGGTCACGCCGCCACGCTGGAGCCGGCGGAGCTGGCCCGGGTCCTGGGGGTGTACGCGCACCGGGTGATGACGCCCGTCGGGTCGACCGCGGTGAGTGGGCTGGAGATGATGACTGCGCTCAACCCGCCCACCCGCGCCAGTGAGCCGGACCAGGACGGCAAGCGGCACTCCGAGCACCGGCCCGGCTCCCTGGGCACCCAAGGGCTGGATCCCGCGCCGTGCGAGGCGATCGACGGGCACCCTGTCCTGGCGCATCTGCCCCGCTTCCACATCCGCGGGCCCGAGGAGCGGTTGTTCGAGGAGGCCTACGACTGGGCGCGTGACCTGACCGATGCGGAGTGCATGCAGTCCCATCTGGTGGGCATCGACGTGAATCTGGCGTTCGGCGCGGCTGCCAACGGCGCTGTTGTCGGCCTCGACTCGCCCCCGGAGCACGTCACCGGTCCGGTCTTCGACCCGGCGGTGCCCGGCTCGTGGCTGGTGGACCTCTCCCACGTCGACCTCAGCCGGGTGAAGGTAGCCAAGCAGTGGCGCGACCTTGAGGGGGGTCTGCTGCCCAGTCCGTTCACCCCGACCGGAGAGCGTCCCGAGGGCCCGGCCTGGTACGCGACGCCGACGGTGGCGTACGCGGTCGAGCTCGGCTACGACGTCACCCCTGTTGAGGCGTGGGTGCGGCCTCGGAGCGGGCGGTTCCTGGACGGCTGGTACAAGCGGCTGCGCGACGCCTACGTCGCCACCATGGCCGACCTCAAGGTGGCGGAGAAGCTGCCCCCGGGCGAGTTCTTGGAGGCGATGGACGGTTACAAGGGGCGGGATCCTGAGCTGGGGATCGTGCTGGACGCGGTGAAGATGACCGTCAAGGGCGGCATCGGCAAGCTGCAGGAGAAGGCCCGCGGCGGCGGGTGGGTGCCGGGGCAGGCGTGGCCCGCGCTGGCCCGGCCGACGTGGCGCCCCGACATCCGGGCAACCGTCATCTCCCGGGCCCGGATCAACATGCACCGCAAGATGATCGCCCTCGCCGCGGCCACCGCCCGCTACCCGGTCGCGGTCCTCTCCGACTGCGCCGTCTACACCGCCGACGGCCCCAGCCCCCTGGCCGTCCTGCCCTACGACCAGGACGGCAAGACCGTGCCCGGGTCGTTCCGTCTCGGGGTCTCCCCCGGCATGGTCAAGCACGAGGGCACCCAGGACGTGCTGTGGGGTGTCGGGCTGCTGGAGCAGCTCGGCACGGAGGGCAAGGTCGCCAACCTGGCCCGGTACATCAAGACCGGTGAGGTCACCGCCCGGGACACCGGGGAATAGGGAGCGCGGCGGATGGTCACCGTTGAGGAAGAGCTCGGCCGGGCAGTTCAGGGAGCGTTCACGCGCCCGGTGCCCAAGTCCGCCGGGGCCCAGATGCGTTACCTGGTGCGCCAGCACCGGGGCAGCACCCAGCAGGTCGCCGAGCTGCTCGGCATCAGCCGGCGCACGGTGGAGCGGTATGTGAAGGGCCGGATCAAGCATCCCCGCCCGCAGCTGGCCACCCGGTTGGAAGGGGAGGTCCGCGCGCGGTGGCAGCCGCAGGTCAGGGCCCGGGCCCGGCAGAAAGCGGCCACCACCGACGGGATCATGATCGACGTCCAGGCCCGCTTCGGCTACACCGCCGCCGCCGGGTCCACCGACCAGTCCCGTATCCGCCACCTCACCCTCGCCCTCCCGCCCCGCCTCGCCGCCCGCCTCCTCGACGCCCAAGCCGCCGGCCTGGACGAGGACCAGTTGCTCCAGCTCACCACCGAAGCCCTCGGCGAAACCTACTTCCGCGACAACGGACGCCGCGCGCACGGCCTCGAAGTCGAACTCACCGACGTCCTCGACCTCCAGTTCCGGCTGTAGGCAGGGGTGTCCCGGCGCGTCCGCGCGCCGGGTTGAGCGCCCGGCCGCGCGATGGGCGGCTGGGCCGTCATCCGCTGAGCATCGTCCGCGTGCGGCCCGAGGAGGACGCGCTCACCCTGCTACGAGGAGCTGCTGGCTGTCGACGAGCGGTTCGCCGGGGCTGCGGCACGGCCGGTGATCCGGCCGGAGACGCTGGTGGTCGACCACGGCAGAGGGACGACCAACTACGCGTCCGCCCGGCTGGACGACGGCGACATCGTTGTCGGAAACTGGCCGCGTCCGGCGGCGAGGAGGCACTCTCGGCGGCCGATCGCGCGGCCGTGGAGCGCCTGATCCGCGTCAAACTGCCGCGCGACCGGGCCCGTCCGCTCGACCTGTGCTCCGCCTCCTGGCTCGCCGTGCCCACCAAGGACCATCAGAGCATCGCGCAGGCACTCGGCCTGCACGAGATCCGGCCGGCGGCCTTCGCCCTGGGGTACGACATCGTGGCGCACGACACCATGGACGGCGCGGAGTACGGCCGGGTGTACGTGACCCCGGCGGTGGACGGCTGGACCCTCGTGCTCGGTCCGTGGTGCTCACCCGTGGACCCCGAGCTCGCGGCGGACGTGCTCGCCGTGGTCCGGAGGTCTCCCTCAACGGCCCGCTGTACGCCGAGTACGCGGACTACCGCGACAAGCTCTGCTACGCCCTGAGCACCGGAGACTGGTTCCTCTGCACGATGCACCGGTCCCTGGACCTCTGACCCGTCGCTCCGGCCGCCGCCCCGCTCGGCGGCCGGGGGCCCGCTTCCCCCTCACGGCGCTGGTCAGGCGCTGAGCATCGGGTGCGTATCCAGGATTTCCTCGGATATGCCGAACGCCTCGGTCAGCGTGAGCGCGTGCGGCTCCAGGACGCCGAGGACCGCGTCGACGGCGTCGGGCAGGCTCTCGACCTGGTCCGCCGTCACCCGGCCGCGTGCCAGCAGGTCCCCGCTGTGCGCGGCGACCCGGCGCAGGGTGAACAGGGCGTGCAGGGCACGCAGCAGGTCCGCCGGGAGTCCGGAGGGCGCCTGGGCGGCGGCGCTCAGCAGGGCCTCGGCAGCGAGCCGGTGCACGTGGGCGTCGGCCAGGCCGACGGCGGGCGTCACCGAGGAGTTCCAGCGGGCCAGCGGCGAGGCGGCGCGCTTCCGGAGGCGGGCCTTCGCGCGGGTGTGGGAGATGCGCTCGATGTCGGCCAGCAGGTCCTGGAGGAACTGGGGGTCGGTCAGCTCCCGGTCCTCGGCCGCGATCTCGCTCTCCGGCTTGAGGTCGACGCCGCCGAGCAGCATCTCTCCCCCGGCCTTCTGCATGATCACCGTGTTGTCGCCTTCGGCGGTGATCGTGCCCTCGATCGAGGCGAGCTGGAGCGCGATCCCGTTCGCCTGGATCAGGCCCTGGGCGCCGCACCGCTCGCGGCACTCGGACATGACCGTCCTCGACTGCCAGGTGATCCACGCCTTGGTGATGGCCGTCAGCCGCTCGTACGCCTCGCGCTCCTCCCCGCCGGCCCGGTCCCACTGTCGTACCACCGAGCGCTGGAGCAGCGTGGCGGCGTAGGTCGTCGCCGCGGCGTCGAGCAGCGGTGTGTGGTGCCCGCGGTGGGCGAACAGCGGCACCCGCCGGCCCTTCGTCATGCCGGAGGTGTGACGGATGTGGGCGTAGCGCATGGCGACGTCGAGCGCGTGCCGCATGACGCCGAGCCCGTGGGCGGTCATGCAGAGCTTGCCCATGGTGACCCGGCCGATGGACTCCAGGAACCGGCGGCGGGAGCTGCCCAGCGCGCTGGTGAACTCCCCGGCCGGGGTGAGGCGGCCGTGGTCGCCCTGGAGCAGCGCGCCGTACGGCACGCGGACGTTGTCGAAGGTGGTGGCGCAGTGGTCGACGGGGCTGCTGGTCGTCTGGGGCAGCGGCCGCACCCCGACCCCTCGGAGGGGGCTGCCGTCGCTGTCGCTGAGCGGCACCAGGAACAGGAAGACTCCCCGGTCGGTGCCCTCGACGATCAGGCGGGCCGCGACGACGGCGCCTTTCGCCCCGCCGGCCGGGCCGGTGTTGGGCATGAACTTCGCCGCGCCGGGGTGCGGGGTGTTCAGCGCGAACTCCCGCGCTGCCGGGTCGTACGTCGCGGTGGTCTCCATCTGCACGGCGTCGTTGCCGTGGGCCACCTCCGTGCACAGGAACGTCCCGATGCGCTCCCCGCGGACGTACTCGCCCAGGTCCCGCCCGGCCGCATCATGGTCCGTCAGGCTCCCGTGAAACAGGTTGTAGTGGATGGAGATGATCGTGGCCATGCCCGGGTCGACCGCACCGGCCCACTCGTGGATCGCGGTCAGCTCGACCGGATCGGCCGCGAGCGCCTGCGGAGCCTCGACGGCCTCGTTGACGATCCGGAGACGGTCGTAGCTCAGGCGTATTCGCTCCCGGTGGGTGAGCCCTTCCTGGAAGCGGAACGGGGCGGAGCTGAACAGGCTCCTCCACCGGTCGTGCGTGGTGCGTAGCTGACCGGCGAACAGGACGTCGGCGAGAGCGGCGGAAACGGGGACAGAGGAGACGGAACCGGAATCCGGAATCTGAGAGGCAGTCACACCGGAGAAAACTAGCGTGATCGATCACTTCTGGCGGCGTGAGGATCACCACGATTGAGCAGGGCGAAAACACGGTAGGTGCCCGCACCGTCACGCACTTTCCCCTGCTCAGTGGCCTGTTGAACCACCGGACCGGAACGCGAAGAGGGCCGTTCCGTACTCCGAGAGAGAGTACGGAACGGCCCTTCGTCGGGGGGGGGGGGGGGCCCCGGGGGGGGCCCCCCCCCCGGGGCAAAAACTAAACAGCAAAAACCCCCCCCGGGCCGGGTTTAGGCCCGCACACCGGCCCACCCCCCCCGAACAAAAAGGCGGGTAGGCGGCG
>NZ_JAFEUF010000229.1:4915-10655 GCF_016901035.1 Streptomyces durocortorensis
CCGCCGGCCCGACCTCCTGCTCCCCCCCCCCCCCCCCCCCCCCGGGGCCCCGGGCCCCCCCCCCCCCCCCCCCCCCCCCCGCCGGGCCCGCCCCCCCCCCCGTCATCGCCACCGCCCCTTCGTCGTCAGGGTGCGGTGCCACGGGGGAAGCACCGCACCCTGGGCAACAGCGTATCCGGATCACCGCCCGCCGGGGCGGTCTTTCGCCCGTCTCCGGAGCCCTCGCCGCGATCAGATTCCGGCGTTTCGCAGCTGCTTGAACGTACCGACCCGCGCCGACCATCCCCGCCCCTCCGGCACAGGCTGCCAACCGAGGAGCGAGTCGGGAGTGATGCTGTCGGGCCAGATCATGTAGCCGAGCATCACCGGCTCACTGCCCGCCGCGTGGGCGGCATCGAAGGGGAAGGCGGGCCAGTCGGGCCAGTGCGTGAGGTCCTTCTCCGCGAGGAGTTCACTGCTGCCGTCGCGCACCACGCGCAGGATGTAGCCGCTGTCCGCGGGCGCGCATATGGCCGTCAGGTCCCGGCGGGCGCTCTCAGTCGTCATGTAAAGACGCCAGCTGTTGCGGGCTGGGAGGTTGTTGACGGTGGTGGCGTGGGTCCACAACTGTCGGGCGGGTGCTCCACGCAAGCTGCGCTGTGGCCCGACCAGACGCTGATATCCGCCATCTCGCGGTTGCCCGGCGCCGATGGCCGGCCATGTCGCCGCCCGCTGGGGGGGGTGTCAGATGGCTCCCCCCGCAGTCAGTGCTCGTGCCGCACAGAGGTCGTATCGATGTCCACGGGCCTGCCGTGCACGTCGACAGGACGGAGCTCCGGGAGCGGGAGACCGCTTTCATCCACGAGAACTGAGTGCGTTTCAGCTGGTGCGAAGGCGTGCCGTTCACCCCACTGACGCGCGGCCACGATGACGGCGAAGAGATCCCGGCCCGCATCTGTGAGGGCGTAGTTCTGCCGCCGCCCGGTCGGGGCGGTCTGCCGCTCGAGGATTCCTCGTTCGATCAGGCGTCGCAGGCGATCGGTGAGGATGTTGCGCGCGATTCCGGTGCGGTGCTGGAAGTCGGTGAACGCGCGAGCGCCGTCCATCGCGTCGCGAATGATCAGCAGGCTCCATCGGTCTCCGACCAGGTCGAGCGTGCGTGCGACGGGGCAGGCGGGGTCGGTCCAGGACATCCCCTCGGCACCGGGCGCCGTGCGAGCCATGACTCCTCCTGAAGAGTTGCGGATCGAAACCATTCTGCCGTACCTTCATTTTGGTTGCAATTTGCTACTGATTGGAGGTGTGTCAGTGAGTCTCACGTCTGGCCGGAGGATGCTGTTCGCCGTGATCTGCGCGGTCGCGGTCGCGACGATCTATGTGGCGCAGCCCGTACTGGCCCAGATCGGCGGTGACCTGGGCCTGCCGGAAGCCGACTTGGGATGGATCGTTACCACGGGGCAGCTCGGCTACCTGATCGGCCTGGCCCTCCTTGTCCCGCTGGGGGACATGTTCGACCGGCGCAAGCTCATTGCCGGGCACCTTCTCCTCGCCGCGGTCGGCACGGCTCTGGCCGCAGCCGCTGCCCGACCATGGCTCCTGCTTGCCGGTCTGGCCCTCGCCGGCCTGTTCGCAGTCGTCGTCCAGACCACGGTCGCCTTCGCCGCCGACCTGTCCACCGCAGCCGAACGCGGCCGCACACTCGGAGCCGTGACCTCCGGCGTCATCATCGGCATCCTCGGAGCGCGCGTGCTCGCCGGCTGTCTCGCTGCCCTCTGGGGCTGGCGCAGCATCTATGCGGTGTTCACCGTGCTCCTCCTCGCGCTCACCGGCTTTGTGCTGAGGCTGCTGCCATCTGACCCGCGCGACGGCCGGGCCACGTATGGCGCGGTGCTGATCTCACTGGGGCGCCTGTTGTGTGAGCGCCTGTTCGTATCGCGCGGACTGATTGCGTTCTTCCTGTTTGCTTCCTTCGGCACGCTGTGGAGTGGCCTGGCTCTGCCGCTCGCAGCCGAGCCCTGGCATCTGAGCACGGCCCAGATCGGTCTCTTCGGGATCGCCGGGCTCGCCGGGGCGCTGGGCGCCTCCCGAGGCGGGCAGGGGGCCGACGCCGGCCGCGCCAGCGTCATCACCGGCGGTGCACTCGCGCTCCTGGCCGCGTCATGGCTGGCGACCGGACAAGCGTCCTGGTCGCTCTGGCCGGTGATCGTCGGCGTGATCGTGCTCGACTTCGCGGTGCAGGCAGTGCATGTCAGCAATCAACACCTGCTCACGGCCGCATACTCGCACCGGACGAGCAGCGTCATCGGTGGCTACATGCTCTTCTACTCCCTCGGCTCCGCCGTCGGAGCAACCGGCACCACCGCGGTGTACTCGGCCGCGGGGTGGGCTGGATCCAGCCTTCTCGGCGCCGCCTTCGCCCTCTGCGCACTCCTCGTCTGGGCTCTCAACCGACACGCAGCCGCCGACACGCGACGAGACGTACTCGTGTGACTGCCTCGTCCTGTCCCGCGCAGCCCCGCCCCATAAGGAAGGCGACTCAGTACATGACCCATGCGAACGCACCGTTGTCCGCAGAGGGAAGACGCCGGTTGATCGAGCGGTGCCAGACGCGGCCGATCGCTCATGTCGCCGCAGAAATGGGCATCTCCCGTGCCTGCGCGTCGAAATGGGTCAACCGCTACCGCCAGCACGGTGAACTCGGTCTGCTGGACCGTTCCTCCACGCCTCGACGCCAGCCGACGGCGACCAGCTGCGACGTCGTGGCCACGATC
Source organism: Streptomyces durocortorensis (assembly GCF_016901035.1). Taxonomy (GTDB): domain Bacteria; phylum Actinomycetota; class Actinomycetes; order Streptomycetales; family Streptomycetaceae; genus Streptomyces; species Streptomyces durocortorensis. The sequence continues at coordinate 7,666 of NZ_JAFEUF010000229.1, forward strand.
GAGACCCTCCGCCGGGCCTGCCCTTGCCAGTTCCGCAGCGTCTGCGGGTTGATCCCCAGACCGGAGGCGACCGACCTGACCGTCGCCTCCGGCCGCGACTCGTACAGCGCGACCGCGTCCGCCTTGAACTCCGACGGACCATTCTTCATGACCACGAGATGCCCGTCCTCAGATCCTCAGGACCCGGTGTCTCGTGTGCCCAACATCCGGGCTCAAGGCCCTTTGAGCCAGGCCCCGTTCTCGTGGACGAAGCCGTTCGGGTCGTTGCGCTGCTCCGCTGTGGTCATTCACGTGCTCCGTCGCCGAGCTGGTCGCGGATCAGGCTGATCAGCTCGTCGTCGTCGGCGGCCTGGATGCGGTCGGTCGCGGTGTTCTCGGCAGCCGGCTGGTCGGTGGTCCATTTGTCGAGGAAAGCCTGCAGGCGGACGGTGACCCGTGCCTTGGACAGTCCGTCCGGCGGTGAGTCGGCCATTGCTGCTTCCAGTGTGTCCAGTGCCCCGATGAGTGGCTCGATGTCGGTGGCCGGATCGGCGCCGGGCAGCGTGGCGTGCAGGTGGTCGGCGAGGGCGGCCGGTGTCGGGTAGTCGAAGACGATCGTCGACGGGAGCGGTGTGCCGCACTGGCGTGCCAGCAGGTCCCGGAATTCGACGGCGGTCAGCGAGTCGAAGCCGAGGTTCTGGAAGGGGCGCGTGCTGTCGATCTGCTCGTGGGCGGCGTAGCGGAGTACGACGACCAGTGCGCTTCTGATCACCTCTGTCAGTTCGGCCAGGCGTTCGGGTGTGTTCAGTGTGGCGAGTCGGGCTCGTAGGCCGGTGTCGGCTTCTTCCTCGGTGGGTGGGTCGGTCGGTGCCAGGGCGTTGGTGGCCTCGGGCAGTTCGCGCAGGAGTGGGCTCGGCCTGCTGGAGGTGAACGCCGGGGTGAACCGGGTCCAGTCCACGTCGGCGACGGTCAGGTTCGTTTCGCCGGCGTCGATCGCCTGTGCCAGTGCGGCGATCGCGAGGGACGGGTCGAGTGGTGCGAGGCCGCGGCGGCGTAGGAATTCTTCCGCCTCTCCGGTGACTGCCATGCCGGCGTCGGCCCAGGGGCCCCAGGCAACCGAGGTGGCGGCCAGGTTGTGGTTGGCGCGGCGCTCGGCGAGCGCGTCCAGGTAGGCGTTGCCGGCGGCGTAGAGTGCTTGGCCGCCGCTTCCCCAGGTGGCGGCGATGGAGGAGAACACGACGAAGAGCTCCAGGTCGGCGCCTTCGGTGAGCTCGTCCAGGTGGGTGGCGCCGAGCATTTTGCCGTCGGTGATCTTCGTGATGTCCGTGAGTTGGGTGGTTGCCACCGGGCCGGATTGGGCGACGCCGGCTGCGTGGACGATGCCGATCAGGGGGCGATCGGCCGGAACGGCGGTGAGCAGTTCGGTTACCGCGTTCCGGTCGGCGACGTCGCAGTGGGTGATCGTGGCGTGTGCGCCGAGGGTCCTCAGTTCGGCGATCAGTTCGTCGGCTCCGGGTGCCTGTGTGCCGCGGCGGCTGGTGAGGAGCAGATGCGATACTCCGCGTTCGGCGAGCCATCGTGCGACCGAGGCGCCCAGTGCGCCGGTGCCGCCGGTGACCAGGACCGTGCCTGGCCGGGAGGGTGTCCAGGCCGGTGCGGCGGGGTCGGGTCGGTCTGCTCGAACGAGGCGGCGGGCGTGGAGTCGGCCGTTGCGGAGGGCGAGTTGGTCTTCTTCCGTGTCGCCGCGTAGTGCGGCGGCGAGTTGGGTGAGGTCGTGGTGGCCGTCGGCGGGGAGGTCGATGAGGCCGCCCCAGCGGTGTGGGTGTTCCAGCGCTACGGCCTGTCCGAAGCCCCACAGTCGTGCGTGCTCGGCCCGGGTGATGTGGTCCGTCGCGTCGATGGCGACGGCGCCGCGGGTCAGGGTCCACAGCGGGGTGGTGAGTTCGGCGTCGCCGAGGGCTTGGACGAGGGTGAGGGCGACTGCAAGTTCGGCCTGGTGGCCCGCCGGGTGTACGACTCCGCGGAGGTTGTCTGAAGCGGCTGCGGCGAGTTGGGTGGCCAGTTGGCGCCGGTCGGGGTGGGTGGCGTCGATCGTCAGGGGCAGGACGTCGGCTCCGGCGGTACGCAGTGCGTCTTCGATGTCGGTGCTGTTGTCGTCGCCCGTCTCGGTGACGAGGAGCCAGGTGCCGTCGAGGGTGGCGGCGGGGGTGGTGACCGGGGTCCATTCGACCCGGTAGCGCCAGTTGTTCACCGCTGCGTGCTGCTGTGACTGCCGTCGCCACGACGAGAGTGCCGGAAGGACCTCGGCCAGGGCCTCCGGTGGTGCGGTGAGCCGGAGGGTGCTGGCGATCTCCGTTGCGTCCTGGCGTTCGACCGCCGCCCAGAACCGGGACTCGCCGGGGGCCTCGGCCGGTGCCGGGGCCGGGGTTGTGTTCGCCGGCTCGGGCCAGTACCGGTCGCGCTGGAACGCGTAGGTGGGCAGTGTGACCTGTCGGCCGTGTGCGGGTATCGCCGCGGTCCAGTCGACGTCGGCGCCGACGGCCCACATCCGGCCGAGGGCGACCCACGCCGTGCGCACCTCGTCGCGGTCCCGTCGCAGGACGGGGGCGAAGGTGCCGGTTGCGCCGGACTGGCGGGTCATCGCGCACAGCACTCCGTCGGGGCCGACCTCGACGAAGCGGGTGACGCCGTGTTCGGTCAGCTGTCGTACGCCGTCGGCGAATCGGACGGTTTCGCGTACCTGACGGATCCAGTAGTCGGGTGTGGTCGGGTCGGCGCCGGCCATGGCGGGAACGACGGGGATGCGGGGTTCGGCGAAGGTCATCGGCTCGACCGTCTTCGCGAATTCGGCGAGCATGGGTTCCATCAGGGCCGAGTGGAAGGCGTGGGACACCGTGAGCCGACTGGTCCTGCGGCCCTGGGCCGACCACTTCTCGGCGAACTCCTCGACGGTCTCGGTGTCGCCGGAGACCACCACCGAGGTCGGACCGTTCACCGCGGCGATGTCCAGG
>NZ_JAFEUF010000230.1 GCF_016901035.1 Streptomyces durocortorensis
GGGCGGGCTTCGTGGCGCCGCCCGCGCCGCCGCCCCCGGTGGGACGGGACGGGTCCGTGGAGGCGGACGCCGAGGGGCGGCCCGTCGATCCGGCGGGCACGAGGACGGAGGTGGCCGAGGGGGCCACGTCCGCGGGGGCGCCGGACGCGTCGGACGCCGGGGAGCCGGAGGCGCTGGGCCCGGGCTCGGCGACGTCGTCGGACAGGTCGTCGGCGGCGTCGGCGCTGGGCGCGGGGACCTCCTCGACCTGCTCCGCCCGCGCCTTCTCCTTCGGCCCGGACAGGGGCAGCCAGGGGGCGCTGGAGTTTCCGCCGAGGACGGCGAAGACCAGCGTCACGGCGTAACCGGCGCAGACCGTGGCCAGGACCCAGCCGAGGCGTCGGAAGGTCTTGCTGCGGCGGCCGCTCTCGTCGACGAAGACGGGGCCGTCGGAGCCGTCCGGCGGGGCGGGTTCGCCGGGCAGTTCGGCGAGTTGACGGCCCAGTCCGTCGAGTTGGATCGTCGCGTCGTTGGGCTCGTGCGTGTGCCCGGTTCTCTTGCCTTCGCGCCAATTGTCCACAGGTGCAGCCATCCCCCACTCAGTGAATCAGGCGCACCGAATTTGACCGGTTCTTTACTGTCGAACTGGGCCCCCACCCGTCCAAGAACCTGGCGTCCATGCACCCGGACGATGAATGTAGCGCACGACATTGACGCCCAAGTGCCTCTGAACGGAGTTGATCAGGAACGGTTGCGCATCAGTGACAGATCGCTCTCGGGCAGCCAGGATCCGGACGGCCGGACCATCCACCCCTCGGCAAGGGCCAACTGGTCAGTAGCGTTGCGCAGGGCGTCTACGCCGGGATGGCGCAGCCCCTTCCGCCAGACCAGCGACAGGGGCGAAAGCGGAATCGGATCGACGAGCGGGCGCAGCACGGTCCCGGGCATCGGCGGGAAGTCGACGACGGCCAGCACGGGGTGCCCGCCCTTCTCCATGACCCGCTGGAATTCGGCCACGCCCACGGCGAGGGGAACGGGCGGGGCCATCACGATGCCCCACTCGGCGAACAGCGATGCGGCGAGGCCGGTCCACTCCCGTGTCCGTTCGTTGCCGGCCCCCGCGTAGACGGTCTCGCCGGACAGCTCGGCCAGGGCGACGGCCTCGCGGGCGGCGAGGGGATGAGAGACGGGCAGCATCAGGGCCATCGGCTCGTACCGCACGGGGTGCACGGAAAGCCCCGCGCGCACCCCGGGGGCCAGCCCGGCGGCCCGGCCGAAGGAGGCGTCGAGCCGGCCGGCCAGGATCTCGGCGGCGGCCCAGGTGAGCCCCGACTCGAAGCGGGCCATCAGCTCGCACTCGGGGACCAGCTCCCGGGCACGGGCCAGCACCCGGGCGGCGGTGGCCCCGTCGCTGTTCAGGTCGACGAGCAGCGGCCGGGCGGGAACGCCGCTGAAGGCCCCGGCGAGCTCGGCGTGCGCGTCGAGCACCCGGCGGGCGTACGGCAGCAGGCGTTCGCCGTCCGGGGTGAGGGCGACCTGCCGGGTGGTCCGGACGAACAGCTCGGCGCCCAGCTCGCGTTCCAGCCGGCGGATGTCCCGGCTCAGCGCCTGCTGCGCGACGAAGAGGCGGGCGGCGGCCCGGGTGAAGTGCAGTTCGTCGGCGACGGCGAGGAAGGCACGCAGGAGTCGGGGGTCGGTGTCGGCGGGAGGCACGCCGCGAATCTACCGCGCGGGACCGCATTCACAACACATGTGCGTGAATCGGTGCGGAGTAGGTGTTGGACCGGGACGGTGGAGCGCGGCGAGCCTGGTCCGTATGCCGATATCCCCTGCCACCCACCCGGAGACCGCGTCCCGGCCCGCCCCGTCGCAGCCTGCCGCCCCGGACCGGACCGGTCCGCGCGTCCGTCCGGTGGCCGCGCCCCGGCCCGTCCTGTCCGGCCGCCCAGTCCTGGCCTTCGCTCCCCCGGTCGCCCCCCTTCTCGCCGTCTCCGGCGGCCAGTTGGTCGCGGCCCCGCGCTCCGCGCCGACGAGCGGCGAGCATCGGCGGTCTCGGCTGTCCTCCTCGAATCCGTACCTCCGGCTGCTGGCGACGCCCGGGGCCCGCGCCTTCACGGCGGGCAATCTCATCGCCCGGCTGCCGATGGGGATGCTCGGCGTCAGCGCGATCATCATGATCGCCGGATCCCGCGGCTCGTACGCCCTCGCCGGGGCCGTCACCGCGACCGGCCTGGCCGCCACGGCGGTCGTCGCGCCCTTCACCGCCCGGCTCGTGGACCGCTTCGGGCAGGCCCGCGTCGCCGTGCCCGCCACCGTGCTCTCCGTGCTGGGGTCGCTGGCCCTGGTGCTGTGCGTGCACCACGACGCCCCGGCCTGGACGCTGTTCGCCGCGTACGCCGCGACCGCGACGACGCCGAACACCGGCGGGATGTCGCGGGCCCGCTGGGCGCATCTGCACCGGGGCGATGCGGCGGCCCTGCACACCGCGAACTCCTTCGAGCAGGCCGCCGACGAGCTGTGCTTCATGCTGGGCCCGGTGCTGGCCGCGACGCTCTGCGGGGCGCTGTTCCCGGAGGCGGGCACGCTGGTGGGCGCGGCGCTCCTGATGACCGGGGTCCTGGTCTTCGCCGCCCAGCGCGCCACGGAACCGCCCGTCGCCCCGCGGACGAGGACGGTGGCCTCACCGCTGCGCACGCCGGGGATGCCCGCGCTGCTGGCGGTGTTCCTCGCCACGGGGGCGGTGTTCGGGGCGTTGGAGGTGGTCTCCATCGCGCATGCCGGGGGCGCGATCCTGGCGCTCCAGGCGGCGGGCTCGTGCGTGGCGGGCCTGGTCTACGGTGCGCTGCGGCCCGCCCGGGACGTGCACCGCAGGCTGCTGCTGTGCCTGACCGGGATGACGGCCCTGATGTCCCTGCCGCTGCTGGCCGCCGCCGGCTCGGCCGCCCTGCCGGTCCTGGCGCTCTGCCTGCTGCTGGCGGGGGCGGCGACCGCGCCGACCATGGTCACGGGCATGACCCTGGTCCAACGGGCCACGCGGCCCGAGCAGTTGAACGAGGGCATGACGCTCTCGGTGACCGCGCTGCTGGGCGGGGTCGCGGCCGGGGCTGCGGCGGGCGGCTGGCTCGTCGAACACGCGGGCACGGCCCCCGGTTATACGGCCCCGATGGCGGCGGCGGCCCTCGCGCTGGTCATCGCGGCGGCGGGCGGCGGGTACGGCCGGTGGCGGCGGACATGAAAAGGGCGCCTGGCGGTGGACGTGAAAAAGCCGCTGCCCCCCGCGCGAACTCGCGGGGCAGCGGCCTACATGGGAATTGTGGAGATGGCGGGAATCGAACCCGCGTCCAACGGTGCGGAACCAGGGCTTCTCCGAGTGCAGTTCGCTACGCTTTTCTCGGCCCCGGAGGTCACGCGAACAAGCCTCCGACAGGCCCAGCCACTGTTTGATTTCCTTCTGGGCCCCGTGGCCGGGCCTAGAAGTTTAGATCCCTAGTTGATGCCAGGATCCGGGTCGGGATCACCCCCGGGCTGACACTCCGCAGAGTCTTCGCTTAGCTGCTAATTAGGCAGCGAGGGCGAAGGCGGAGGAATCGCGCTTGGAATTGGCGATTATTGTTTGCGACATATGGTTTACGAGATCATTGCCGCTTCCTCGACTCGCTTCCCCTGCTTCGACATCCGCTGTCGAAACCGATCATCCCCATGTGGTGTTTTCAAAACGCGCACCTTCGCTGAGGTGCACGGCCCATCGTACGTGACCAACGCCGGACGGTGCCACCGTATTCCCGCGCCCGGGGCCGGCGGCCCCGGTCAGGCGCTGCGCTGACGGCGGCGGGCGGCCGAGATGGCGCGGTTCGTCTCCCGCGTGTCCTGCTTCTCGCGGAGCGTCTGCCGTTTGTCGTACTCCTTCTTGCCCTTCGCGAGCGCGATCTCGACCTTGACCCGGCCGTCCTTGAAGTACAGCGCGAGCGGCACGATGGTGTGGCCCGTCTCCTGCGACTTCGACTCCAGCTTGTCGATCTCGGCCCGGTGCAGCAGCAGCTTGCGCTTCCGCTTGGCCGCGTGGTTGGTCCAGGTGCCCTGGACGTACTCGGGGACGTGGATGTTGTGGAGCCACGCCTCGTGGTCGTCGATCTGCACGAAGCCGTCGACCAGGGAGGCCCGCCCCATGCGCAGGGACTTGACCTCCGTCCCCATGAGCACGAGGCCGCACTCGTAGGTGTCGAGGATGCTGTAGTCGTGCCGCGCCTTCTTGTTCTGCGCGATCATCTTGCGCCCGGTGTCTTTTTCCTTCGCCATAGTGCGGTCATTTTCGCACTACGACCCGCCCCCGAGGCCACTCAATACCGTCTCGGCCCGCTGCTGGGCCCGCTCCCCCGCCACGAGGTCGGGCGTGATGCCCTTGCCGTCGACGTTCCGGCCGCCCGGGGTGCGGTAGTGGCCGACGGTCAGCTCGGCCACCGAGCCGCCCGGGAGCCTGCTGGGCATCTGGACGGAGCCCTTGCCGAAGGTGGGCGAGCCGACGGTGACCGCGCGGCCCCGGTCCTGGAGTGCGCCGGTCAGCAGCTCGGCGGCGCTCATCGTGCCGCCGTCGACCAGGACGACGACCGGCCGGTCCGTGTCACCGCCCGGGTCCGCGTACAGCGCCTGCTCCTCGCCGCGCACGTCGTACGTGGCGACCAGGCCGCCGTCCAGGAAGGCGGAGGCGGCGACGACGGCCTCGGCGACGAGTCCCCCGGAGTTGGCGCGCAGGTCGAGCAGTATCCCGGCCCCGTCCGGGGCGTCCCGGACCGCGTCGCGGACGTCGGCCCCCGCGCCCTTGGTGAAGGCGGCGACCTTGATCAGGACCGCCGAGGCGGGCTCGTCGCCCAGCCGCCGCACGGTGACCGCCTCGGTGGTCAGCCGGGTCCGCTCCAGGGTCTCGGTCCAGCTCCGGCCGTCCCGGACGAGCCCCAGCTCCACCCGGCTGCCCTCGGCCGCTCCCGTACCGTCGCCGCGCAGTGACGCGACGACCTCCGCGACGGGGCGTTTGCCGATCGCGCGGCCGTCGAGCGTGCGCAGCAGGTCGCCGGCCCGGATGCCGGCCCGGTCGGCGGGGCCGCCGGGCTGGACCCGGGAGACGGTGACGTCGCCGTGGGCGGAGCGCCGGGCGGAGAGCCCGACGCCGGTGTACGTACCGTCGAGCGCCTGCTCGAACTCCTCGTACTCCCGCTGGTCGTAGACCGCGCCCCAGCGGTCCCCGCTGCGGCTGACGACCTCCTCGGCGGCGTCCTTCACGGACTTCCCGTCGGCCTCGGCCTCGGCGGCCGCGTCCTCGATCTCCTCGCGGTCGACCGGGGCGAGGGTGGAGGAGACGGCACGGGTCTGCGGGCCGGGTCCGGGCTCGGGGTCCTGCGGCAGCGAACCGGTCGCGGCGGCGGTGGCGAGAGCGCACCCGAAGACCAATGTCAGGGCCGCCCCGCGGCGAAGACCGCGGGGCCCGAAGCGGTGCGCAGAGCCCGGCATGGCGACGAGTCTAGGACAAGCCTCCTGGGGGGGGGGGGGGGGGGGGGGGGGGGGGGGGCCCGCGGGGGGGGGGGGGGGGGGGTGAGGTGTGAGCGCGGGGGCGCCCGGGCCGGGGGGGGGGGGGCCGCCGCCCCGCCGCCCGGGCCGCGNNGCGCGCGGCGGGGGCGGCGGGGGGGGGGGGCCCCGGGGGGGGGGGCGCGGCGGGGCGGGGCCGACTCTCACCGCCCCGGCCCGCGGGGCGCCCCCCCCCCCCCCCCCCCCCCCCCCAGGAGGCGTATGTCATACCTTCAGATACTTGCGCAGCGCGAAGAGCGCGGCGATCGCCGGCATCAGCAGACCGATCGCGAGCACCAGCGGAAGCTTGGTGAGCACCGCGTCCCAGCCGATGAAGTTGATCAGGTTCAGCTTCTCCTGGAGGGCGAGACCGCCGTCGATCAGGAAGTACCGGCCGCCGAGCAGCATGGCGCAGGCCAGCACGCCGCCGATCAGACCGGCGACGGCCGCCTCCATGATGAAGGGGGCCTGGATGTAGAAGCCGGAGGCCCCGACCAGGCGCATGATGCCCGTTTCACGTCTCCGGCTGAACGCGGAGACGCGCACGGTGTTGACGATCAGGATCAGCGCGATGACCAGCATCAGGATCATCACGTAGACCGCGACGGCGTTCATGCCGTTCATCAGCTCGAAGAGCTGGTCCAGGATGGAGCGTTGGTCCTGGACGGACTGCACCCCGTCCCGCCCGGCGAAGGCCGTCGCGACGACCTTGTACTTCTCGGGGTCGTCCAGCTTCACCCGGAACGACTCCTGCATCTGGTCGGGCGTGATGTTGCCCGCCATCGGGGAGTCGCCGAACTGCTCCTGGTAGTGCTTGTACGCCTCGTCGACCGTCTCGAAGTGGACCGTGTCGACGGCGTCCATCTTCTCCAGGTCGGCCTTGATCTCCTCCTTCTGCTCCTTGGTGACAGCCCCCTTGGCGCACTTGGGCATCTCCTTGGCGTCGTTCTTGTTGCAGAGGAAGATCGAGACGTTGACCTTGTCGTACCAGTAGTCCTTCATCGTGCTGACCTGCTCGCGCATCAGCAGCGCACCGCCGAACAGGGCGAGCGAGAGGGCGACGGAGACCACGACCGCGAAGGTCATCGTGAGGTTGCGGCGGAGACCGACGCCGATCTCCGACAGGACGAACTGGGCGCGCATGGCGTCCTTTCAGTGCAGTGCTCGATGCTCGAAAACGCGGGGCCCGGGGGCCGCCCGCTCAGTGCTGGTAGCCGTAGACGCCGCGTGCCTGGTCGCGTACGAGACGGCCCTGTTCGAGCTCGATGACGCGCTTGCGCATCTGGTCGACGATGTTCTGGTCGTGGGTCGCCATGATCACGGTGGTGCCGGTCCGGTTGATCCGGTCCAGCAGCTTCATGATGCCCACGGAGGTCTGCGGGTCGAGGTTGCCGGTCGGCTCGTCCGCGATCAGCAGCATGGGGCGGTTGACGAAGGCGCGGGCGATGGCCACGCGCTGCTGCTCACCGCCGGAGAGCTCACCGGGCATCCGCTCCTCCTTGCCGCCGAGGCCGACGAGGTCGAGGACCTGGGGCACGGCCTTGCGGATCTCGCCGCGGGGCTTGCCGATGACCTCCTGCGCGAAGGCCACGTTCTCCGCGACCGTCTTGTTGGGCAGCAGGCGGAAGTCCTGGAAGACCGTCCCCAGCTGGCGGCGCATCTGCGGCACCTTCCAGTTGGACAGCCGCGCGAGGTCCTTGCCGAGCACATGGACCATGCCCGTGCTGGCACGCTCCTCGCGCAGGATCAGTCGCATGAAGGTCGACTTGCCGGAGCCGGAGGACCCCACCAGGAAGACGAACTCACCCTTCTCGATGTCCAGCGAGACATCGCGCAGAGCCGGTCGGGTCTGCTTCGGGTAGGTCTTGGAGACGTTGTCGAATCGGATCACGGATGCACCACGGTCGGCCGGGAGTAGGTGAGCGTGACCATACGCGAACCGGGCTCACGCGTGCAGGCGGCGTCCGGCAATGGGTGGTATATGGCGAATCGCCCCACGGTACGAAACGGGTCGTGCCGGACCTTGTCCGGCGGGCCGCGCCGAAATCGCCGCGAGCTGGCACAGTGGAGGGGGGAACGGTTGCGTTTCCGTGAGCGTTGTGCGGAGAGACAGCAGGCAAGCGGCTCCGCCGCGCGGGAGGAGGAATGCGCATGACCTATGACCGACTGGTGTGCGCGAACTGCGCGTCCCCCGTCAGCGAGGGCCGCTGCCGCGTCTGCCGTGCCGTGCGGCAGCAGATGCTGGAGGAGCAGGGCCAGGGCCCGCTGGCCGGGATGAGCCCGGCGATGCTGATCGCCCTGATGGTGGTGCTGCTGACGGCGCTCGCGCTGCTGGCGCACCAAGCGGCCTGATTCGGGCCCGCACAGCCGTACGGCCCCCTGGGGCCGCCCCTCACCGCCCCGTCGAGGGCTGAGAGACGTATGCGTAAGGCCGCCTGAGCGGTCCGGGCGCGCAGAAGGGCCCGGGAGGCGTCGTACGCCCTCCCGGGCCCTTCCTCATGCTGTGCCGTGCCGCGTACGGGCCTGATCCTCGCCCGCTACGCGTCGGTACGATCCACCTGGGCCCGTCCGGACCCGGCTGCGGACCTAGGCGACCGTGCGACCGCCGCCGACGAGGCGCGGCAGGATGCGGAAGCCGATGCCGCCCGCGATCATCGTCGCGGCGCCGATGACCAGGAAGGTCGTCTCGGCCGCACCGGTCTCGGCGAGCTCTTCCTTGCCCTTGCTCTGCTCGACCGGCTTGTTGCCGACGCTGTCGGTGTCGGTGTTGTCGGTGCACTCGGCGCCGTCGAGGTCGACGGTGCAGGAGCCGACGTCGTCGCCACCGCCGGTGGAGCCGGCCGTGGACGAACCGGAGGTGCCGGTGCCGCCCTGGTCGCCGCCGCCGGTGTTGCCGGATCCACCGTTGTTGCCGGAACCGCCGGTGTTGCCGGAACCGCCGTTGTTGCCCGAGCCGCCGTTGTTGCCGGATCCACCGTTGTTGCCGGATCCACCGTTGTTGCCGGAACCGCCGTTGTTGCCCGAGCCGCCGTTGTTGCCGCCCTCGACCGCGCCTTCGACGCCGCCCTGGTTGCCACCCTCAACGGCACCCTCGACGCCGCCCTGGTTGCCACCCTCGACAGCACCCTCGACCGCGCCTTCGATGCCGCCCGGGTCGGCGCCCTCAATGGCACCCTCGACCGCGCCCTCGACGCCGCCCTGGTTGCCACCCTCAACGGCACCCTCGACCGCGCCCTCGACGCCGCCCTGGTTGCCACCCTCGACAGCACCCTCGACGTCGCCCGGGTCGGCGCCACCGATCGGGTCGTCGCCGTCGAGCAGGTCCGCCTGGACGTTGACCTCCGCGACGCCGGTGTCGACGCCGATCTCCAGCGCCTGTGCCGCACCCGCCGCAGTCAGCGAGGCACCCGCGGCGATAACCGCACCGGCGGCTATCCGCGCGACGCGAACACGCGTCTTCTTCGTCATCTGTTGCTACCCCCAGTAGCCGATCTCGTCATTGGAGCAGCCATATGCGGGCCGTGGGCCCTGCGGGGAATCTCTCTCGGCAAGGCCACGTCGTGTCGTGGTCACCCCGCCCGCCCCCCGGTTCACACCCGTCCCAGACATACGCATGCTGCTCTAGCACCCTGGCCAGAGTTAAGGATTACGTCAAGGCCGTTCCGTGCACTAGGCACCGATATGGGGGTTCTTGACGGCTAATCGGAAGCCCGACTGTGACGTATCGGGCACAGATCCTCCGTAACGCAGAGGGGCCCCGACAGTCGCCTGTCCGGGCCCAACCTCCGTACCTCTGAAGCTACTTCTCCCGCTGCTTGCGCCAGCGGATGCCCGCCTCGACGAAGCCGTCGATCTCGCCGTTGAAGACCGCTTCGGGGTTGCCCATCTCGAACTCCGTACGCAGGTCCTTGACCATCTGGTACGGGTGGAGGACGTACGAACGCATCTGGTTGCCCCAGGAGTTGCCGCCGTCGCCCTTGAGTGCGTTCATCTTGGCCTGCTCCTCCTGGCGGCGGCGCTCGAGGAGCTTCGCCTGGAGGACGTTCATCGCGGACGCCTTGTTCTGGATCTGCGAGCGCTCGTTCTGGCAGGAGACGACGATGCCGGTGGGCAGGTGGGTCAGACGGACCGCGGAGTCCGTGGTGTTGACGCCCTGTCCGCCGGGGCCCGAGGAGCGGTACACGTCCACGCGCAGCTCGGACTCGTCGATCTCGATGTGGTCGGTCTGCTCGACGACCGGGAGGACCTCGACGCCCGCGAAGGACGTCTGGCGGCGGCCCTGGTTGTCGAACGGCGAGATGCGGACCAGGCGGTGGGTGCCCTGCTCGACGGAGAGCGTGCCGTAGGCGTACGGGACCTGGACGGCGAAGGTGGTCGACTTGATGCCGGCCTCTTCGGCGTAGGCGGTCTCGTAGACCTCGGTCTTGTAGTTGTGCTGCTCGGCCCAGCGGAGGTACATGCGCTGGAGCTTCTCCGCGAAGTCGGCGGCGTCGACGCCGCCGGCCTCGGCGCGGATGGTCACGAGGGCCTCGCGCGCGTCGTACTCGCCGGAGAGGAGCGTGCGGACCTCCATCTCGTCCAGCGCCTTCTTCACCGACTCCAGCTCGACCTCGGCCTCGGCCCGGGCGTCGGCGTCGCCCTCGTCCTCGGCGAGCTCGAAGAGGACTTCGAGGTCGTCGATGCGGCCGCGCAGGGCCTCGGCCTTGCGGACCTCGGCCTGGAGGTGCGAAAGCTTGCTGGTGATCTTCTGGGCCGCCTCCGGGTCGTCCCACAGGGACGGCGCCGCTGCCTGCTCCTCGAGCGCGGCGATGTCCGCCCTCAGCGCATCCAGGTCCAGGACGGCCTCGATCGACCCCATGGTCGAGGAGAGGGACTTCAGCTCTTCGGAAATATCGACGACTGCCACGGGTCCAGCGTAACGGCTGGGCGGATGAAGCTTGCCCTCCCCCGGAAACAGGCCCATGACCAGGCCCGTGACCAGGGCCGGGAGCCGACCCGGGGAAGGGGTGCGCTCACCTCGCGCTCACCGTGCGCTCACGGGGTCGCCGGGGCCGAGTTCTCGCTGTCCTGGGGCGCCCCGCCCCCGTCCCCGCCGCCGCCG